>CAZIPZ010000304.1:0-1664 GCA_964541075.1 uncultured Solibacteraceae bacterium | reverse complement strand
GCACCCTTCCGTCTCGACCACGAGGCTACTTGGCAGAGTGTATATTTGGCATTATGCCGCATTCTAGGCGACCAGTTGACGATGCCCGGGGAGCCCTTACCCGAGCCCACTTTCTGCACTAGATCGGGAGACCGAGTCGATCTTTTCTCCGCGGCAGGGCCATATCCGCTGTTACCGATCGTCAGTCGCTACTCGCTTCCGCTTGAAGGCACTTCTCCGCCGTCAGTCTCGGTGAAGCTCAGGTCCATCCACTGGGAATCTCGAATTTCATACTGCACCATGGAAAGACGCCCATGAAGGATTTGTATGTGTTTGCACTTCGGACATGAAAAAGTAATGTTTTGGGCCGGTTCGATAGAATCCCTTTCCGTAACACTCTTGTAATGTCGTCCACATTTGCAGGTCCACATGAGAACGGATGGCATAAAAGTTTAAGCTTTCTCGTCATCAAGCGATGTGTCGTAACGGTTGTGAAGAATGTGTCCTGTTTGGTTGGTCGATTGTCATTGAAATCACAGTATAGTACGATGACCAACCAGTCGAGAAGTAAAGAGGTGTGCTGAGCAACCATGCCAGTTAGAGGAAAAACCAAGAAAGAAATTGTTTGTGAATTTCGCACGAGCGAAATCATGGAAGCGGCGCGGACTGTGTTCGCAAAAAAAGGATTTCATGACGCCACCGTCGATGAGATAGCAGCGGCTGTGGGGCTGGCAAAGGGCACCCTTTACCTTTACTACAAGTCGAAGAGAGAGATATATGTCGAGGCGCTGAAGTTCGGCTTGGCCTCCCTGACAAAAGAGCTTACCAGGCAGGTAGATGCCGCGTCGTCTGTAGAGGAAAAGCTCCGTACATTGATCGCGGCACGTCTTGGGTACTTCGAGGCTAATCGGGACTTCTTTAAGATTTATTATTACGAACTTGGGCAGATCCCGCTGGCGCCGCCAACAAAATCCGAGAAAGCATTTCTTGATCTCTACTTCGAACAGGCGAAATTGATCGAATCCGTCCTCAAGGAAGGCATCCGTCAGAAGGTTCTTCGGACCATTAACACTGAAATGATCTCGTTCGCCATTGCTGATCTTGTCCGCGGAGTGGTCACACAGCGGATTCTGGGTTGGACCTCTCATCCCCTGCAGGATGACGTTAGGTTCGTTTTCGATCTGATTTGGAAAGGAATTCAAGCTTCATGACACATCCGATTGCTGCTGCGGCTCTGATGCTGGGTGCATTCCTGGGCGCCCAATCGTCTTTTGGCCAGGTTTTGGGGCCGTCCCAATTCGAGACGGGTTCACGCCCACCGAATTCCGACGTCACAATGCCTCAGATTTCGCCCGGAGGGGATGGCCGGTCCCAATTCCTCTCGAGTATTCCATCGGGTGCACCGACGGGAGAGGTCCTGCAACTCTCGCTTTCCGATGCCATTGATCGGGCGCTTCGATACAACCTGGGCGTGCTCGTCAATGAACAGAACCTTCGCTCTATCCGCGCAGTCCGCTTGAACCGGCTTTCAAATCTACTGCCCGACGTGAATGCGCACGCCGAAGAAATCGTGCAGCAGACGAACCTTAGCGCGTTTGGGCTTCCTCCGTTCCCGGGGATTTCTTCCATCGTCGGGCCGTTCAGTTTGTTTGACGCACGCGCGACGCTAAGACAGCCGGTCCTCG
>CAZIPZ010000303.1:0-1709 GCA_964541075.1 uncultured Solibacteraceae bacterium | reverse complement strand
TTTTGCCTCATCAGACAATGTGGAGGAGTTCACCCTAAATGTGATGGACGTCGGCTGGCCTGCCGGGGCGTAGTTATCGATTCCGGCAATTCGTCCCTCGACAGCGTTAAGGCGATTATTCGCCTGCTGCACGCCTTGATTCGCAGTATCCGCCTTGCGGTCGGCAGCCTGCGCGGCCTGTTGCGCAGCAGTGGCGGTCTGTCCCGCCTGTGTGGCTTTTTGATCCGCAGTCGCGGCGGCCGAAATGCCTTGCTGCGCGCGCCTATCAACGGCGTCGATTCGCTCCGCGTTTTCTTTCCCGGCAGTCGCAACTTCTTCAATTTTTGGATTCAGGGAATCGACCTGGTTCCGGACAAACTTCCGAGTCGCGCATCCGGAAAGGGTTAGCGTTCCCACCAAGATGAGAAGCCCTGAGGTTGAAATTCGTCGGTTTGTGCTAAGCATGCATTTCCCCCTTCTGTCTGTGAGCAATGGTTAACTCGCGACTACAAATACAACCCATATATTCTATTTACTTCTCCCGGTTCAGCACCATGAAATTTCTTGAGAAAGCGGTTGGGGCGTCGCGTTTTGTGGAAAAGTCCCTAAAGAGACCCAATAACCCCGCAAGTACGATTGAGGCATCTTCAAACCGAACCTGTGGGCCGATGTTCTGCAAGAGATGGCACTCTCTTGACACTTGCAATTGTAAATAGCGAAGGGCAGCTGAAAGCTGCCCTGCTCTATGCATCCATAATGAAGTGCGGTTGCGGAGATCGACCTGGATCTCAGCGGCCCCGATTTACAGCCTTTTTGAGTTCGGCGCCTGGAACGAACTTCGTGACTTTTTTGGCAGGAATCTTCAATGGGGCACCGGTCTGCGGATTGCGGCCAGTTCTTGCTTTGCGCGATCCTACCGAGAAGGTGCCGAAGCCGACCAACGTGACCTTGCCACCTTTCTTCAACGTCGACGTAACACCATCGAGCGCCGAATTGAGCGCGTTGCTCGCTTGAACCTTGGAGATCTTCGCATCTTTCGCGATCTTGTCAATTAACTCGCCCTTGTTCATCTGCTCCCTCCTCTACCGAATTCGAAACGTTAGCAGTCACAACACCGGAGCGCTTTATATCTCACGGTATAGGGCATGTCAAGCCAGTGTTTCCCGCGCTTCAGGCGGAAACGCACGGCTGACGCGGGATTCATGAAATCTCCAAATCAAGTTCCTTGACAAAAGGAATGGACGAACGATGAATTCCGTCGTCTACAATAAGAAGAGAATGGCTCGCAGAATTACATTGATTCCTGGTGATGGAATCGGCCCGGAAGTTTCCATGGCCGTGCTTCGGATTATCGACGCTGCAGGCGTCGAAATCGAATGGGACCGCTTCATCGTTGGAGCTCAATCCCTGGAGCGCAACCGGTCTCCACTAACAGATGACGTTATCGAATCGGTGAGAGCAAACCGCTGTGCATTGAAAGGTCCGGTCGCCACCCCGATCGCAACGGGATTCGAAAGTGTTAATGTGCGGTTGCGGAAAGCTCTAGATCTCTACGCGAATCTCAGACCGGTTCGCAATTTACCTGGTGTTGCGTCACGCTTTGGCAACGTAGATCTTGTAATAGTGCGCGAAAACACCGAGGGTCTCTACTCGGGACTCGAACACGAAGTAGTCCCCGGTGTCGTCGAGTCTTTGAAGATTGTCACGGAAAGAGCAAGTACGAGGATAGC
>CAZIPZ010000302.1:773-1823 GCA_964541075.1 uncultured Solibacteraceae bacterium | reverse complement strand
CTGAATTCGAGCCGTTATGGTTCGCGTTTGCGGATCCACTGCGGGTTGAAGAAAGTTGATGATTCCACGGAGCGGTTCACCGGCGAGGCCTGGTGATGTTATCCGGACATCCATGCCGCGCCGCACGGAGGGAATGTCCGATTCGAAGATATCCGCTTGGACCCATACGGCGCTGAGATCCGTGATGGTGTAGAGCGTCTCCCCTCCTTCAATGTACTGTCCTTCCACGACATTTCGAGTGGCGACTACGCCCGCCACGGGTGAATAGATGTTGATTTGTGCGGCGGCCAGCGGGTCCGTTGTGATCGCGTCAATCTGCTCGGCATTAAGTCCCCAGAGTTCCAGCCGCCGGCGACTTGCCTGAACCAATTCATCCGCTTGCGCAATCGCCTTCGGCTCCTTGCTGGACTGAAGACGCTGACGGTTTTCCAAGGCCAGCTTGTATTCCTCACCGCTGGCGAAGACTTCCGGGCTATAGATCGATGCGACTGGCTCGCCACGGCCGACGCTGGCGCCAGTAACTTTGACAAACAGTTTTTCAATACGGCCACCGACCCGCGCACTGATCAACGACCTTCCCTGGAGCAATGATTTCCCGGGAAACATTGCGCGTTTGAACTTCCGTCGTTTCAATACCAATGGAGGACTGTTCCTCCGGCGTAAGAGCGATGGCTGTTCCACTCTCCGAGTCGACATTTTCTGTAGGCTCAACCGGAACAGTTGTTTCTGGATCGGTCACGGCCGTTGCACCTGGGATAAGGACGTGTGGTGTGACGCGATAAGACATCACCCCAACAGCAATGCCGGTCACAAGGCCTAATAGAAGTAATCCGCGTTCGCGTCTCGTCATCGCTGTGTTTCCAGGTTCACGAGCGAAGGCGGGCCGATTCGTTTGCCCGTGGCGCGCTCAAGATCCGCCACTCGTGCGTGAAATTCAGAAAGCGCCCGATAATAGGAATACTCAACGTCCAGCAGTGTGTTTTGACTGTCGATAAGGTTCAGAAAATCTGTTTGATCAGTCTGGTATGCTGCAGATGCCGATCGCAGTGT
>CAZIPZ010000302.1:0-763 GCA_964541075.1 uncultured Solibacteraceae bacterium | reverse complement strand
GATACAGCTCCACGAGCCTTGAGGCGGAATTCGCGCGCACAAAAGCTTCCTGGACCTCCTGCAGTATCTCGGCGCTGCGCAGTCGAATTTCGCTGTGTTGCACCGCCTCCATCGCCCGAGCCTCCTGGATCTCGCCATCGTATTTGGAGCGATTCAACCAGGGCAGGTTGAACGACAGTTCGGCCATATACCCGTGCCGGTTCATGGATCCTGAAGGCATCAACATATATCCCGCGCCGATCATCACGTCCGGTTTGTAGTTTTTCTGGGCGAGGCGAACATTCGTTTCCGTTTGCCTTATTGCAGCGTTCATCGCCTTAAGTTCCGGCCGGTTTTCCAGCGCCGTCTGTTGTAGCTCCGAAACGGAAGGGAGACCCGCCGGAGTTTCGTAAAGTCCCGTGACTTCGAGAGGTGCGTTGGGATCACGACCCATGAGGGTGTTCAAGCGGACACGCGCAAGATCTCTCTCTTGAAGAAACATGACGAGGTGTTCAGACAGTTCTGTGAGCCCGACTTGGGCCTTCAAAACATCTTGTTGTGGCACTCGCCCGACCGTGTATTTGATGCGAGCCGCCGCGATGGCTTGCTCAGCGAGGGCGATTTGTTCATCATGCAACCGCAGTTCGTCGTACGTACGCAGCAGATCGTAGAAGGCTGTGCGAACCCTTCCGAGAACATCGAGTTCTTTAGCTGCCAGTTCCGCTCCGGCTACGTCGATCCCCTGGTTTGCGATCTCGTAGCGCAACTCGCGTTTTCCGGACGC
>CAZIPZ010000301.1:0-2000 GCA_964541075.1 uncultured Solibacteraceae bacterium | reverse complement strand
CTCCCTGTCTCCGGTGAACGACAAAACATCTGTCGACTTATCCTGGCCCCGGTAATAGCGGTTGTAACTGCGCATCGCTTTGTCGGTCACGAACACGATCGAAAACGAAGCGTTTTTAATGCCCAGCTCAGAAGCGGCTACTGACAGAAACTTCCTCAGCATCGACCTATTAATCGCGTGTTTCCGTTGCCGATTGACGACCATAGTGGATTGGGTGGATTGAGTTTCTGGCAAAGGCGCCATAAGCCGCTCAGGCTTCGTTGGTCTGACCGAATTGCAAGGATTGTTGGCGAAGGATGTTTTGTGCGGAGTAATTCTCGTATGCCCGTACGATCCGCTGAACAAGGGGATGGCGGACCACATCCTTTTCGTTAAAGTGAATGAAGGAAATCCCATCGACTCCGGAAATGACGTTGCGAGCCTCAATTAATCCGGACATTTTGCCGACCGGCAAATCGATTTGAGTGATGTCGCCCGTAATGACTGCTTTGCTGTTATATCCGATTCGGGTCAGGAACATCTTCATCTGTTCAGGGGTAGTGTTCTGAGCTTCATCGAGAATCACAAAGGCGTCATTCAACGTGCGACCTCGCATGAAAGCAATTGGAGCGATCTCGATGACACCCCGTTCGATATGGCGGTCGACGCGCTCAGCATCCAACATGTCATATAACGCGTCATAGAGCGGCTTCAAGTACGGGTCAATTTTTTCTTGAAGGGTTCCCGGCAAAAAACCGAGGCGTTCTCCGGCTTCAACGGCTGGCCGAGTCAAAACAATCCGGCTCACCTTCTTCTCAATCAGCGCTCGAACAGCCATGCTCACGGCAAGATAACTCTTACCCGTTCCAGCCGGACCAATGCCGAACACCATGTCATGGCGCTCGATCGCCTCGAGATACAGCTTTTGATTCAGAGTCTTGGGTGTGACGTTGCGCTTTCCAATCTGCAAATGCCGGGAGGTCGTGACAACACCTCGCAAGCTTTGGGACGCGTCCTCAGAAATGATTCGGATGATCGCTTTCAAATCGCCGTTTGAAAATTTGACGCCTTCCGCCCGCAGTTGCGCATAGTCCTCGACGAGGCGCTCAACGAGCATCACGCTGTTCTCATCGCCATCAATTGTCAGATTGTTTTGACCGTCGATATGGACTTGAACTTTGAAAAGGGATTCGAGGTGCTTAATATTGCCGTCGTGGGTTCCAAAAAACTCGGCGACGCCGTCGCCCATACGAATACTCTTCTTCATTATGTTCCTGAGCATGATTATAACACGCCTGCTTTCCTGTGCTGGCCGTTGACCACCTGTCAAGCCGGCTGCTATGATGTTGGTTTCTTGAGGAGACTTGATGGCAAACCATGCATCCGCAGTAAAACGGCACAGGCAAAGTCAGCATCGCAACCTGGTCAACCAGATGAATCGGCACAGGTTGAAAACTCAACTGAAGAAGCTGAAAGCGGCGATCAGCACCGGAAAAGCTGCAGACGCCAAGGCCCTTCTTCAGCAGACGTGCAGCGTAATCGATAAATCAGTTCAGAAAGGCGTGATCAAAGAGAATACGGCCCGCCGCTACAAGTCCCGGCTGAGCAAAACCGTTAACGGACTCGCTGCGTAATTAACCGATCATCTTCCACAACATGACTTCGAAGTAACCTCGTGTATTCGGCGTCGAAGTCTTGAGAGCTCTGTCTGCGTATAGCAGTTCCCGGAAACCTGTCGCCAGTCGCTTCCATTCAAATTTTTTGCAGGCGCCGGCAAACTCGTTCGCTTTCCAGGCCGGCGCCATCGCCGCCGCGGCGACTTCTTTCGCGCTTCTTTTCCCCACCAACGCCTTGCCCACGAAGAGTTGCCGCCAAACCCTGACAATCCTCGAAAGAATCAGAAGCGGCTCGACCCCTTCGTCCAGCATTGCGCCTACCACCTGAACAGCCTTCCTGTAATCCTGGGCCATCACCGCGTCGTCCACGACAAACGGGCCATATTGCTCCGATCGCAATATCAG
>CAZIPZ010000300.1:0-2014 GCA_964541075.1 uncultured Solibacteraceae bacterium | reverse complement strand
TTTCTTGGACTCCGAAAGCCGTAAATAATCTTCTGTTTCGGATCAAAGTGTCTCTGGGTATCTTTGCTTCTGTTTTCGCACTCATCTATTTTTCGAGCGAGTGGTTCGAATCAAAATGCCATAGCAATTGTGCTACCCAAGGTCTGGTAGCGCGTGGTGTCGAGCGAAAGTCCGACCTTTACGGGTGCGAGTGCCTCCCTATGCCCAACCCATCTATCGAGAGGGACCGCCTATCGGCGGTCCCTCATGCCAAACGTTGAGGCTGTAAACCCTATTTCATGAGTCGCTTGAAAAGGCCAACTTTGAATTTGTCCGCAATGATCAAACTTCTGGTTCTCGGCATCCTCCTCGTTTTTGCGGTTGTCGCCGCCGCCATGGGCGACCGCCCGCCGGAAACCGGCTCGACGCGCCTGTTCGACAACCCGGAGCGCGTCACGATCCGCGGCTATGACGGCGACGCGATGGAGCCCTTCATCACGCGCGACGGGCGCTACCTGCTGTTCAACAACAGCAACGATCCTGCGGTGAACACCAACCTGCACTGGGCCGAGCGCGTCGACGACCTCCGCTTCGACTACAAGGGCGAGATCGACGGGGCCAATTCGCCGGCGCTCGACGGCGTGGCGTCGATGGACCGGCAGCGCAGGCTGTATTTCGTGTCGACGCGCAGCTACGAGAAATCCCTCTCCACGATCTATCGCGGCACGTTCGCCAACGGACGCGTGGCGGAGGCGGACATCGTCCCCGGGGTCTCGCCCATGACGCCGGGCATGGTGAACTTCGATGCCGAGGTGAGTCCGGACGGCGACACGCTCTATTTCGTCGACGGGCGCTTCACCGGCGGCGCGATGCCGGAAACTGCCGATATCGTGATCGCGGAACGCGATGGTGGCGGCTTCCGCCGCAGCGCCGACAGCGAACGCATCCTGCGCAACATCAATTCCGCCGTCCTCGAATACGCGCCCTGCATTGCGGCCGACGGCCTGACGTTGTTCTTCACTCGCGTACGCAACGGCCTTGGGGCAAGTCCCGCGATCTACATGGCGCAGCGCGGCAGCAGCGCCGATTCCTTTGGTCAGCCCCTGAAGCTGGAGTCGATGGTGGGGTTCGTGGAGGCGCCGACGCTGTCGCCCGACGGGAAATCGCTTTACTATCATCGCCGCGAAGGCGGCAGGTTCGCGCTGTACCGGGTGACGCGGCAATAGTCTGGCGCAGATGTTCAAAGCCGCAGCCGGACAAAGACTTACCACGCTCAAAAACGGATAGACTGTTTTTTCCGTTTTCATTCCACGCTGCTGAACAAGTTCCAAGTCAGGCTTTTTTTGCCCTGGCCGCTTTAATTACCAATCAGCTCCCACCAGAGAAAAGTCATGAGCATCGACATCGATACTTTCAATCCGCTTGATCCAGGTTTCATCCAGTCTCCCTATGAGGCGCTGAAGGAAATACGGGAAATGACGCCCGTTTTCCACATCAAGCCGCTGAACATGTACCTCGTCACCTCGTACGAACTGGTGAAAACCGTGATGAAGAATCCGGCCAGGTTTTCGAGCATGTTCGAAAGACGAAACTCGACCTCGGAAGAGGCGATCAGGATCATCAATGAGGAAGGCTATGGGCGTGACCTTCCCGCCCTTCAGAACAATGATCCGCCCGCTCATGCACTGCTTCGGCAGCTCGTCAACAAAGCCTTCCAGCCGAAACGGATTCGCCAAATCGAAGGATACATTGACGGTATCTCGTGCGATTTGATCGCCGACATTGTCCGTGGCGGCGATACGACGGAAGCGCTCGACAGCTTCGCCGTACCTATTCCCATGATTACGATTGCAGAACAGATTGGCATGTCGAGGGAGGGTTACAGGACATTCAAGGAGTGGTCGGATGCCTGGATGATTGGCGTGGGGTCTCCGGCACCGGATGAGGAGTTGATCGCGGCTGCACGCCTTGTCGTGAAACTGCAGCGCTATCTGGTGGAACGTATCGAGGAACGAAGGGTGAAGCCCCGCGAGGA
>CAZIPZ010000299.1:0-2145 GCA_964541075.1 uncultured Solibacteraceae bacterium | reverse complement strand
CCGACCACACGCACCCCAAGCGTGTGCGCTACCAGGCTGCGCTACGTCCCGATGTCCTCACTTTAGGTTCTCTTTCGAAGCAATGTCAAGATTTCGGTCAATCCGCGGCGAACTTCGACGAGCACTTCATCCTTCTCGCGCTGTTGTGGGACGCGGATCCGCGACGCGAGCTGTTTTCGGGCGCCTGCAATCGTGTAACCTCTCTCGTAGAGCAGTTCCTTGATCTTGAGAACCATCTCTACGTCCTTCTTCCTGTACACCCGATGTCCCGACTTCGATTTTTGCGGCGTAAGTATCGGAAACTCGGTTTCCCAGAATCGAAGAACGTATGGCTCCACTCCTACGATCTCGCAGACTTCGCCGATTCGAAAAAAAAGTTTATCGGGAATGGACAATAGCGACATCGCAACAGATCTCCAACGGGTTGGAAGGGATTATAACGCGACTCAGCGCGCGCTTGATCAGGAACGAACCGGCTCGCCGTCCCGCTCGTTCTTCTTGATGCGCTGACGAATAAAGATCGGAGTGCCCGTGAATGGAAACTTCTCGCGAATCCGATTCTCCACAAAACGCTCAAACGAAAAATGCAGTTTTCGACTCTTGTTGGAGAACAACACAAAGGTCGGCGGATTCACCTTCACCTGAGTGATGTAACGAATCTTGACCTCGGCAGGAAGGCCTCCGCGGAGCAGGACTTCACGGCCGAGAAACTCATTGAGTTCGCGAGTCGGGATTCTGACGAACCGCGCTTTGTGCACTTCTTCAATGACCCCATATAGTTTCTGGACGCGCTGGCCTGTTTTCGCCGAGATGAATACAATGGGCGCAAACGAAAGGAACTTCAGCTGGTCGCGTATTTCGCGCTCGTAATCCGCTGTAATGCTTGGCGATTTTTCAACCACGTCCCACTTATTCACGACAATGATCACGGACCGGCCTGCTTCGTGAGCGTATCCACCAATATGAGCGTCCATGGCCGTGACACCCTGGCTCCCATCGAGCAGCAGGAGGGCCACGTCGCTTCTCTCCAAGTGCCTGCGCGCCATGACCACGCTCAGCTTCTCGGCTTTCAGCTCGGTTTTCCCTTTCCGGCGAATGCCGGCAGTGTCAATAAATCGCACGCGTTTGCCTTCGTGCTCCACAACGCTGTCCACGGCGTCGCGGGTGGTGCCCGCTATCGGCGAGACCATGGCGCGCTCTTGTCCGACCAGACGATTGAGAAGAGTGGACTTGCCAACATTGGGGCGGCCAATGATCGACACGCGAATTTCGTCTTGAGACTCCGTCCCATCATCCTCGAGTGCTGGTATTGAAATTGCTGCCGCATCCAGTAGCTCGGTAATTCCACGGCCGTGTTCAGCGGAAACTGGAAAGACTTGATTGAAACCGAGCCGAAAGAATTCGGATGCTTGCGGCGCCTGCTTTTCGGAGTCGACCTTATTTACTACGACGAATACAGGCTTGTGAGTGCGGCGAAGGAGTCGTGCAAGTTCCTGATCCGGGCCGGTGATGGCTGTCCGGCCGTCGACGACAAAAAAGATGAGCGATGCCGTATCAATGGCGACCTGGGCTTGCTCCAAAATTCGACGCGGGATCTCGGTCTCCTCTCCCGGAACAATGCCGCCGGTGTCCACGACTTCAAAGGCACGCCCGTTCCATTCGGCCGCACCGTAAATACGGTCGCGCGTGATACCCGGTTCGTTCGTGACGATGGAGCGGCGTTGTCCGATGATCCGGTTGAAGAGAGCCGATTTACCAACGTTCGGACGACCGACTATGGCAATGAGAGGCAGTGGCGAGCTCATGAAAAACTCCGAGGCGGAATTCGGCTTCAAAAAAACGAATTGGAAAATTCCAAATGCGGAATCTCGGCCGCTTCCCTTTTGCAAGATACCACATCAAAGAACAGTGGACCTGAGCTGTCTAGAAGTGATCTATACTAAGGTCACCATAACTTTGGGCGATTTGAAAATCCAACGATCGGAAGCAGTGCGGAGCGGACATTGTGCTTCGGCCTGAGGTCCGGTCTTTTTTTTTGGAATTCACTAGGGTGAAAGACATGCATGACCAGACGGAAACAGTCAACATTTTGAGCGCCATCGCGGGCCTCCAGCTCTGGCTCGACTCGAGCACGGGCGTCACGTT
>CAZIPZ010000298.1:260-2178 GCA_964541075.1 uncultured Solibacteraceae bacterium | reverse complement strand
GAAATCGAACCTGGTCAGTGGCGAAATCAGCAATTGCTGCAAAGGGAGCCAGATCGATCCGAGCTGCTTTATGCCTGGCGTGTAGTTATCGAAAAGCCCGCGCGCTTTGTTGACGTGAGCAATGGCGTCAATGTGAACGTAGGTTTGCTGCCGCCACAAGAAGAACAAAAGCGCATTCGTGATGATCACGCCGGCGGTGACGAAGATGGCTCGCCGGTCCCCTTTCACCTCGTCTGGATGCATGCTTGGATTGTATATCGCAAAACTTTGCCTACCTGGCAGGATTTGCCCGCTTCACTGCCGCCTAAGTGCTTGTTGGAAAACGAGGAATAGCTCGGCATGCGTGTTGCTTTGGTGTCCACGGAGGAACGAATATGGCGCTCTTGAGCACAAATCGTGAATCGAGCCTGCAGACGCGATTGGAAGACCTGGAGCAAAAGAACCAGTTGCTGGAGGCCGAAATCGAGCGGTTACGCGTATACAAGGATTACGCATACACGGATGCGCTTACGGAAATTCCGAACCGGAGGTTTTACTATGAGAGGCTCCTGCAGGAGATCGCGCGCGCCAGACGCGGCAATCATGCTTTGACTCTCGCGTTGGTGGATCTGGACTTTTTTAAGGAAATCAACGAACGGGTCGGTCACCGGGGCGGCGACCTGGTGCTCAAGTTTTTCTCGCAGTTTCTACGGGTCAATCTCCGCGAGGAAGACGTTGTTTGCCGGATAGGCGGCGACGAATTCGCGATCATCCTTCCGGAAACGACCGCAGAGCGCGCAGGGTCATTCTTTGAGCGGGTGAAGAACAAGCTGGAGAACATCGAAGTTTCTGTTGACGGACGATCGAGACTGACGCTTTCCTTTAGCTGCGGATTGGCGATATTCAAACCGGACTATTTGCCTGAGGATCTCATCGAGGAAGCCGATCACTCGCTGTATTCGGCGAAGTCGCGCGGGCGCAATCGAGTTGTGGCTGCTTCAGCAGCGGGACCACGCTTAGTCAGCGAAGCAGTGCACTGAATTTCCCCCCTGTCCCTTCCTAACGGATGGACAGGATTTGGCCCGCGTAGATTCCCGAATTGCGGAGCCCGTTCTTCTCCATAAGGTCTCTCAGTGTGAGTCCGAATCGCTGGGCGATTTCCCAAAGAGTGTCACCCTTCCTAACGCGATAACGATCTGCGGACGCCGTTGCGACCGTCGACGTCTGCGCTTTTCCTTTGGGCGGGACGGCTTGCATCATTGTCGGATTGTCCAGCACCAACTCTCCGAAGTACTGCGGGTAATTCTCGTAAACCTGGACCGCGGCGAGAAATTCCGCGTAGAAGTTCATGGATGCATAGCCAAAAATGCGTCCCTTGTAGTCCTTGATAATAGTGTTGAGGTCGGAGCCGTGGGCGTCTTGGGCTCGAAGCATTCCCGCTCGGCCATGGTTGTAAGCGGTTATGGCCAGAGGCCATGACCCCAGGGCATTGTAGTTGGTGCGAAGCAAACGCGCCGCGGCGCGGGTTGCCTTGGCGGGATCCAATCTTTCATCGATCTTCTTGCCTATCCGCAGATATAGCCTGCCTGTGCCCCGGGTGAACTGCCAGATACCGGCAGCTCCCGCCTTGGAATAGGACCGATTCTCAAAAGACGACTCGACAAGCGGAAGGAGCGTAATCGCCGTCGGCACTCCTTCTTTGGTGAATGTTTCCCGAAACGCTTCAATATAACGGCCCGAGCGGATGATGCCCTGGCGGAACCGCTCTTTGATTCCTCTTTGTGTATGGATGTTCCCGCTGAGTTCCGAAAGCGTAGTGGCGGTTAGCGGCAATCCATTGGCGACAATCGCGTCGTAGATCTGCTTTGCGGTGATGCTTAGAGCTTCAGGCTGTTCAAGATTCGTTTGGATCTCTCGAAGGGCGCTTTGGACGGCATTC
>CAZIPZ010000298.1:0-250 GCA_964541075.1 uncultured Solibacteraceae bacterium | reverse complement strand
TTGGCGATGTCATAGATCAGGTTGACGTGGAAGCGATCGTGAATGATTAAGTCGTCCTTGCCGTACTGGGTGAATACCTTTTTCCAGAAATCGACTCGGCTTTCCAAACCCTCACTCGGAAGTTCCGTTGGCTCCGCCTTCAAAGGACTCACCAACATCATAAGGACGATTACGAGAGAAAAGCTTGACCTCATTCCGGCGCTACTTGAAAAAGCTCACGGCATTTTATAACATGGACAACTTACACAAC
>CAZIPZ010000297.1:0-2386 GCA_964541075.1 uncultured Solibacteraceae bacterium | reverse complement strand
TGATGAGGTCATGGGCCTTCAAGAGGCGATAGACCGAAGCCTCTGACACAAAATAGCTTTTGGTGTCGATGAAGCGGACGGCGAGTTCCCGGGGCGACAGTTCCGGCACCTCCAGGGCCAGGTCGATAATCTGACCCCTGACATCGTCGGGAATGCGGTTCCAGATCCGGTCAGGCCTGGGCAATCGATCGCCGAGCGCCTCGGGGCCGCCCCTTTGATACTGGTCGTACCAGCGATAGAAAGTGGCGCGCGGTACGCCGAGTTTCTCCAGCGTCCGGCGCACGCCGAGCGAGGATTGCTCGACCAGCCGGATGATCTCGAGCTTTTCCGATGCGGGATATCTCATTCGGGGTCTCCCCCATCCCCGATCATGCTTTTTTTGAGCAGTCGTAGCTCAAGGGCCTGCTCGGCGACGACCTCCTTGAGGTCGCGGATTTCCCTGCGCAATTCCTTGACCTCGGGGCTGGTGGCGGCGCGTTCCGTATCGCCGGCCAGGCGCCGCTTCCCCGCCTCGAGGAACTCTTTGGACCAGCTGCAATACAGGCTCTCCGCGATCCCTTCGCGGCGGCAGAGCTCGGCTATGCTGGATTCCCCACGCAAACCATCAAGCACGATCCGAGAGCCGGAAACCCTCCATTCCTCAAGACCCACAATGTGTCTCATTGGTGCTGACGTCGAACACCTCCAGTTGCTTCATCCATTGTAACTCGGCCACGCCCATCCCTGCGTACTACTTCCTCCAGGAATAGAACGTCCGCTCGGAGATCCCCATCTTGCGGATGATCTCCGCCACCGACATACCGGTCTCCGCCTGGCGCAGCGAAAAGGCGATCTGTCCCTCGGTAAAACGTCCCTTCTTCATGGCAGATCCTCCCCCTTCCTCGGGTCAAGATTCTACCGGAAAACTCTCATTCGCGCTGGAAGAGAAAACAGAAAGGACGTCAGGCACCGGCGACGTTCGGCGAAACCCAGCCTTTCGAACTGGAAACAACGATATAGTAATCTCTCAATCGCTTTGGCTCAAAAACTCGGGCGGATCACGACGTGTCTAGGGCAAGTGCATGGACGGCGCATTAATACGCGTCGCGCCCCATTTGACAATCAAATTAGCACATTCTCTACACATCATTGGCGTGAGCGCGTATTATGACATCTACCGCAAGTAACACGTCCTTGCGGATCATTCGCTCGGATGGGCGTTCGCATCCCTCGATCAGAACGCCTAGAAGTCGCGTGCCCTGCCACATTCCGAGCAAATGTTCGGCGGACCGTTTTGCGTCATGTCGTCGGAGTTCGCCACGTCTTATAGCGATCTCGAAGACTTTTGCAAGCCGGCCGCACGTATCATCCGGTCCTTCTTGAAAAATAATTGACCCAAATGACTTTCGATAATTTGCATCAGACGCGAGAGCTCTTTGAAGCATGATGTGGTCAATGCTGAACAGAAACTGCATAAGAACAACACCGAACTCAATCAATACGTGGCGAATTGCCCCGTATTCATCGGGCAGATCCTCCAGCACCGACGTCATCTTTTCGCGCTCCATCGTAATGATGGCGCGGACTAGACCTGAGAGATCTTTGAAATGCCTGTAGAAGGTAACCTTTGAGACGCGCGCGAGCCGAGAAACGGCTTGGACATTCAAGTCAGCGACCGAAGCAGAGAAAATTAACCGACGGGCCGCCGCAAGAATTGCGGCGTGCTTCAGCAAATCCGGCGGCCGGCCCCGCGTGCCATGGGAAGCTGCTATCGGCCCGGGCTTAATCTTTCGTCCATTACCAGGCATCGAGTCCGATCATTTTTTCTCCGAGCTATTTAGTGGACGCTATAGTATACTATATGATCGAATTCGTCGAGATCGTTTCAGTACCTTAATTCAAGAAATGGAAAGCCAACGTGCGTGTTCTTGTTGTCACGATCTGCGGACTGCTTATGACCGCCTGCGATAATGGAGGGAAAGGCGAGAGTCCTTCCCAAGGCCAATTAGTGCGCGCCGCGTCTATCGAAGCGGCTGGCGCGCAGGATTGGTCCGTCACCGGCGTGGTGCGCGCCAATCGCGAGATGCCACTAGCGTTCCGGATCGCCGGTGAGATTCGGGAGCGGCGGATTACTGCTGGAAGTCGGGTACAGGTTGGAGACACCCTTTTCATTCTCGATCCACGCGATTTGAGCCTGCAACTGGAAGCGGCCAAAGCTAATCTACGCACTGCTAAGGCCGAGGCAGAGAATGCCGAAACGGAGCTCAAACGTCAGGCGCAACTCATCGAAGATATCGAAAACGCCGAAATTCGTTGGCTGGAAATTCAGGAACTGCTGGAAAGCCTTGCCGGCTGAAATAGCTCCGGCAGCGTAATTTCGGGCTCGCCTTAATTGCTTACGACACGT
>CAZIPZ010000296.1:0-2439 GCA_964541075.1 uncultured Solibacteraceae bacterium | reverse complement strand
AGATTCCGTGATCCTTTAACAAAAGGTGGGCCGCGTAAGGTTCAATAACTACTAGATTTTGCGTTGCTCAAAAGTGGGTTACGATCACGATGAAGCGTTATCTCATTGGAGCCGCATTCATCAACGGACCAATTGCTTCTGCGGCCAGCGTAAACGCGAACTCCAGAACGCCGGCTGATCGATGCGATGCAACTGCGGCTGCATCGTGTCCTCGTGGCGATCTCACCAAGTGTCAAGTCGGTGTACTTCAGAAGCCAGATGACACGGTCAATTTCCATCGGGGACAAGTGCTTGCCTTTCATAGATGCTTCACCGGTGTGTCTTCAGATCAGGCATTCAAAAGGATTACTGAAGCAGCTTCTGCTGCGTGACAAAAACGTCGCTGCTAGGACGATTGCCCGTCAAGTGATCCGCATGAGGTTCCTTGTGTGAAAGCGGCCGTAAGAGCCGTCGTCGAATCGGACGTCGTACCATTGGTTTTCAGGGCGCCCCGATCGGTTTCGCACCACCGAAATGATGATTCCAGACTTGCCCGATTTGCCATGATTGTTACTCACCTGGACGCGCGTTCCGTGACTCATCACCCCAAGATCATGCGCATCGCGCACGCCATTCATTGCGCAAACCTCCGATACTTCATGGCCTCTTCTATACGCTCCAGCGCCATTCCGATAGCCGCTTGCCTGGGCAGGCAATGCTGATCACGCGCCCGGGCGAGTATGCTGGACGTATTTGCGCGAATCCGCTCCTCGATGATTTCGAACGCTTGTTTTTTCGTTCCCCCGTGGTATTCAAAGGAGGCGCAGATGACGCCTCCCGCATTTGCAATGAAGTCAGGAACGTTGATGACGCCGTGGTTGTGCATCCATCGTTCGGCATTCTCGGTCGCGGGAATATTGGCGCCCTGAAGTACGAGTCGAGCTTTTAATTGAACGACGTTCACTTCAGTCAGCACATCGGGTCTGGCGGCAGGAACCCAGATGTCACAGTCCACGCCAATCAAATCGTCGCTGCTCACAGCTTTGCCTTCTGGAAAGTCGGACAGAGTGCGCCCCTTGGTTTTGTGGCGGATGAGAGCCTCCACGTCCAGCCCGGCAGCGTTCGCCACAGCTCCCCGGCTATCGGAAGCCGCGATCAGCCGAGCTCCCCGCATATTTAGAAAACGCGCGGCATGCCGGCCGACGGCGCCAAATCCCTGTACGACAAAACGCGCGTTTTGAAGCCGAATGCCGGCATACGGTGCTGCAGCTTCCGCTGCGGCAGCGAGTCCGAAGCCCGTCGCCCCGATTTCGTCAAGCGGAATTCCTCCGAGTGCTTCAGGTAAACCGACGGCTCGGTCGATTTCGTCCTTGATCCATGCCATGCAAGTTTCGTCCAATCCCATGTCCGGCCCCGGAATGTATTCGTGCAAGCTGCGAATTGCATGCGCGAAACTTCGAACGATGATTTCTTTTTCGAGGCCTGGAAGAGAGGGCGTTGCCACAATGCCTGCTTTGCCGCCACCGTGTGGAATTCCTGCAGCGGCATTCTTGTAGGTCATTGCACGAGCCAAACGAGCGACTTCATTGACTGAAACATCCGCGGCCATTCGAATCCCTCCCATGGCCGGTCCGCAGGCCGTGTTGTCGACAACCACGAAAGCTTCCAATCTCGACCTCACATCTCTGATCATCAGGATCTTTGAAGGTCCTAGCGCGTCTCCTATTCCCGCTATATGTATGTCCATTGCGTCGCCCTCAGCCGTCTTGCAATTCATGCACCAGAACTCTCGAAAAGCCCCCCAGGTCCCGTGTTAGGCTCTGACCTTCCAGAGGCAAGTGAGGCTTCTTATGAAGAACGACGAAAAAATATGTGGCAAGCTTATTGAGTTCGAGGAGCGAGCTGCTTCAATTTATCTCACCTTAGCTCGCCGCTTTGCGGAAAACAAAGACCTGAGCTGGTTTTGGCTCGAGATGAGTATGGAGGAAAAACAACATGCCTTGTTGTTGGACTTTTGCGGGTGCGAACAGGCTGTTGTGCAGGGTCTTCCTGACCGGAGCACCGTTCAGAGACTAACTCGCCTCTTTGATGACCTTGAAAAAAGGGCGAACCGCAAGAATCTGTCTCTGGATGAAGCCTTTCTCATCGCTGCCGACCTAGAAGGTTCGGAAGTGAATGATATCTATTCCGGCGTGATCGCGCCTCTGCAGGGAACCCCATATGTGATGCGAAAGAAAGTTGAGACCATGATACCCAACCACGGGAAAACCCTGCTCCGCGGCGCGCGCAAGTTCGGCGTATCTTCCACAACGTTCGCCAAGCTCGCAGGGATCATGCGCCGCGAGAATGCAAAGCGGATGTAGAGAGTAAGCGCCTGTTTCAGTGATTTTATTCATTCTCAATTACCCTCCGAGCCAAGAAGTTCGTCGAATTCACGCGTAGGTCCGCACGACTGACGAA
>CAZIPZ010000295.1:0-2515 GCA_964541075.1 uncultured Solibacteraceae bacterium | reverse complement strand
AAGATGGGCAGGTACATCGAAATAACGATGCCGCCAACGATCACACCTAAAACGACAATCATCGCGGGTTCCAGGGCGGTCATTAGATCGCCGACAGCGGCGTCAACTTCTTCTTCGTAGAAATCTGCGATCTTGGTCAACATCGATTCCAACGCGCCCGCAGCTTCTCCCACTCCGATCATTTGAACGACCATAGTAGGAAACACACCTGCAGCCTTCAGCGGCTCGACAATCGTCCGCCCTTCTTCGATTGCCCGTTTCACACTCAAGATTGCTTCTTCAATGATCGCGTTTCCCGATGTCCGAGCAGTAATCTCAAGGCAATCCAGGATCGGAACGCCGCTGGCAATGAGTGTCGCCATAGTGCGGGTAAAACGCGCGACGGCAATTTTCCGCAGAAGAGGACCGAAAATCGGCGCTTTCAGAAGAATTGCGTCAATGTTATGCCGCCCCTTTGGAGTCTTGTAGTACGAACGAATGAGCGCAATGAGGATGCCTATTCCAATCAAAATGAATAAGCCATAACTTCCGACAAACCGGCTTGCTCCGATAACAATGCGAGTGGGAAGCGGGAGATCGACGTTCATGCTATTGAACAATTCCGTAAACGCCGGCACAACCTTCCACAAAATCAGGGTGATCACGCCTCCCGCGATGAGAACCACGGCTATTGGATAAACCATGGCAGACTGGACGGCTCGTTTCAATTTGACGGCCTTTTCGATGTAAACCGAGAGACGTTGGAAAATCGTGTCGAGAATACCGCCTGTTTCGCCTGCGGCGACCATATTCGTATAGAGATCGTCGAACACCTTCGGAAACTTCTTCATCGATTCCGAGAGATTGTTGCCGGACTCCACGTCATTCCGTACACCGTTCACAGCATCCTTGAACTTCTTATTCTCCTGTTGGTCCCCTAAAATCTGAAGGCATTGCACGAGAGGCACGCCGGAATCGATCATGACCGAAAACTGGCGTGTGAAAACCGCGACATCCTTTGGCGTCGGATTGCCTCCAAACTCAAAGTTAAATCCACCTGCTTTCTTCTCGTCGGCCTCAGTAAGGAAGATTTGTTCACGCCGTAGTGCAATGGCTAGCGCTTGCTTGTTCTCTGCCACGCGTTCGCCGGATATCGTCTCACCTTGGCGGGTTCTCCCTTTAAATGTGAAATTTGGCATACGCGACCCCTATGCGATTTCGAACGTCGACCGAGAAAATTCGAATGCTATTTTTAGCTGTGTGACGATCCAATTGCGAACAAAAAATGGATTTGGCCCGACTAAAGAAGAATTCTTTCCGTCTTGCCGGGCGTCATTCATTACCTTCCTGAAGGTACAATTGCTCGCCGTCGCCGATTGGAGTCTGATAATCTCAGAATTCTTCAAAAAGAAGGCGCATACGAGGAGTGCTAATTTAGCATGAAGACCAGGCAATGAGGATGCCGCTACAGACCACTAAGTTATACATTGCAGGACTGATCCTGCTTCTGCTGGCGTTGCTGGTGTTCGTTCAGGCGGCTTTCAACTTGAATCCTTTTGTCAGCCCTCCATCCCTTCAATCCGATCAGATCGTCGTCTTATACGCGCTATCGACTCTCATCTTCCTGGTGCTCCTCGTCTTTGGATTTGTCCTCCTGCGTACGTTAATCAAAGCGTGGGCCGAACGAAAGCAGGAGAAGCCGGGCTCCAAGTTCAAGACCAGCGTCTTGGTTTCGATGATATCCCTCACGCTGGTGCCCGCTACGTTTCTCTTCCTTTTCGCATACGGACTGGTGAACCGGAGCATCGATAAGTGGTTCAGCGCCCCGATGGACGAGACGTTTCGTGCGACGGCCGAGATCACGCAACAGTGGCGTCTTGACAATGAGTCCTTTGCTCGCGGCCTCTTGGATCTGATGGCGCGGAATTCAAGTGAGGATTTGGAGCACCTTCGCGGCAGCTTTCGATTACGTGCAGCCTTCGTGATTGCCGGCAATGGCGAGTTGCAGCGATCATCGGCGGATCCGGAGATCGCTCAGAACGCCGTCGCCCAGAAGATCGTGCTTGAACTGCAGGAAAAGGACGAGGCGTTTCTCGAGAGCGACTCTTACTGGATCGCCGCCCGCCGTATACGGGACAGTGAAGGCCGCATCTTTGCTGCGGTCTTCCCCGCTTCAGATCGGATCGCGGATCTCACTGCGCGCGTAGCCGCCGAGCGAGGTAAATATCAGGAACTGATCCAGCATCGGACAACTTATCGGGACACCTACGTGTACATGCTTGCACTCATGACCGTTCTGGTTTTGTTCGCGGCCGTCTGGATCGGTCTTTTCCTCTCCAAAAAAATCACAGGACCGGTTGAGGCCTTATCGGAGGCCACGCGAGAAATTTCGGCGGGCCACCTCTACCATCGTGTCGACGTAAGGGCGTCAGAAGAGTTGGGGATGCTCGTCAAGCTGTTTAACGATATGGCGGAACAACTTGAGGGAACAACGCACGAACTCGAGGCCCGGCGTCGGTATATGGAAATCATTCTC
>CAZIPZ010000294.1:0-2659 GCA_964541075.1 uncultured Solibacteraceae bacterium | reverse complement strand
GTGGTTGGAGTAGCTATGGACACGATTCAACAAGTTGAATCTCAATTGATCATGCGTCACTACGATGGCTTCCTCAAAAAAGGAAGAATTCGAGGAAGGCGAGGTTGATGGGTAGAACGATAATCATTTTATTGGGTTTTCCGGGCGCCGGTAAGGGAACGCAAGCGCGTGCAATCATGGATCAGTACGGTGTGCCCCAGGTATCCACGGGCGACATGTTGCGTGATGCCGTCGCCAGGCAGACCCCCTTGGGAATCAAAGCTAAGGAAAAGATGAACGCCGGCGAATTGGTGAGTGACGACATCGTTAATGGAATCGTCGCGGAAAGGCTAACGAGAGATGACTGCAAGAAAGGCGTCATTCTTGACGGGTATCCACGCACTGTTCAGCAGGCCGAAGCGCTTCGCGGACAGATCAAGAGCGATGACAAGCTGCAGGTGATCGAAATCGGCGTTGATTCTGAAGGCTTGATCAAGCGACTGGTTGGGCGCCGGACGTGTTCGGGTTGCGGCGAAATCTATAATATTCACAGCAAGCCGCCCAAGAATGAGAAAATTTGCGATAAGTGTGGAAAAGAGCTGACACACAGAGCCGATGATCGCGAGGAAACGGTTCGTGAGCGCGTCAAGCATTATCTGGCGGAGACGTATCCATTGGTTGAATTCTACCGGCAACTAGGCGCATACCATCGAGTCGACGGCATGAAGTCGATTGCTGACATCACTAAAGACATCATGGCAATCATCGCCTGAGAGGAAAGCAATCGTTTGCCTAAAGAAGACGCAATAGAGGTCATTGCAACAGTTATTGAGCCGCTTCCGAACGCGATGTTTCGAGTTGAATTGGACAATAAGCATCAGGTGCTGGCTCATATCTCCGGGAAGATGCGAAAAAATTTTATCCGCATACTTCCTGGCGACAAGGTAGCGGTCGAGCTTTCGCCATACGATCTGACTAGAGGCCGGATCGTTTATAGATACAAATAACGTCGGAGTTTTGGCTTTATGAAAGTAAGAGCATCAGTCAGAAAGATCTGCGACAAATGCAAAATCGTCCATCGCAAGCGTGTTGTTCGCGTGATTTGTGTGAACACGAAGCACAAGCAGCGCCAAGGATGAAACTGAAACATGGTTTTGCTTCTGGAGGTGTAAATGGCACGAATCGCCGGTGTTGATCTTCCCCCGAATAAACGCGTGGAGATCGCACTCACGTATATTTACGGCATCGGCCGTACGCAGTCGAACAACATTCTAGGCGCTGCCGGAGTCGACATAAACACGAAGGTTCGCGAGTTGAATGACGACGAGACCAACAAGATCCGGAAAATCATTGAGGAACAACAGCGGGTCGAGGGCGATCTCCGCAAGGAAATTTCATTCAACATCAAGCGGCTTATGGAAATCGGATCGTATCGTGGATTCCGTCATCGCCGAGGTCTTCCAGTGCGCGGCCAACGGACCCACACGAATGCCCGCACGCGGAAAGGTCCTCGCAGGGGCGCTATCGCGGTTCGGAAGAAGGCGAGTGCCAAGACGTAGGCCGTTTTTTCTCGAAATTGAGATCGGAGTTGATGGATGGTCCAGCCGAAAAAGAAGAGCACGAAGAAAAAGGAAAAGAGAATCGTTCCAAACGGGGTGGCTCATATTCAGGCGACCTTTAATAACACTGTCGTGACCATAGCGGATACCGAAGGAAACGTGGTGTGCTGGTCAAGCGCAGGCTCCCTGGGTTTCAAGGGATCTCGAAAGGGAACCCCCTTTGCCGCGCAACAGGCGGCAGTGACCGCGGCAAACAGGGCGCGCGAAGTTGGTATGCGCTCGCTCGAAGTTAACGTTAAGGGCCCTGGATCAGGCCGCGATTCCGCTATCCGCGCTCTCCAAACAGCGGGCCTGGAAATTCGAGCGATTCGCGACGTGACTCCAATACCGCACAACGGCTGCAGACCGCCGAAAAGAAGAAGAGTCTAGTAGAGTTCAAGAACGAGAGTTGGCGCCGTTTCATCTGAGACCGGCGCCTGACCCCCTAGCTGAGTTCGGAAGGAGATCAATTGGCCAGATACACAGGACCTGCATGTAGGTTGTGTCGCAGAGAAGGAATGAAACTGTTCTTGAAAGGAGAACGGTGCTTCAAACCGTCTTGTGCGATCGAAAAGAGAAACTTTGCACCTGGTCAGCATGGGCGAGACCGAAAGGCCAAGATCATTGGCTATGGGCTTCAACTACGCGAAAAACAGAAGGTCAAACGTATCTATGGCGTCCTGGAGAATCAGTTCCGGTCGTACTTCGAACGCGCAGCGCGACAAAAGGGCGTAACCGGCGAAAACCTCCTTGCTCAACTCGAGCGCCGTCTTGACAACGTTCTTGTGCGCCTTGGATTTGCAACGAGTCACGCCCAGGCAAGGCAATTCGTCCGGCATGGGCACGTAACCGTCAATGGCAGGAAAGTCAACATTCCCTCATTTCAGGTTACGGTCGGTAATGAGATCAGCGTCAAAGAGAAGATGAAGAAAAACGTTCAGATTGTGGGCGCGTTGGAACTCGTTGGCGGCCGCGGAACGCCGCACTGGATGGAACTGAACAGCGAAACCGTAACCGGCAGGATCGTCAGCCTGCCGAAGCGCGAAGATATCAACATGCCCATCCAGGAGCGAATGATTGTG
>CAZIPZ010000293.1:0-2725 GCA_964541075.1 uncultured Solibacteraceae bacterium | reverse complement strand
GCGCGTTCTTTCTGGAAGTCAATCGGAGCAAGAAGAGCTTGGCGTTGGATTTGAGGACCCCTGCTGGATTGAAGACGCTGCGATGGTTGATCCAATCCGCAGATGTCCTCGTCGAGAATTTCCGTCCCGGCAGTCTTCAGCAAATCGGGCTGGACTATGAGCAGGCTGCACTGTTGAATCCCAAACTGATCTATTGCTCCATCAGCGGCTATGGGCATACGGGCCCGCGATCCGCTTTGAGCGGATACGATGCGGTCATTCAGGGTGAAGCGGGATTGATGGAAGTTACCGGATTTCCCGATGGAGAGCCCACGCGAGTGGGAATCGCAATTAGCGACTATCTTGCAGGTCTGTACGCCGTTCAGGGCATACTTCTCGCCCTGATCGAGCGCCAGAAAAGCGGTCGCGGACAGCACGTGGATATCGCTCTCTTCGATTCGCTGCTGACGGTCATGCGCCTTCCGGCTGCGATCTTGCAGTCGACCGGCGAGGATCCAGGGCGTGTGGGGAACGATCATGCGTCCATCGCCCCTTACGAAACCTTTCATGCGAAAGATGGGATCATCATCGCTGCCGCTGCAAATCCGCGCCTGTGGGTGCAGTTCTGCAATGCGATCGATCGTCCAGACCTGTGTGAGGATCTCCGTTTTCAAACGAACACCGATCGGTTGAAGAATCGTGAAGCGTTGAAGAGGGAAATTGAAAAGAGGTTTTCGACCGAGACTGTAAAAGCATTGATTGATCGCCTTGAGGAGCACGGCGTGCCCTGCGGGCGTGTTCGTTCTGTTCGGGAAGCGATGGCAGACCCACAAGTTCAAGCCAGAGAGATGCTGATCTCCCAAACCCACTCCGACCTTGGCGAAATTCGAACTATCGGGAATCCTGTAAAACTTTCACGCACACCGTATGACATCCGTCTCGCACCGCCGAAGCTTGGTGAGCACACTTTGGACTTTCTGCGAAGGATCGTGCTGGAGCCCGGGAAAAACGATTGACTACTTTCAGGATCACCTTGGAATATGACGGCTCCCGGTATCGGGGCTGGCAGGTGCAGGACAACGCACGATCGGTCATGGGTGAACTCCGGAAAGCGGCCGCTGAAGTATTCCAGGGCCCAGTGGACATCCAGGGCGCAGGGCGTACCGACGCCGGCGTTCATGCCTTGGAACAAGTGGCACACCTAAGAATTTCATCGCACGTGAAGCATCCCGTTCACGTACTGCGGGACCGGCTCAATCACCTGTTGCCCGCGGACATCGTTGTTTTGGAAATCGCACGCACTTCCAATACGTTTCACGCGCGGCGGGACGCTTGCGCTCGCATATACGTTTACCGTATCTCAACCCGCAAGCAGGCATTTCGGAAAAAATACGTGTGGTGGGTAAAGGAAGCACTCGACATCGCAGCGATGAGAAGAGCAGCCGCCTTTCTTTCAGGCAGTCACACCTTCATCTGTTTTCGCGCAGAGGATCATTCACGAAAGGATGAATCCACTACGGTGGTTGTGGAGAATGCGCAGATTGAAGTCGAAGGGGACATCATTCATTTCCGAATTGAAGCTTCGCATTTTCTTTGGCGAATGGTCCGACGGATTGTCGGCGCCTTGGTCAAAGTGGGCCTGGGCGAGCTTGATATCGCCGATTTTCGCAAATTGCTCGACGGGCATTGCGACCCCAAGCTGGACGTCCCTGCATGGACGGCGCCCGCCGCTGGACTTTTTCTGGAAAAGGTCAAATATCGCGACAAGTAAAGCTGCAGCGCAGCTTCGGCCTTAAGAATGTATACTAACATCGCATTACCGATGGCACTGGTTGCCTCAATAGGGAATCCGGTTAGAGTCCGGAACTGTCCCGCAGCGGTAAGCAGGAACGAAAGCCGTAGACAACTGCACTGACCTTTGAGTATGGGTTGGGAAGCAACGGCCAGTAGAAAAGCCCACTGCCTGCAAGTCCGAAGACCTGTCGGTAATTGCGTTTGAGACTTTCTATTTCATTCAATCCTTCGGGAGAAAGGGCTGGATGCACCGACGACACCTTCTGACTTTTCCTCGTTCGATTTTTCTTTTCCTGGAGTGCGCCCTCTTGTCGGCTTTCATGCTAGTCATCGGTTGCGGCCGACAGACTGGGTATTTTCAGGATGCGTCCACCTCCGAGCGGGGTTGTATTCAAACGTTTGATCCGGCGAAAGACTACTTTCCTGGCAAGATAAAGGTAGAATTCGCTCGGAATTTTTCAGTCGAGTACCACTCTTCGTATAAGGTTGTCCGGGTCCATCAAACTTCGCAGGGAGGCGGGGCGGAAACCTACATCCTTCTTCAGTGCGGCGCTCCCAAGCCTCAACTGGATGAGTCACTTTCATCCGCGCAAGTCATTTCGATTCCGCTGACATCCTTATTCTCCGAATCGACGACGCACGAACCGCCGCTTATCAAGCTTGGGCGACTCGATCTGCTGACTGGCGTCGTGTCCGCCAAATACACGGTTAATGAGGAGGTGGCGGCGAGAATCCACGCCGGAAAGATTGTACCTTTCGCTCCTGACGGAACGATCAATGCGGAACGGGTGATTGCGTCTGCTCCTTCTGTTCTGATGGCAAGTCGCAACAACGATCCGACCTTTGTTGCGATTCGGAACGGTGGGGTGCCAATTGTCGCTTATACGGAATGGCTGGAGCAATCGGCGCTCGGCCGTGCGGAATGGATTAAGTTCATCGCGTTGTTCCTGAA
>CAZIPZ010000292.1:0-2828 GCA_964541075.1 uncultured Solibacteraceae bacterium | reverse complement strand
TCAACTCTTCGAAACAGGGTTAGGAAGCGATATCTGTGTCATTGGTCTTGGAGGGGGGCATAAAACTGGACAAATTGGGTATACCTCGCCTAGTGAGTGAATATTCACTTAGCCATAGGTTACCAAAAACTGTCAAGGACTTCCTACACGAACTTGCGATCAGCGATGCAAACCAGATCTTGTAATTTCATAGCCTTTCGTCGTCCCACAGATCCCAGCAATCTTCGATGCTGCCTCGCAAAAGACAACCCCTAGATGGTGCCGGCTGCGAAACCTTGCGGCAATCGCACATTCGCCGCGTTTAGATTTCCGACGACATGCGCGTGCCCACTGGCTTTCGCAGTTTGCTTACGTATTGCAATCTCCGTCGGAGTGAAAAGGAGGATCTGCCCGTTCATTGCAATCAGAGTTTGCCCTTCGCAACTGTTTTGGAGTGTTTTGTGACCGAAGAAGAACTATCGATCGAGAGGGAACTCGTTACTGCTCTACAACTCCTACTTTCGTCATTCACCCTGCTACACAAACCGTCACGTATATCCGTGCGGACAGCCACATTTGGCTGGCAGACAGGCGTAGTCGATGACGGGACGGAAGGAGCGATTCAATTTGCGATCCTCG
The DNA here is from genome assembly GCA_964541075.1 of uncultured Solibacteraceae bacterium. Lineage (GTDB taxonomy): Bacteria > Acidobacteriota > Terriglobia > 20CM-2-55-15 > 20CM-2-55-15 > CAZIPZ01. Next base: position 2,210 of record CAZIPZ010000292.1, on the reverse strand, counting down.
TACTCAAGAGGGCCGCACAGCACCTGAAAAAGACAGATCCGGAGTGGAAGCACGCGCTCGATGAATTGATCCCTCCGGAAAGGCTAAAGCGAAAGCCGAAAAAGAAGGCCCAGCGGCTTTCGCAGCCTGAGGCGGAATTGTCCGCGCTGTTTCAACTGCGCTGGGTGGCCGGCTGGCTTGATCGCGCACTCAAAGGCGATCAAAGCGTGAGTATGGCTAAAGCGAAGCGGCGCATAGATGACGTCCTATTGAGATTGGAGGAACGGTCATCCCGCTGATGGAGGAAGCTGTTGCCGTCGTAGTTGCTCCTAATCTACGGGAGCGACTACGCGGCGGCGCGCCGCCGATTGCAGTTCACAAAAATAACTAAAAACCGCCTGTCAGAAAATTCCGCCTCAATGCCTCACACCTATTGAGGGCACAAATGAAGAGCTTTGGGCTGGTATCAAAAGGCAGAAGAGTTTTGGGATGGCTGCGGTCACGAAAGCTTTCAGCGATAGCATTGATTTTATTAGCGCTGCTATTGCTGCCACAGACCTCTCAGGGTCAGATCATTCCCAGTCCGTGTTGCGCGCTTCTGTCGGCGGGACTTAGCAGCATCACAAATGCAATAACGAACGTTGTGGGGAGTGGGCTGAACGCCATCGGTTCGACGATGAACTCGATCGAAGCGTTTCAGCGGTCCATCGTTTGGCCCAGAGACTTGATCGATCAGGCTCGCGCGGCTGTTGGGTCTCTTCGAGGAATCTTCACCCAAATTCGAGGCTTGGGCCAGATCTCTGTGGCCAGTGCAACGTTGCCGAATCCGCGACAACTCGAAGAAACATTGTTATCTGCAAATCCCGACCAAGTGCCTCAAGTGACCGCGCATTACGCGGCAGTCTACTCCAGCGTTCCACTGCCGACGGACGCCTCACCACAGGTACGCAACCTCATTGATATGACAGACGCTGTCGCTCAGTCGGCAATGAAACGGGCGATTGCGATTGATGCAATCGCAGATCTGCAACTTCAGGCGGCAGACCGGATTCTCCAGGAGATTCAATCGGCCGCGCCCGGCAGTGCACCAATTCTGGAGGCTGGCGCAGCGGCCTGGCTGGTTCGAGCAAATGCCTATACGCAGGCTGCGCTAACCGAGTTGATGCGACTGCGGGCAATCGATCTGGCGAATGCCGGAGCGGAGATGAAGATGGACGCCCAGCAAGCAACCGCACTCCGCGGGAACGTGACTGATGCTCTGAAGCGGAGGTGATGGTGTTCTATTACGAGCAGTTCTTCCGCACTGCGCTTGATGGCATCGACCGGTCCGACATCATGCCGGCGACCATTCAGATTGGCCAGGTCATCCTTCTCATCAGCTTTTTGGTCGCCGTTTACGAATCCTACATCCGCGGCGGAGACGTCCGGATGCTGGGAATTGCCGGCGTGAAATATGTGGCTTTGGGACTGGTCCTGTCGGTTTACGGGTCCGTATTCCGGGATGTGAATTCGATGTTTAACGCATTCTCGGACTTCATCGCCAGCAGCACGACAGGCGGCGACATTTTTCAGACGTGGATGTCCGATCTAGGGGCTGTCTATCGCCAAGAGGGTTATCAAAAGTTCTTCGACCTCATCATGGGCGGCATTGCCGCGATACTCGGTGTCATCCCGATGCTCGTCGGCTACGTGCTCTATCCACTGACCTACGTTGCGTTTTGTTTCTTTTACAGCTTTTACGGAGCGGTGCTCTCTGTTCTTGGTCCGCTCGAAATCTCGCAAATTCCGGCGTTTGGTCTCGGATCACTGGGCCGTTCCTATGTCATCAATCTGATCGTCTTCCATTTCTGGGGAGTCATTTATTCCGTCTTGGGAGCGCTGATGGCAGCAGTGAACCTCAGTACGGTGCAGGATGTCCTGAACGCGGACAGCTTCATTGGTGGCTTCGTAGGTTTGGAACAGTCTTTCCTACTGGGCATCGCCTCGATCTTCTATTCGATTTCGCTTGCCGCGGTTCCATTCCTTGCCGCTCGGATCGTGCGGGGCGAGGCCTTTGGAACAATCGCCAACGTCGTCCTCAACAAAATTCCAATCCCATCGAGTCTGAGACCATGAAGCGAGCAATTTCAAGAACGGACCTTCCTGAGCGATTGCAGTACACGAAGTATTACGAGCACGATGGCATGCTTCGGGCATACGCGAACCGTGCGATGGTCATGGCATTTCTATTT
>CAZIPZ010000291.1:0-2932 GCA_964541075.1 uncultured Solibacteraceae bacterium | reverse complement strand
GTGCCGCGCTAGGACTGCGCCCCACCGACCAACTGCCAGTGTCGATCTTCGAACAGCGTCTGCTGATCGGTGCAGGAGCACCCGGCGTCAGACGCATCGGTTTCGGTTTTGGTCTTCTTCGCAACTACATCGTCGCGTTCCATGTGCGTCGCTGGCCTGATATGGCGCCTAGCGATTTTACGCAGGAGTTTGTCCATATCGCTCCATCCAGCCTACGAGCTGAACTCTTGAGCTTTTATTACCGATTGGCGCCGGACGCGCAAAAGCGGCTCGTCGACGCGCCGGTTTCGGGGCACGCGCTGGATTACCTGCGAAAATACGTGGCTCTAATCGACCAATTCCCCGCGCTGCGCGATTCGTTTGCACCGTATACGGCTGGCAGAATCGGTTTTGCGGGCGAGCTACAATTCCCGGCGCGCATCGGATGGTTTGGGTTTCGCGCCATACGCGACGGCGAGCCAGAGGTTTTGCTGATTCCGGTCGACGCGAGCGACGAACACTCTCTCCGGCTCCGCGTTGCGGGTGTAGACGCAGCGCACTATTTCGCCTTCGTCGATGGTTTCCGCTCAGCAGTAGCGGCCGATGAGATATGGCGCCGCGAGATCATAGGTCAGCTTGAGACGCTAATCAAGAAAGGCAACCTGAACGAAAAGGCGGCTCCAGAACTCGCGGAGGAACTGATCGTTTGCATCCTTATATCCCACAGGTTCTTTGCACGCTTTGTCGATAAGAGAACAAGACGCGTTCGGTATCCGGTCGATCTTCGCGAGGTCATGACCGATCTGAGGCGCGAGTTCCTATATCGGCATTTCCGGGACGAAGCAGTGGAGGCTAAGCGGCAGCGCGGCGAAATCAAGGAGCAATGGCACGGGACCATTGTGTCGTACAGTTCCAATCTCCGGTCTGACGAAGAGAAGGAGGTAACTGCGCGCGTCGAAGCCACGCTTACCTCAGGTGAGCAGGTAAAGATGCACGCATATTACATAGAGCTGGAGCGTTTGAAATCTCGTCTGCAGAAAGCGCTGAAAGCACGTGATGAAAGTGACCCCGTTTTGACTGGACCCGTCTTGCCGCTACGTGACGATCTCGTTACGTTCCGTCGGCCTGACGACGTGCCGCTCGAAATGGTAAAGGAGCATTGCCGACAGGTGCTTGAGAGTGCGTTACGCGGTTATCGGCGCATGATCGAATTGAACTTTCCCAACTTGGCGGAACGCTTTCGAGACTATCAGCGGGGACCCGTCCGTGCAGTCCTGACGATTGATAGCGCGTTTGTCGCGGGAACCCGAGAAAGCGTTCTTAGATTCTACAAAAGCAGCTCGAACGCCGACGAAATCATCGTCCGCGATCTCAGTGAAACCAAAGCCGGCACAGATACTGCGCTTCTGGAGGACGCAGAGCCCCATACTGTCAGTTGGCCCAATATCAGGGAGTTTCTGCACGGCCGCTACAGTGGCCACATGGAGTACGACTGTGACGGATCTGTCCTGCGTCGGTGGATCTATGACTGGATTTATGCAGATTTTCGTGCGGCCGAACAAGAATTGAAGGAGGGCGCACCGCGGCCAACTTGACCACTGTTTCAAGGAACGGCAGTTCAGAACCGATATCGAAACTTCCCCGATACCAGATATCGCATACCTTAATCCGCAAGAAAGATCCGCTGAGAAGCACGGTTGCAGGTTAAAAACAAGCGGAACGACGTAGTCCAAATACGAAGCCTCGGAGCGGACGAAAACTTTCTTACGATCCGTTGAGCCCAGTCTTGAATCTTTCTAATAGCCGTCCTGCCTCTTCAATAGGGTCACCCGCATGCCGGAGTCTCGGTGCCATGTGCGTGATGAGACGTTCAACCTGTTTGGCATCTTCGAGTATTGCGAGAGCCTGGACAAGAGTTCCGTGTTTCGCGATACGGCGGACATCCTTTCCAAGAAGCTGGGGACTGGCGCTGGCTGGGTCAAAACCTGCAGCTTCGAGTAGATCGAGTTCTTCACTGTAAAGACGGTCTTCGTTGCCGGCTTCGTGGTAATTGCGCAGCAGCGTTGCCAAATCGAATGCATCCTTCGGGTTTTGAACACCTCTGTCCATCCACGCGAACAGTTTCAACAATGCCAGCCCTGGCAAGGAAATTACGGGCACGATGAAATCTTTTTCGACTTCTACTTCGATGGTGCTTGCCAGCGCCTCATCGTAACCAACGACGCTCATTACCCTCATTTCCATCGGGCGGCCATGCAATGGAACTTGTAGGACTCTCGACTTTGCCGAACGGAATAATGTCGACCGGATAGCCTTGCCTGTTGCTTCCAGACTTGTAGTAAAGCCGTTGCGCCATGTTTTTCGCGGCCTCAAATCTCTCCGTCTTGATCAGTTGCGCCTTAATACGACCGAATTGCTCCCAATTCTCAACGGCGACTCCGAAATCGACGTCCGCGGTCGCGATCCCCGTTTCAATGCCATAGATGTGGCGTAGCAGGATGTCTCGCGCAATTGCGCCACACACGAAATAGCTCAGCTTCATTTCCCCTACAACCTTGCCCACTTCACGCATTACCGCGAGAACCAGTGGATCGAGAGGGTAATTAGGCTTTACGGAAAGCATCGTCGATATATTGCTCGCGAATCAGTTTGGCTACCTCGATGTTCCGCGGATCAAGGGTTGCGATGAGGTCTGCATAGGCCAAGATTGGCGGAACGACGTCCGGATAATTGGTGGTAGGCAGCAAATTCCAGAATGTATCGAGGACTTCAATATCGCCGTGTGCATCAGCACGAAGGCGATTTGCCGCGACAAATCTCGCAAGCGCCTTTGTGAGCTGTGGTTCATCTTGCTTTGGTTCGATGTAAAGCGTACATGTAGCCGGTTTCAGATAATTGGTCAGCCTATGCGCCGCGACTTCCCCGCCCCAATAACCGCTCAGGCCGGCAAGAT
>CAZIPZ010000290.1:0-2977 GCA_964541075.1 uncultured Solibacteraceae bacterium | reverse complement strand
AACGACAGAGGAAATTCTGCTCTCGCGCTTTGAAAAAAGTGGAATGAAAGCCGGTGTGGACTACTTTCTCGTCTTTTCGCCGGAACGAGAAGATCCCGGAAACCCAAATTTCTCCACGCGAACGATACCGAAGGTTGTGGGCGGAGTTACGTCTGCCTGTCTGGAAGTCGGACACAGCGTTTATTCGCAAATCATCGATCGCGTTGTGACCGTATCCTCGACACGAGCCGCGGAGCTCGTGAAGCTTCTCGAGAACATCTATCGCTGTGTGAATATCGCACTAGTAAACGAACTGAAACTTCTCACGAACCGGATGGATATCAATATCTGGGAAGTCATTGAGGCGGCGAGCACGAAGCCCTTCGGCTTTACTCCGTTCTATCCGGGACCCGGCTTGGGCGGGCACTGCATTCCAATTGACCCATTCTACTTGTCCTGGAAGGCAAAGGAATTCGACTTCTCAACCCGCTTCATTCAGCTCGCAGGCGAGGTCAACTCGTCGATTCCGTACTATGTTGTGGAGCGAGTCGGAGCCGCATTGAACGACCGAGCCAAGGCCATCAAGGGATCGAAGATCCTGCTGCTCGGAATGGCATATAAGAAAGATATCGATGACGTACGCGAGTCGCCCGCTTTGGAAATTATGGAGCTGCTTCAAGCCAGGGGCGCGGTTCTGTCGTTCAGTGATCCCTACGTTCCGCGATTACACAAGATGCGCCACTACGATTTTTCGAACATGGCGTCGACGCCCCTCACCAAAGAACTGCTACAGGCTCAAGACGCCGTGCTGATCACGACGGATCATACGAGCATTGACTACCAATTCGTTGTCGACAATTCTTCGCTCGTCGTAGATACGCGAAATGCAACGAAGAGTATCAAGAGAGGAAAGGAGAAGGTTGTCCAGGCTTAGCGAGATGACGCGCTGACCTCTGGACGTGCTGAAATACTTCAATGGAAGAATCAAAACTGCAGGATTTGACGTTGGCCTCTTGGGCGGCCAAGATCTGGAGAGATCACAGAAGAGGAATGCCTCTCGTTGGGCAGAGTGGCGCAATCGCCGAAGCGATGGATCACCACAAGGAATGGTGGAGCGATTGGGACGCGTTAGAAGAGCCGAGCGCGGCGGCTGAGGACAGCTTGAAGGCGCATCTACTTCATGTCCATCTTGATGCCGCAATCAAGCTGCAGATCGACAACGGTGATCCCAGGGACATTGGTTCGTTCTACACTTCCCTTATCGAAAAGGGATTCACCGAATTCGAAGCGATTCACACGCTCGCACTTGGCTTGACGGAAGAAAGTACGTACATCAAAGAAAATAACGTCACCTTCGATGCGGCTCGCTATGTAGAGCGCGTTCGGCGTTACGTCGCAGAAGCGCTAAACCGGCCCAACCTAAAGCGCCTCACAAGACAGAAGTTGTACTGATCTCATGCCGGCGCTTCCGTGTTCTTGACGTACTGCGCCGATAGCTCCCAGCTTGTGCGTTGCTTTCCGTACTGTCGCACCTGAAACTTCCTGTTGATCGAGACCACCGCACTCCGACTGCATCCAAATCGTTGGGCAATTTCCTGGATGCTCATATCGCTCGACGCCAGTAGCGAAACTATCTTCCCGACCTCCCTATTTTCCAAAGCATACCCTTGCCTGGCCACGGATCCCTCCACTTTAGGTTCAGTGCAGGTGTTATCGGCCGGAAGTAGTGTCGAGATTAGGTCACCTATTGGTTTCGGAGCCAACTCCTCGATACTTTTTTACCCTAATCAAGCAAAACTCTTGACACCCACCCTTGTCGGCAATTTCTGCGTCCTAATGGAAATAGTTGATTCGACTAGTCAAACGCGCAAAATCGTTGTCGCCCTGCACTGGCACTGAATTTGCTCAACAGAAGGCCGGTATTGAGGTGGTCACTATGAGAGAAAAGCAAGCCATGATCGCGACCGAACTAGTTGCCGTAGGTCAGGCGTCCCTTTTGAAGGTGCAAAAACGCGTCGTTGCCTGCCAGGGTTGCAGTGCATCGGTATCCCGCTCGTTTGGTTCAGTCATGATCGAAGTGTTGGGCGCAGCCAACCCGGGATCACAGTATCTAATGTTGGGCCCAGCGCGGTGCCCCGCATGTTCCCGACCGATTTATGAAACCACGCGGGTCCGTTGCGAAGGCGAAATCGCAGGGCCCGATTCGGACGAAATCAAAGAGTTTGCACCTTGCTGGGAGGACACGGATGTTGTCCTGATCGACGAGGATATGTTATCGAAGGCGGAAAATTTCGTTACCGGCTGCGAACGGTGTGTTGAACACGCGGAAATGACTTTTGAATACATCCTCGACGAAATCACGGGATGCGATCCGACCAGCACAGAATATGTAATGTGTCACGCAGCAAAGTGCCCAGGCTGCTTTCAGGACATTACGGAAAAAACACTCATCATCGCGCAGTGATCTTCCAACCTCTCTATTCGCGGACAACAAGCCGCGAATAGAGCCCCTCTCGCTGAAGCCCGTCACATGATGTGATCTGAATTCCGGCTTTCTTCGGACTTTGTAGGTGTGCTGAACCACCTGCACCCGGTTAGAGGTTTTCTGAAGGAACAGGGGAAATGTTGGCGGGAAATCGGCAGTTATACTGGAACAACGCGAGTATTCTCTCGAATCTCGCAACGACACCGCGGACACTTCGCCATTCGGCACATTAGATGTTCGGTGACGGTTGAATCGCATCCGGTCGCAGCGTCCAGCAAATAATCGAACGTGATTTCGGCGTTATCGTCGCAACGTTCGCACGCTGCGACACATTCTTCGACTTCGACCAAAAGACTTTCATCAATGAGCTGAACGTCCGGCTTCTGCCCAACACATGCGAAGCGATCCGTAATCAAGCTTCCTATCGTGAAAGAAAACTGGCCTTTGGTCGGCATCAACTCGCCTGCATAAAAAAAGAACTTTTCTTTCATATTGCTACTTCCCTAAACCGGG
>CAZIPZ010000289.1:0-3066 GCA_964541075.1 uncultured Solibacteraceae bacterium | reverse complement strand
TTTGTGTAGGGCTGTCAGCCCTTTCGACTCAAACATTTGACACGGTTCTGTCGCAGTTCTGGCGCGCGGGGCGAATGAAAAATGAGAACTCAAACTAAGCTATACGGGGGAAATCAGAAGGCTAGTCGTGCGACCTCTTTGTTCGATCCAGGCCGCCGCCTTCTGATGCGAAGGGTCTAGATTAAGGACAGCTTCGAATTGTTCGAACGCCAGATCTTCCTCCCCGAGTTCATCGAACGACAAACCCAGATAGAACCTGGCGCTCAAATCCAGCGGCGGAAAAAATCTGCTTACGGGCAAAAGATCTCGCAGGCGGCGTGCGGCGTCCTGTACGCGGCGTTCTTGATAGTGCGCTTTCGCTCGGTTCAGCAGTTTCAGCGTTAACGTCTCGAGTTCGGCGGAGGGCTCGGTAAATGTCTCTATAACTGCGCGAGTAGGATCCCCATGGCTTTCAAGATAAAACCTCAGAATTTCTTTTGCATTTTCCCGGTGCTGAAGTTCTCTGCAAACGCGTTCTACGGCTGCCGCTTCAGCGGAGCCCTCGTGCGTTAGTGCTTCCAGGAAGATGCCCGCATCTTCACTGTAGGGATCTGCGCTCAGTATCGAAATCAGCCGGGAATAGACGTCGGTTCGATCTGCTTTTGATCGGCTGCACAACCAAGTTACAACACGCGACAGGCCATATTTCTTCAAGAAATAGCGTTTCGCAATCCGCACCAATGTCTGCCCGAGAGACGAGCCGTTGTACTCCGAGTTGAGTAGATGAATTCTGTAATCATGGAGGGGGGCGGTCAATAGTTCGACGTCGGCGCGTGCCGACAGTTCCAGCCACAAGATATATTCAGAGACCCTAAGCAAATCGGGATATTCATGATGCGTTTCCAGCAAAGGACCGACTTCATCCAGGAGTTCTTTGCGAACCAACACAGTGCTGCCGTTTACGACATTGCCTTTGAGCAGCCGATAGAACGCTTCGGTTCCCGGCAGATCGTCCGGTACGGTGACCCCGGTCGGCACGCCGCTGTCGTTGATTAAGCGATAAGCGGTGTGAGCCATTCCGGCATTCGGGGCTCGTTCAAGAGCGGCAACCAGCTGCTCAAGGCGTTCCGGATGACACCGATCATCGGAGCTGAGCCAACTGAAGAATCGCCCACGCATCATCTGAATCCCACGATTGATCGCCCTGGGCGGACCTCCCGGGCCGTCCTTCAGTTCAATCAGTCGGATTTTGTCAGGAAAGCGTTCGACGAACCTTCTCGCGACTTCGACGGAGTTGTCCGTGGACGAATCGTCGATGATGATAATTTCCCAGTCCTCATAGGTCTGGCGAACGGCACTTTCCAGGCACTCAAACAGGAAGTGCCCATAGTTGTAATTCGGAACGATGAATGAAACTGTGGGGAGCTTCGTACCACGCGACATATTCAGTGAGTCCTTCACTAAGATTGATTGAGGGTTTGAAGCCGAATGCTGCGGTTGCCCTGATAATGTCGGCCTGGCTATGAAGCACGTCACCCGGCCGCGGTTGCCGATACTCAACGATGGCCGTCCGGCCTGTTGCCTGCTGAATCAAAGCAACAAGCTGGTTGACAGTTATAGTCAGGCCGCTGCCGATGTTGAATGCGCCTGTGAGGCCGCGAGCTTGTGCGGCCAAGAGGTTTGCTTTGACCACGTCCTGTACGTTGATGAAGTCTCGTGTCTGCTCGCCGTCACCATAGATCACAAGTGGTTCGTTTTTGAAGATCCGCTCTATGAAGATCGGAATGACATTGCCGTATGCGTCATAGCGTTGATTCACGCCATACACATTGAAATATCGCAGGCAGATTGCTTCGATCCCATACATGCGTGAATATGTGAGACAAAGCTTTTCGCCGGCTAGTTTGCTTACACCGTAAGGCGAATCGGGATTGGTGGAATGTTCAGGCGAAATCGGCAGAGCTTGAGGCTCCCCGAAAATGGCGGCCGACGACGAATAAACAACCTTACGTGTTCCCAATCTGCGCGCAGTTTCGAGGACATTGATGGTTCCTATGACATTCACGTCGGCATCCTGAGCCGGATCGGAGATTGATCGCGCATTTCCAACTGATGCTGCCAGATGAAATATTGTGTGACATCCTTCCGCAGCCTGCTTGACGGTCTCGTAGTCGCGGATGTCGCCGTCAACAAACGTGATGTCGCACCCTTCCAAGTCGTCCGCAGAACCTGTTGTCAGATTGTCCAGTACGACGACCTCGACGGTTCCTTGAGCACAAACCTCTCGTACAAGGTTCGATCCGATGAACCCTGCGCCTCCTGTTACTAATATTCGGTTCTTTCCAAACACGGCCCGCAACGATGCACACTTCCTGCCAAATCGAGTCTGTTCACAAACCGTCATCTGAAGGATTGATCGAGAGAAGTCGAAGGAATGTCTTTAGAGGGACTTGGATGCGTTCAGCTTGGCGTCTTGGCCATGAGGCGATGTGGTGCGTTGATTGCAAACATGACCGCTGGAAGGCGCTGGAGGTGGTTTTTAGCCAAGAATATGACACGTATTCCGTCCATTGAACTCGACACACTGCATCATCGATTGATCGTCAATTCCGTGCCAAAGGGAAGAAAGGGGAGCGCGACCGGCGAGTTTCACTATCCATCCAGTTTCGCCGTCCTGCAGGATCGGGCCTACGTCGTCGACTCCTGGAATCATCGGGTTCAAGTGTTTGATCTGAACAACTGGGAATTTGCATTCGAGTTCGGGGGGTTCTTTTGTCCGAAATGGATCGAAGTGATCGAGGACCGTGGTGAGTCGCTCTTGTTGGTTGTGGACTCCAACCATCGCCGTTTGTCGGTTCATCGTTCCGATGGACGCGCGCTTGCGAGCTTTGAGACGAGTCATCGTCGCTTCCCGGTTCGAGCCAAGAATACAGGCGCTGGAACGATCGCGATTACGTATGAGGACGAGCAAACAGAGATTCTGGACCTTGGCCAAGTGCTTCACCCCGACTGGTGGACCACAAAACTTGAAAGACCGATTTCGCTGGCGAGGGATGATGCTGGCTTTATCTACGTCTCCGACTTCGG
>CAZIPZ010000288.1:0-3103 GCA_964541075.1 uncultured Solibacteraceae bacterium | reverse complement strand
ACATTAGCGGAGTTTCAATGAGCCTTCCTTTTTCGGCGTTCGCGGGAATACCGTAGTGGCGCTTCCAAGCCAGCAGCTAGGAACCCTATAATTCTTCGCGTCGCGGTCTCGATATCGGCTGGATTGCACGACCGACCCGTCAAGGCGAAAATGAATTCCAGTTGGCGAAGGATGTAAACTAGCGAGCCTGCTGCAAGCTGCTTGCGCCATGCGCGTTCCATTTCCGGAAGGTGCGGCAGCGCCCGTCGGCATGCCAATTCGAAGCGCTCCTGCACTTGTCCGAAAAGGTCATCCAACGGTGGCTGCTTCGAATAGGCTGGAGGTGCTACCAGCCCTTCCGCGACGAGTCTGCAAATCCAAAGACCTGATGGACGGGAATGTGCCAGCCTCAACGTGGGTGCCACGAATGCGAACAGTACATCGTCGATAGGAAGGGACTTGCTGCCAGCTTGACGTTCCGCAGAATCCAGCAGCCTGAGGCGCTCGCGATTGAGCGGAACGAGGAATCGGACGTAAACTGCGCATGCCAGTTCTTGCTTCGATCCGAAGTGATAGTGGATTGCAGCAGCATTCACTCCAGCCTCTGAGATAATGCGCCGGATCGATACGGCTTCAAATCCAGATTCAGCGAATAGTCTTTCAGCTGCGTCAAGAATCCGCGCCTTCGTGTTCCTCGTCATAGGCCTATTATTCTAACCGGAACAACCGTCATCGCCCGGATTCATAGAGGCGTCAGCCGGTTGACCCGCAATGGCCGATTGACATCGTACTTGGCACGTCTGAGAAGGAATGTGATGGGGACCATCTCCGGTGTGCTCGGGGCTCTCGTGCTGGCGAAAAGGCTGCGGTTGGCGTGTAAAATCCTCATCATGACAATCACAGAACCGACAACGATGCTGACCGACTACTTCATGGGCACCGTCGCGCTGGTATTTGGGATTTCGCTGTGGCGCTTGAACTCGCGTGGACCATGGACACGACTGTTCTGGCCAATCGGTTTCTTTTCAGGCGCGGTGGCTTCGATTCTCGGCGGAACCTTTCACGGCTTTGCCGCGCACCAGAGTCCGGCTCTTCACGCTGCGCTTTGGAACATCACCATGTTCCTGATTGGAGCGTCCTCATCGTTTATGATCTCGGCGGCTCTGTCCGGTCCGCTAGAGCGCGATGGGGCAAACACGCGCTGGTTGTGGAGCGGGCTATGGCTGAGCGCGGCAGGTCTCGCGATTCAGATCGCGGGCATTTCATTGCACGAGCGCTTTAACCACAATGATCTCTATCACTGCGTCCAGTCCGTCGCATTCTATTTCTTCTATAAGGGAGCGCGGGCGACACCGCGTGCCGGTTCGACGCTGCGGGCCGCTTCGACCAGCGGATTTATGCTTGACTGACTTACGCTATACAAAGTCGTTCGAAGCAACAGTTGTGCCAAGACAAAGATCCAGAAACGCGAGTGTTAGTGTTCGCGAGTGACTACTCGCCGGGCGTATAGGACTTGTGAGATTTGGTCGGGCCACACTGCCGTTCCTGCTGAATCCACCGCAGCACGTAGGATGGAATATTCTCGATTACGATGTTCTTCGATGTGACGGTGAACAGAAAAACCATCGCTTCACGATCCACAAAAGTCACATTCGTAAAGTCCAAAACAACCTAATTTGCAGTCTTCCTTTCGTTGGCGAGCGTGCGCACCAGTTCCGGGATGTATTCTCCGGTAAACAGGCCGCACACCCTCAATCTGATATTCTTCTCGTCTTCGTGCACAGCGGTGATTCTCAGCATATCGACCCGCTAAACACCTGTATCTAAAGTTTCAGGCACGAAGCGAACCAAAATCAGGTTCAGAGTCGAAGCGAAAGAAAATATCTCGCATCTCTACATTTCGACTAATCAAATTCTGGATTCCTCCGATCTCGCCGTGAACGGTCGCGCTCTCCGGAACCAGCCGGTGGTCGGCGTGCTGCCAAATTGCCGGATTGGCTTGTCGCTTGCACTGTCATTCTGAATTAGGCGAAGGAGTGGAGCAAATGAAGAGTGCAATACTGGTGATATGTGGGATCGGAATCGTGACGTATTCGGCGATAAGCCCAGTGACTGCGACTGGTCCTAAGGCTCCCGCCGTGCAAGATGTAGCAAGGGTGGAAAACCGCATCAGTTCGGTCGAACAGCGGCTCTACAGCATCGAGTCGAACATCAGCCGGCTTGAGCAAATGACGACCCTTCAGCGCTCTATTCCATCTCCAGCGCAGCGCGATCCTGAGATCAGTCTCCTCAGAAACGAAATCGCTATGCTGAAAGGGAGATTGCGCGAACTTGAATGCGGGCTGATCCGCCTCGATGAGCGCACGTTATCCTCATCTGCGCGAGACGCGCGGCCAAGAGGCGGCACACAACAAGACCCTTGTCGGCTTGACCCGGACAGAGCCCTTGAATTCTCGTCCCGCCCCTGATAAGACATTGCGGATGTATTGCCCCGTCAGCGTGCTCGAGCGTACGCCGCTCGATAGCATTGCTGCGATACCAGGACCGCCGCCCAACAATTTCATTTCCGCTTTTCAGTGAATATCCGCCGGATCGCGTCTCCGAGCAACCAGACTCCGAGGATCAGGTAAATCACAAGAAGAATCGCAACTGGAATGAGCTCGAAAGACACAGGATTTGTGTTGGCCCGGTTTACTATCGGCGGAAATTGCGGCGTATCTCATTTGCCGGCAAAGTCGGGACTTGTGATGCTTAACCGCCGTAGACGCGCCCAAACGCCACTGAAAGCATGAGAGCGATGAGGAAGCCCCCAAGCCCCACGACGAGGACGTCGCGTGTTCTTCCAAGCTGGAAGTCACCCACGCGGCCTATCAACAAATAGGCAACGACAAAATTGAACGTGCCCCAGAGCACGTTGACCATTGCCGGAGACTCTCCCTGGCCCGGCGGTGACGCAAAAGGGGTCGGAAACGGATGTCCGGTTACACCGCTGACGAAGTGTGGCACCGCGTTGATCAGAAAGGCGCCACCGAAAAAATACGCGACGTACACATACCACTTCATGGGGTTTTCTCCTTGTGCGCCGGGATAAACCGGCGCGTTGTTTGCGGACGAAAGTTCCGCA
>CAZIPZ010000287.1:0-3305 GCA_964541075.1 uncultured Solibacteraceae bacterium | reverse complement strand
CGGTGTTCGACTGTCCCGGTGGCACGTTCCAGGGTGCGGGCGTGAAGACCGTGGTGCTGTTCTTCGAGAAGGGCGCGCCGACGCGCAAAGTCTGGTTCTACCAGCTCGACCCAGGGCGCAGCCTCGGCAAGACCAACCCCTCAACGATGACGACCTGAAAGAGTTTTTGAGGCTCCAAAGGACCTTTGCCGACTCGCCGAAGAGTTGGAGCCTGGACGCCAAGACCATCGACCAGACGACCTTTGACCTCTCCGTGAAGAATCCGAACGGCGGTGAGGTCGTCACGCACCGTAGTCCACAAGAGATCATGGACGAAATCGCCGCGCTGGACGCCGAGAGTGCGGAGGTGCTGGGGAACATCAGGGCGATACTATGAAGAAGGGGTGGCAGACAAAGACGCTGGGCGATGTTGCCGTAGTCGGCGCGGGTAATTCAGCTCCACAAGATGAAGTCTTATTCGAGAACGGCACGATTCCGTTTTTCCGAACGGCTGATGCTGGCCGCGTTCGATTCGGAGACATCACTGAATCCACCGACTATTTGAACAACAAAGGAGTGAAAGGTCTCCGTCGTTTCGCTCCGGGAACGATTCTGTTTCCGAAAAGCGGAGCGTCCACGTTCTTGAATCATCGCGTCATGCTCGGAGTCGAGGGCTGTGTTTCGAGTCACCTTGCGACCATCGTCGCTGATGAGAAGCAGGCGCATCCGAGATTTCTTCTCTATTTCTTGTCCACCATCGCGGCTCAAGACCTCGTTCAAGACCATGCGTATCCGTCGCTGAACTTGCCAACCATCGCCGGGATTGAGGTTCAATTGCCCCCACAGGCCGAACAGAAGCGGATTGTCGGCCTGCTCGATGAAGCGTTTGAGGGCATTGCCACCGCCAAAGCCAACGCCGAGAAGAACCTTCAAAACGCCCGCGCTCTCTTCGAAAGCCACCTGCACTCAGTGTTTAACTGCCCGCCCAAGGGATGGGGACAAAAGCTGTTGGGTGAAGTTTGTGAATACGTAAATGGGAAAGCCCACGAACAATGCATCGACGAAAAGGGGCGGTTCATCGTTATCAATTCTAAGTTCATTTCGACTGACGGGGAGGTGTTCAAAAAGTCCGATCAGGCGTTGTTGTTGCTGCAACCGGGAGACATTGCCATGGTTCTCAGCGATGTTCCGAACGGCAAGGCATTGGCCAAATGCTATCTAGTTAAGGAAGCAGATACCTACACGCTAAACCAACGGATCTGCGTAATCCGGTCAGTTCGGTTTCACACAAAGTTTCTGTTTTATCAGCTCAACCGAAACCGACATTTTCTGTCTTTCGACAACGGAGAGAATCAAACCAATTTGAGGCTAAATCAGGTGCCCAGTTGTCCTCTATTCATTCCCGCTATTTCCGAGCAGGAATCAATTGCGAAAACACTCGACGCCATGTCCGAAGAAACCCAACGCCTCGAATACCTTTACCAGCAAAAGCTCGCCGCGCTGGACGAGTTGAAAAAGTCGCTGCTGCATCAGGCCTTCAGCGGACAATTATAGGATTCAGTCTATGAGTAAAGATCTGACCAATTCAGCGATAGACCGGCAAAATATTCTGAATAACCCCTATGCCCTCGCTGAAATTGAGAAGGCAGCTGGCATACGCGGCATCCCATTTGAGGGGAAAACGGTCGTCCTGAAGGAGCAAGTGGCGGCGTTTTTCGAGGTCACCCTCCGCACGGTGGAAAATTATCTCGAGCACAATGCCGAGGAATTGGCTCGAAACGGGTATGAGGTGGTGACGGGTAACCGGCTGAAATCATTAAAGTTAGCCATTCATGAGGTGGGTGATCCCGAAACTAATTTCGGGATCACCGCGAAGACGGTTCGGCTGGGAGTTCTTGATTTTCGCGCCTTTCTGAATCTTGCCATGCTTATGACGGAATCCGAGCGGGCGGGGCTGCTGCGCAAGGCGATTCTGGACATTGTCATCGATACCATCAACCGGCGCACCGGCGGCGGCACGAAGTACATCAATCAGCGCGATGAAGACTTTATCCAATCGGCCTTCATCGAAGAAAACTACCGCAAACAGTTTACAGATGCGCTGAAGGACTGCGTGGACATGGGCAATTTCAAATATGCGCTCTATACAGACAAAATCTACGTCAGTATTTTCCGTGAGAAGGCGCAGGCGTATCGCCGGGTGCTGCGGCTAGACAAGCGCGCCAGTGTGCGGGACACATTTTATTCGGAGGTGTTGGATTTGATTGCCGCCTACGAAGCCGGCTTCGCGGACGTGCTGGTTCAAGATTTTACCGCCAAGGGACACAAGCTCACCTCCTGGGAAGTGGACGCGTTGTTTGCGACATTTGAAAAGCAGGCGCATTGGAAACCCTTGATTGAGAAAGCACGTAACAAAATGGCCAGCCGCGATCTGGCATTCCGCGATGCCTTGCATCTTCAGCTTCAGGAATATGTCACTCCGCTTCAGCGTGATGAGTTTGAGCGGTTTCTTGGAGAAAAGAGCAAGGAATTAGCTGAGCGTCTGGAAGAGGCGAAAGATGTAATGAAGCGCCTCAAAGAGCGAGAATAATGGCCTGGGTGTATCTGAGTGTCGAGCAAGCGATTGAGGTTCACGGAAAAACCGTGGAAGTCAGCGGCGGCGGCTCGTTAGGCCAGCTTGACATTGGCAAGCTGGAGGCCGTGCTCCAGCACATTCAGAACGACGATTACTATCCGACGTTTGATGCCAAGCTCACGCATTTGTTTTTCTGCGCCTGCAAGTTTCATTGTTTCGAGGATGGTAACAAACGTATCGCTATTACTCTTTGCGCCCAGATGCTGCTCCTGAACGGCTATCTGCGCAGCGTCAACGCCTTCGTTCGGGAGTCGGAAAACATCAGTTACCATGTTGCTGCCGGTAGTATCTCGAAGGATTTGCTTGGGGAATGGATGGCCGCTGTGCTCTGTGGTGGTGAGGACGATGAAGCGTTGAAGCTGAAAATCTTTCACGCAATCAACGGTGGCACCGAAGGCGTGTTATGAACGAAGCTGAAACCAGAGCTGAACACATCGACCCCGCCCTCAAGGCGGCGGGCTGGGGTGTGGTGGAGGGGAGCCGCATTCTGCGGGAATATCCGATCACGCTGGGCCGGATCGAAGGCCTTGGGCGGCGCAGCAAGCCTTTGATCGCCGACTATGTGCTGATTTATCGGAACCGCAAGCTGGCCATCATCGAGGCCAAATCCTGGGATGAACAACTCACCGAAGGAGTTGGGCAAGCGAAGGACTATGCCGGGAAGCTCGCCGTCCGCTTTACCTACTCCACC
>CAZIPZ010000286.1:0-3314 GCA_964541075.1 uncultured Solibacteraceae bacterium | reverse complement strand
AAAGCCTTTGCTGACGTCGGGAAGCCTTACAATGCGGCAAACTTACCCGCATCCAAAGTACAGCCGCAAATTGTTGTAATGCTGATAGAAACCTATCGAGTTAATGTGTGGAGGCATAATTGCAACACAAATACGTTTACTTCACGTTTGATCAGTCAGGTCGAAAAACTAATCAGGCAAAGGTTTCTTATGCGCAAAGTTTGTATGTTTCCCCTGTTCTTCCTCTTGGTTTTTGTCGCCAATGCGAACGCCGATGTTCTCACGTTCAGTGGGCGGTTCGATGACAATGCGAACACCGCGCTGGTCTGGCGGGACATGACAGCCGCGTTGTTCGGCAATGCCAATGAAATCGCGAACAATGTAGCCTTATATTCCTTGAATATTCCGGTTGGCGGACTGGTCACCTTTACGAGCGCCGGATACGCTGCGGGCGGCGCCGAGCCGTACTTCACTCTGTTTGCCGGAAATGGAAATTCCGCGACATTCCTCGATTCCAACTATTTCATCTTTGATATCGACTTTAGCGCCCCGCTTACGCTGACTGCAGGGGACTATATGATGGCGCTGGGCGTATGGATCAATCAGTCGTACGCGGAAAACCCCGGTTCCGCGGTTCTCGGAGATGGGTTTACCGGACTTGGAGATCCCAGCAGACTCAATAGCTCGTACTACGAAGTTACGGTCGATAGGCCCGATTCCATTACAATTCCTGAACCGCTAAGTGTGCTTCTTCTCGGAATGGGCATGGGTTCGGTTGTTTGGTTGGAAAGGCGCCGGGCGCGCTGAAGAAAGTTCCGAAGTGCGAGGCTCCGCGGGTTCTTTGATCACATCAGGCTAGCAATTTTCACTTTCTTCATGCCGACCAGTGGATTCTCTCCGGATCGGTTTCAGAATGTCACGTTCACGCGCAACTCCAAAAGGAGGTTTCTCAAATGACGACAATCAGGAAACATTTTTGGGTCTTGGCAGCAGGGGTTCTCTTGCTCTTGGTGGCCATCAATTTTGTTCCCCGGTCTGCAATCGCCCAAACGGTAAGGACGGCTCTCGTACAGGATGTTGACAGCCCGGGCAGGCGACCAGTGCAGTTGCAAGCCTTCACCGCTTCCGGCGGCTTCTTTTTTTATACGGTTCCGGCAAACACCAGATTGGTCATTCAACACATTGCCGCAAGTTGTTCTTCGCCTACACCTGTAAGTGCATTTCGCCTAACGACGAATGGAAGTTCCCACGAATTTCTGATGAATCTTAAGCCCTGGTACGACAGCGTGCATTTCGCAACGTCGGAACCGCTCACAGCATACTCTGAGCCGGGAACCCAGGTTGGCGCCAGTTTCCCAGGATCGACCGGAAACTGTGGCGTCACGATGGTCGGTTACCTCGTTGGACTTTAGAAGAAAGCGTCACAACAAGTCCGTCATTCCATCGCTGTATTGCTCATGGATTCTCTGACTCCGACCGAAGCATGAAAGCGGCCTACGGCCCTGTCACTAGCGGAGCCATGCTGCGGCATCTTTCTTCGGTCAAAGGTACGTTCGCCTCTTTTCCAAGGAAATCGAGGACACGCGCGTCCACGATTCGATACTGGCTGGAACACATCTCGTGGCGGGACTCTCGCACCAGTTCGCCTCGGAAATCAGGGATAAGACGCCGCGCGCGTTCCAGAGCCTTCGTCGGATCCGAGATGACTTCGTGCTCGCCGATCAGCAGCAATGTCGGAACGCGCAGGCTGCGTAGCGCCTCGTCCGAGACGACGGTCGGTGTGATCCGGACAGTTTCGAGCGGCATTCGAAAGTGTTTCAAGCCGAGATATATCAGGCCGAGAGTGGCGCCGTGCATGGGATTCGTGAATCCGAGCCAGCGGAAAAACGACTTCACTGTGAGGCGTGTCGGGAGCGACACCATCAGAATTCCGCGCATCGTGAACTGCCGGACCATCGGCAGCAACCCGCCGGGAGACAGGAGTACGAGCTTGCAAACCCGGTGCGGTGCGGCGATCGCATAATTGAGAGCGAGCCAACCACCAAAGGACATGCCCATGAGGTTAACGCGATCAAGGTGCATAGCGTCCAAAGCAGCCGTCAACCATGAAACATAATCCGCCGCATTGCATATCGGATCGCCGGGAATGCTCTTGCTCGGTTGACCCATGACGTCGATAGCGTAGACTCGGAAGTCTTTGCTGAAATCCGTGATGTTGGTCGCCCACATCGCCGACGTCGCCATATACCCGTGCAGAAGCACCAAAGGCGGCGCGTCCCTTGGGCCGCAGATTACAACGTGCGTTGTCCCGAACGGAGTTGGAATACTGATCCCTTCGTATGAAACAGTCCACAACCTCATCGCGTCTTCATACGCCGCGAGAAAGGCGGCTTCCCCCTCACGAGTCTTGAACGGAGATGGCTTGCCGGCCCCGGACTGTTTACGCAGCAGCGTCAGAGCCAGCACGATGAACCACGACTGATATTCGCCCCAGAAG
Organism: uncultured Solibacteraceae bacterium; assembly: GCA_964541075.1. Taxonomy (GTDB): domain Bacteria; phylum Acidobacteriota; class Terriglobia; order 20CM-2-55-15; family 20CM-2-55-15; genus CAZIPZ01. Next base: position 838 of record CAZIPZ010000286.1, on the reverse strand, counting down.
ATGCTCTCTTTGCCCCCAACCCATGGAGTCGCGAGACCCTGCTCGATCAGGGTGGTTTGCGGCATAGCCCAGCCGCCGAAGCCAAACGCCAGAACGATCGTCGCGATCGTGTACAGGCGGAAGCGTCTACCAAACGTGCTGGCAGCGATTCCCATCGCAAGAAAGATCATCAGCATCGCCATAGCCCCTCCCCGAGATGCACCGCCCCGTAAGTCCCTGCTCAGCGCCGTGGAGGCGCGTTGACGCCAATCGGAAACTGTAGGATTCCCCGTGCAGCCCCGGCGCCGCATCGCACACGCCTTAGAGGGCCGGCGAGAGGATGCCGCACAAAAAAGCAAGGCCTTAGGCTTCATAGTTCACCCGCGGTGTTGCACGTGCGTGTCCATTGGTGAGGTTCTTCACTTTCATGCATCTGAGGGAGTTCGATCTAAGCGGCGCAAGTCAATCTGGCGATCAATTGGCGGTTCTTACTTCGAAGGTCTGACAGTTCGGCATTCCTGTTGGACAGTCTCGGTGCAATCACAGTCTGACTTGACTTCCCGATAAATTGCCGGTGCTAGAATGGCAACGAGGCAGGCCCCGACAAGCGATGTTTTGAAAGACGCTCACAGCTGTCGAAGGCGTGATCTGGATTCATCCTGATCGGTTGCCTCGCGTTCCTTGTCTCCGCGAAGTTCGTGTGGCAATTCGAAAACCATGGCAATCACTCTAAAGGATGCACTCGCGCAACTGGAATCTCTTGGCAACGAGAAGGTCCGTGCGCAGAACAAAAAAATGGCGTTGGGGGCAACCAGTTCGGCGTCCGTCATGGCGATATCCGGAAGCTTGCCGCGAAGAT
>CAZIPZ010000285.1:0-3451 GCA_964541075.1 uncultured Solibacteraceae bacterium | reverse complement strand
GACAGTCTCTTGTTGTCGCCTTGCAGGATCAGATATTCGATGATTCGGTTAGCCACGATCTCAATTTCGGCTAACTGGAAGGGCTTGGTCAGGTAGTCAAACGCGCCGGCCCGAATCGATTGAATGGCGGTCTCGATTGAGGAATAGCCGGTCATCACGACCACATGGCAATGAGGGTTGCATTCTTTGGCAATCCTCAACACCTCGAGTCCGTCGGGACCAGGTTCCATTATGAGGTCCGTGAAAATGATGTCGAACTTTTGTTTGCCAGACAAAATCAATCCCGCGGCTTCAGCTCCGTTTCGGGCCGAAGAGACTGAGAAGGTCTGCGATTCTAGGTATTCGCAGAGTGTCAACCTCAGGTCATTGTCATCATCCACAACGAGGATTCTGATTTTTCCGGGAAACAGTTCGCTTACTTGGACCATGTCGAGCATATCGGCGGATTTCTTGAAAACTTTAGACCCCAAAAGTATAATTCCTCAAAATTCGGCAGGGAGGCGTACGTGGACGTATCCAAAGAACAAATCTTAGTGGTTGATGACGAAGAGGACCTTCGGCGCGCCATCGTCGAAATATTGACACTTGACGGTTTTGAGGTGGATCAGGCAGGAAGCGCAGAAGAAGCCTCAGAGATGTTGTCTCAAACCGCCTATGATGTTTTGATCACCGACCACAATCTTCCAGGACGGACGGGCCTCGAGCTTTTGGAAGAGACTCTGGGGCGTCTTCCCGAAACAATCGGGATTGTCATCACTGGATACGGCACGATTGAAACCGCTGTTCAGGCGATGAAGAAGGGCGCCTACAACTATCTGACGAAGCCCTTCAAGCTGGTCGAACTGCCGATCATGGTTCGAAAAGGTTTGAAGGAACGCCAGCTTCGCTTCGAGAACCAATACCTGCGGAAGCAACTCAACGAAAAGTACGGCTTCAGCAACATCATCGGTACGGGCCGCGCGATGAATCGCATATTTGACCTAGTCACCACGATCGCCGGATTGAGCAGCACAGTGCTGATTCAGGGCGAAACCGGCACGGGCAAGGAGCTGATTGCCAAAGCGATTCATTTCAACAGCCCTCGCAAAGATCAGAAGCTGGTCAGCATCAACTGCGGTGCGATACCCGAGAACTTATTGGAATCCGAGTTGTTTGGCCACGTCAAGGGAGCGTTCACGGGCGCCGTTCAGACTCGGATCGGGCGGTTCGAGCAGGCCAATGGCGGAACGATCTTCCTGGACGAAATAGGCAACATGCCTCAAACGCTTCAGGTGAAGCTGCTGCGCGTGTTGCAGGAACGGGAATTCGAACGCGTTGGCGGAAATACTACGGTAAAGGTGGATGTCCGGATCATCGCGGCGACCAGTTCCAATCTCGCTCAGATGGTTAAAGAAGGAACGTTCCGCGAAGACCTTTATTACCGGTTGAACGTTATTCCAATAGACTTGCCGCCTCTGCGCGAACGCCGTGAGGACATTCCGCTACTGCTGCAGCGTTTCGTTCAGCGCTTCTGCGAAGCGCACCGCCTCGAACTCAAGAGTGTTTCGCCCCAGGTGGTGAAGGCTCTGATGAACTATGAATGGCCGGGCAATGTCCGCCAATTGGAGAACATCGTCGAACGGATGGTCGCGTTGACGGGTACGCGTGGGGCGATTCTGCCGACTGATCTTCCTGGCGAAATCCAGAACCGCGAATCCAGCAGCTTCTCACCGCTGATCGAAATTCCTGAGGAGGGCATCAATTTCCAGAATGTAGTGACGGATATGGAGCGTGAACTGATTCTGCAAAGCCTCCGCAAAACGAATGGCAACAAGAAGCTTGCGGCCAAGCTGCTGAATCTGAAACGGACGACGCTGATCGAAAAAATCAAGCGAATCGGTTTGCATGAACATATGGTGGCTTCCGCGTAAAGTTCGTTTCCTGCGCTGTCGATAAGGACCGCATGGAACGTGTCCTTGTAGTTGATGACGATAAGGATTGCAGGAGCGCGCTGGCCGAAACTCTCGAGTCTCTAGGATATTCTCCTGAAACAGCGCCAAACGGCCGGGCTGCATTGGAAAGGCTCACAAGAAATCCGTCGGACTATGGTCTGGTTTATACAGACCTTCAGATGCCCGAGGTCGGCGGCCTAGAGCTTGTCAAAGAGGTAGGTCAACTCGATCCAACGATCGTGAGCGTCCTGCTTACGGGTTTCCCATCCTCAAACAGTGCGATTGCCGCCCTGCGAGTCGGCGCCTACGACTTTCTCCCCAAGCCCTACTCAACCTCTGAACTTGAGACGAGCCTGGCGCGCGCGACGGAGCGCCGGAGGGTTTTGCTCAAACACGAACAATATCGATCACAACTCGAACGCCGGGTTGTAGAAGGCGACGCGGAGATTACTCGAACCAACGAAAAGCTCCACGGCCTCTATACGCTTGGCGCAGATGCGTATTCCTTCATTGATCCCGGTCCAAAGCTTAACGATTTTGCACAGTTCGCAACAGATCATTTCCGGCCCGACACGTTCGGAATACTTGTTCAGCTGGACGCAGCGCTCAAGCCACTCGTGTTCTATGATCGCTATGGACGGATCTTTGAAGGGCGCGAGCAGCAGAATCAGAAAGCGTTTCGCTTCCAGATGGAGCACAGCTCGTTTCGCGGACAGATCTATCTTGGATACGACGGTGCAGAGCGGGTGCTCTTAGAAAGCCAAAAACATATATTCGGCCTCTTCCGCGAGCGCCTTGGCAGCTACCTCAACGAGCATTACACCGCACAGCAGCATCGCGAAGAGATGAGGAAGATTTTTGTGTCGTCCGTTCAGGCGCACGCTCGTTCGATTGAGGCTAAAGACGTCTATACAGCTGGGCATTGCGATCGCGTCGATCGGTATGCGGAATTGCTGGCCAGGCAAAGCGGCAGGTTTGACGAGCCATGGATCTTCAACTTAAAAGTGGCGTCCATACTTCACGATATCGGAAAGATCGGTGTCCGCGGCGCCGTTCTATGCAAACCGTCCTCGCTGGATGAATTTGAAGCAAAGGAAATACAGACGCATCCTGTGATTGGCGGACGCATTGTACGAACGCTATATGGATTCAACCTCGAACCCGCGGTTCGGCATCATCACGAACGGTTCGATGGCAAGGGTTACCCGTCGCATTTGAAGGGCGAACAAATTCCGGTCGAATCACGCATCATCCTGATCGCTGACACATTCGACGCAATGACAAGCGATCGGCCCTACAGGCGAGCGATGACCACGGAGCGCGCCATCGACGAACTCAAACGGCACTCCGGAACCCAGTTTGATCCAGAATTCGTTTCGATCGCGCAGGAAGCTGCAGGCGAGCTGGAAAAAGTTCGCCAGGAAATGGAAACAAAACCTCAGGGTGATTACTTCGCCTCGTAATTGGGGGAAAATAAAGGGAAGTGGGCAGTGAGCAATTTCCAAGCTCCGGAATTGCTC
>CAZIPZ010000284.1:0-3479 GCA_964541075.1 uncultured Solibacteraceae bacterium | reverse complement strand
AGAAGTCTTCGATCGCCCCTTTGCCCCGAAAAACTTGAACCGCACGAGTTGTTTTACCTACGTAAGGCCATGGGCCAGAAGTGCTCATGTCCACGCCTCGGCCAACGTTCGACATCGTCATCCGTCATCTATTTCCTACAGATTCGATAGAAGAACTCACCGCACTAATCCGCCGCGCGTACAAACGGCTTGCGGACATGGGCCTGAATTTTACCGGCAGTTTTCAGACCCCTCAGATGACGCTGGAACGGAATGAAACAGGCGAGTGTTGTGTTGCATTGATTGAAGGCAAAATCGTCGGAACCGTGCTGCTGCACACAAAAAAGCAATGGTCCGAGGGTTGGTACGCGCGGCCTGATGTGGCGGTCGTCGGACAGTTCGCTGTCGAGCCCGACTTTCAGAATTTGGGCATCGGTGGTCTGCTCATGGACCACGTCGAAAGCAAGGTTTCGGCGCTGGGTTTGTCTGAAGTGAGCCTCGACACGGCTGAACCGGCCGAACACTTGATCCGCTACTACATGAAGCGCGGTTATCGATTCATCGAGTATCGTCAGTGGGAAGGCAAGACCTACAGAAGTGTTGTCATGAGCAAGCGATTGATCTGACCTAAGCGTGACGGCCTGAGCGCGGCATCGATGTCGCCAGATCAAACACTCACATATCGCTTCAAAAGGCGCTCTTGGACAAATATTCCCCACGTGCTTCCATTTGATTTTTCCCGCTTCACTCCTGCCAGTGGGAACAATGGAGACGAAATGCATCGGAGTATTTATGCACTTCTTTAAGCTTTTTCTCGGGCGTCGTCCTGGTCGTATTGGTTTCCTGAAATAACACCACGTTCGAGGGCACATGGCGCCATCCCTCGGTGGCTTTAGTCGATTTGAACCGTAAGGAGGCTGTGGCGTTCCTCATTTCGGGCACAGCGCGGTTCGCAGAAGTTTTGAATCCACGGTCCCCTTTTAATGAGAGACAAACACCGACACAAAATTTGCTGGCTAGTACGGAAGGATGACCTGTTAACGTCCGCCGTTAGTCGCGGCATCCTGTTGCGTTGCCGAACTATCGGCGGCGAATTATTTGGGAAGACGACTTTTTTCATTTGGGGGCTTCCGTCTGATCTCCAATCCCACAATCACATTGTGACTTTCTAAAGATAGATTTGGGACGAGGCTGCTCCGCATTAAACAACCGGCCGACACGTGATTGGCCACAACCGCGACTATCCGGTAGGACAAGTGCACTTCTCTTCGTGAGGAAGATATGGAGGTTTTATGAAGACTAGATATGCCTATTTCCTGATGATCGTCATCCCAGCAATCGTTTGGATGGCATCGATGCCATCCAACATTGCTTCGCAGAGTCGAACGGATCAGCCAGGACAAGTGTCGCCGGGATCATACGAAGGCGAATCGGGACAGCACCAAGGCCAAGGCTCGATGGGCAATACACCGGTTCAACCGCAAGACAATCAAGCCGAAGGGCAGGTTGGCGCTGGACAGGCTGGGACGGAAAACACTGCGACCTCTCCAGGCATTGGATGGGGATCGCTGATCGTTGGTCTCATCCTCGGTTTTCTTGCCGGGATGTTGGTTCGACGCAAACCTGCGACAATCGAGGAGAGCCGGTTTCGAAACGATCGAGCAGCGTAGTTGAATTTTGCGCAGCGTGACGTCTCGCACTTTCGGCTGCGACAGGCGCACTGAATAAATTGAGCGGCCGAATCGTGCAATCATCGAGAAAGGTCGGTTGATGCAACGAGTTATCCTTTGCATGGCATTCAGGAATTGCCGCCGACCTCGTTTTCTTCACAGAGAATAACGGAGATCGAACAGGGCGGAAGCGCTCTACTCGATCATACGGAGGCGGAAAATGACGGTCCCAACGACTGCTCTGATAACTGGCGCAAGCAGCGGCATTGGTCTCGAGCTTGCCAAATGTTTTGCTGCCGACAACCATAATGTTGTTTTGGTCAGTCGTTCTGAAGACCGGCTGGACGAAATCGCCGGCAGTCTCGAAAAGGAGTATGGAATCCGGGCGATTGCAATCGCCAAGGACTTGTTCAATCCGGAGAACGCGCTCGAACTGTATGAAGATGTCAAAGCGCGCGGTCTGGAGGTTAATTTCCTCGTTAATGATGCGGGGCAGGGCGTTTACGGCCGGTTCTCAGAGACGGATCTCGACGACGAACTCGCAATTATTCAACTGAATGTTTCTTCACTCGTCGTTTTAACGAAGCTATTTCTGAAAGACATGCTGGCCCGTAACGAGGGCCGCATCCTTCAGCTCGCATCGGTTGTCAGCAAAACACCGGCGCCGTACTCGGCTGTATATTCGGGCACGAAAGCTTTCATCTACAACTTCACTCAAGCCGTTATCCAGGAACTCGATGGAACCAAAGTCACTATGACGGCCTTGCGTCCCGGTGCGACCGATACGGATTTGTTCAGGAAGGAAGGCGCTGAAGAGATGCGAATCGTTCAGGATGGCGCGCTTGCTTCACCTGAGAAAGTGGCACGCGACGGATATGCAGCGATGATGGCTGGACGGGCATCGATTGTGAGCGGTCTCACAAACAAAATCAAAGACCAACTCGGCGATCTTATGCCGGACACGCTCCGGGCGAAACAAGCGAAAAAGGAGCACGAGCCGGCGGATCCCACCAAGAAGGTTGCCTAACGGCCCGAAGCAATGAACATGTCACACCGCGTTTGACCTACACTGAGAGAATGGAAAAAGGAGTCCATCGGCCCCCCCCGCAGGGCGTGGCTTTTAACAGCCTTCATAGCTGCGGTTCTCATCAGCCTCACGGTATGGCCGCTTGTTATTGGAGCGAAGATTTCCGATGTCCGTGACGAAATCGACAAGAACTCTTTAATGGCTCAGCAGGACGCGCAGGACATTCGCCGCAATTTCTTGAATGAGATTTCGGACCTGCTGTACTGGAGAATCACGGGCGAGGACGAATACTTGCGGCAATACCGCGAGCATCAACTCGACGTCGAGAGGAAACTGGAGGAACTTGAAAGTCCCTCGTTTGCATCGGGCAGGCAGGTCCACGATGCCTACCTGAAAGTGAAGCGTTCGCTTGTGAATTGGCGTCAGCAGATCAGGCCTGATGCTTATGGGAATGTCGCCGATGCAAGCGACACATTTGATCAAGATCTTCTTCAGCAGAACATTCTCGTGCGGAGTGTTTACGAGAGCCTGGACAATTTCCAAAAATCAATCGATGCCAGGATCGCGGAGCAAAGAGCAGCGATTTTGCAGCTTGAGGGAAGGCAGGCTGTGGGCGTGTTCGTCCTCTCCGTGATGGCGCTGCTTGCTGTGGTCGTCATTGTGACCATTGCCCGGCAGCTCGGGCGGGCTCTACGCGAATCGGAAATGCGCAGGGATGAAGCACAGCAGGCCGCGGAAGCTCGCGATGAGGTTTTGGTATCGTTTCACAAGAATTGCGGAATACTATCAATGTCATTTCAATG
>CAZIPZ010000283.1:0-3513 GCA_964541075.1 uncultured Solibacteraceae bacterium | reverse complement strand
GAAGAGCCCCCCTACAAGGGGCACGTCACCGAGGACCGGAACCTTGTTGATTGTCTCCAACTTTCTGTCTGAAATGAGGCCGCTGATGAAAACGGTTTCTCCCTGTTTGATTCGGACGACTTGATCTGTTTCCCTGACATCAACGATGGGGACGATGTCTCCCCGGGGAGACGTCGCCTGGCCGGTTCGCTCTGTGATCGTGGGATGGATGTTCATGACGATGATCCCGTCGTCGCTGATCTGGGGCGTCACATCAAGAACAATGCCTTCATTGATTGTGGAAGGCGTGATTGCCGTTTGAAGGATGCTCCCGGTCCGCGGATCCACCTGCGTTGTGGTGGTGAAAAAAACGTCCTGAGTGCCAACGCGCATGATCGCCGGTTGATTGTTGAGAGTGGCGATCGTGGGGCTGGAAAGCACGTTCACGCTGCCGGAATTCGAAATCGCGGTGATGAGTGCGTTGAAATCCTTTACGGTTACGCCAACCTGAAAACCTGATCCGCCCGCGAGGCTCTGTCCTGCCGTAACGGAGTTCCCCAGGACAGCGGACCAATTGACGCCGACAAGCGAATCTTCGTTCAGCTTCACTTCGACGACTTTGGCTTCGATAACGACCTGACGATGGACCGAACTCTCGATAGTTTCAAGAAACAAACCTATTGAATCCAGGTAACGCGGATAGTCGGTGGCGAAGATGATCCCGGCGGTTTTGTTGTAAATGATCCTTCCTTCAGGAGACTTCAACGAGTTCAGCGCCGCCTCGACCTCAACGACGAGATTTACAGTTTCCGAGCCCGTCAATGACGAAGTCGACCCCCCTCCCGCCGCGCCGCCAACGGGTGTGTTCGAGGTCGAGAGGGCGCCTCCCCCGGCGCTCGCGCTCGCGCTGAGTGATCGACTGAGCGATCGTTGCGTCGTGATGTAATCGAACTCAAACGACCTGGACTGTAGCTGGAGCTTGTCGACCCGAAGCATGTTGCCTTCGATCCTGTACTGCAATCCTCGCGGGGCCAGAATCGCATCGAGCGCTTGAGTCAAGGTGACGCTCTTTAGATCGATTGTTAATTCGCCGCCGATTTCGGGCGGCATTACGAGATTCAGACCATACGCCTGGGCCAGACCGGTCAAAGCCGACCGCAGATCCGCACCGCGAAACAAAACGTCAAAGGGCGCTCCCCCCAGTTCACTCTGGAGGCGTTGCTCTATCTGAGTTGCGGGAAGCTGTGTATTGGTGACGAGTGCTTGTCTGCCGACGAACACAATTCCGACATTCTTCGTTCGGGGATCGTCGAGTTGACCAATCTGGAGTTCTCGCGGAAGCTTTTGTTGGCTCATCAAGAGAACCAACATCGCAATTGGAATGAGCTTCATTCTTTAGTTTCCTTCCTTGGAGCGCTGGAACGGACAGCGTCTTCGAGTCTTCTCAACGGCACCTCCCGGATCTGCCCCCTATGTTCCAACACGAGGCCGTTCTCTTTGATTTCCTTTACGGTTTCCGAACCCAGCCGATCGCCGGGCTGTACAACCCGAGCGTCCACAATCGCCCAGTTGCCCTGGTTGCTCGATATCACGCCGGTTACGTTATAGGCAGGGAGCGGCGCTTCCACGAGGGGTTGTGACACGGCTGCTTCAGCGATGTTCGTGACAGGTTCTTTGGCCCGGTCGATTTCCTCGATCGTGAGAAACGGATTTCTGCCCCACCCGTTAGCCGGAACAGACGGCTCAGGACTGCCTACCTGCGTGGCCGGCGCAGCCGGCGCTTCCGGCGGGGCAGCCGCCGGAGCTGGTTCCGAGGAAGTGGCCGCAACCGTTTCCGACGACGGCGTAGAAACTCTCGCCGGCGTTTTGTACCGGTTGCGAATCTGGTAAATGACGCTTCCAATCGCTACGAATGAGATCACTAGCAATACAGCCAGCTTTAGGGCTTTCATGCGCCTTCCCGCTTATACACGTTCATAACCAGGGTTACATCGATCCATGGCGCCGCACGGCGCATGTCGGCGACGCGATATTCCAGCGGCCTTTGCAGTTTCACAACGTCGCCCAGAAAACGTGCAATGTCCGGGTAATCGCCTAGGAACTTGATCGTGATGACCAGGTAGCGCCGAACACCCAACGCAGCGAGTTCCATGTCCAAAGTCGAGCCCTGCTTTTCCGGGTCTATGACTGCTTCCTCTGTATTCAAAGCGAGCCGTTGCAAGTGATTCTCGTTCGCCAACCGTGAAATTTCCTCAAAGAGCTGTGGAACCATCTGGTCGGACAGCAGCGTGTTGCTGATACGGCTTTCGCGTTGGGACCAATCCTCCAATTCTTCTGCGCTCGGCTCTCGACCATTTAATGCGTTCTGTTCTTTGGCCTCAACTTCCTGTGTCAGGCTCATAACTTCCAGCCGTTTCGCGTTCAGGTCATATACAAGGAAGCCCGCTAGAGCGAGCGCGGCTACTGCCCCCAACAAACATGCCAGCGTCTGTTTTTGTTGTTTAGTCAGTGAACCTAGCGGATTTCGCATAGCACCTCGAACGACACCTTACTTTGCACTTGAACACCTGTCGAGATAGATCGTGGCCCAGCTGCGTCTACAAAAGAAACCGCTGTGGGTTTCGGCATGCTGACGCTCTTGAAGGAAGGAAGCCCTTTCAGAGCATTGAAGAACCGATTAAAGTCGGCGTTTCCTTCCGCTGCCGAAGGCGCGGATACGAAGCCCACAAGGGTGATTTTGGGCGAGTCTCCACCCTCGATGTGCATCGTTTCAAAGACTGCTGTCGCGGGCACAATGAACGAGATCTTTCTGAAGACTTCCGTCCAGTCTCTCTCCGGCTGGATGCGACTAAGGAACGCTCCCCTGCGTTCGGCCGATGAACGCATTCCGTCGAATTGTGCAAATCGGTCTAGCTTCGGAGTCACGATGGAAACGCGCTGCGAAAGGTCCTGCTTTTGTGCGTCGAGCCGACCTCTCTCGCGCAGGTAATAGACTCCAGCAACAAGAGCGATGACAACCGCCACAGCACATGCGAGGCGCGCGATTTTTGTTGGATTGAGTCCGGCCTGCTCCTTGGCTTGAGTCTTGCCGGGAAGGAGGTTGATGCCCGTCGATCCAGGTGTTTTTCGCCAGGCGCCGCCAACCGCGGCTGTAAGGGCGGGCAAATGAAACCGGAATTCGTCCCAGTTTCCGCGGAACGCCGACGTGTCCAGGTTCTCCTCAAACCGAACAATGCTGCCTGGTATGCCAAGGTCCTCGCTCGACCTGCTGGATAGCGCTCCAATCAAATCGCCGTCTCCAGAAAAAATGATCTGATCGAACTGGGCTTGAGGAAAATTCTGCCGGAAATACAAAGTGGATCGACGGAGTTCACTGGCGAGCCTCTCGATCTGCTCATCTTGAGGCATATTCGAATAATCGAATCGGACTTCACGGCTCAACAACAGCCCTTCATTCTGAAGGAAAAGAACGTAAACAGAGTCTCCGGCGAAATGGTCCACTGTGCGGACTGCATCCTTTTTCCAGGCTGTTGT
>CAZIPZ010000282.1:0-3539 GCA_964541075.1 uncultured Solibacteraceae bacterium | reverse complement strand
TCTTGTCCGTCATCTGGCAGAGGACTATTGCAAAAGGAAGCATCTGGAGGCGGGCTACGACTTTGTCTACACGCCACACATCGGACGATCGACTCTCTGGGAAACCAGCGGCCATCTCGGGTTTTACGCCGAGAACATGTATGCCCCGATCAAGATAGATGAACAGCTTTACTATCTGAAACCCATGAATTGTCCCTTCCACGTGAACATCTTCAAGAGCGGTGTTCGTTCCTATCGTGATCTACCGCTGCGGTTCGCGGAATGGGGAACCGTCTACCGCTTCGAAAGAAGCGGAGTGCTGCATGGACTGACGCGGGTTCGCGGTTTTACGCAAGATGACGCGCATCTTTTTTGTCGGCCGGACCAGCTTTCAGACGAGATCGATAAGGTGATTCACTTCAGCCTGGATGTCCTCAGGGCGTTCGGCTTCGACCAGTTTGAGCTTTATTTGAGCACTCGTCCGCCAAAACGGGTAGGCCGCGAGGAAGATTGGGATGCTGCAGAGTCCGCACTGGAGGGCGCACTGAAACGCTCAGGAATCCAGTACCAGATCAATCCTGGAGACGGCGCTTTTTATGGTCCGAAAATTGACTTGTTGATTAATGATGCGATCGGACGTGCATGGCAGCTGAGCACCATTCAGGTTGATTTCAACCTGCCGGAGCGTTTCGATCTTTCGTTCGTCGGAGAGGACGGGGCTCACCATCGGCCTTTCATGATTCACCGGGCGCTGTTGGGCAGCATGGAACGTTTCTTCGGCGTTTTGCTCGAACACCACGGCGGCGCGTTGCCGGTCTGGCTCTCTCCGGTTCAGGCCATCTTGATTCCAATAGCGGATCGGCATATCGACTACTGCAAGCAGGTTCAGGATCGCTTGAGATCAGTGGGAATGCGCGTGAACATTGATGAGGGCGTCGATCGAATGAATGCGAAAATTCGCAAAGCGCAATTGCAGAAGATTCCCTACATGCTTGTTGCAGGGGATAAGGAGCAGGAACAACATTCCGTTTCGGTGCGGTTGCGCTCCGGAGAAGATTTGAAGTCCAAATCCATTGTTGAATTCCTGGCCTTGGCGCAGGATCAGATCAACAAATAACCGCGCGCCTTCGCCTTGTATATTCATTGCAGTCGCGATGGGTCTGCACGCGGTTATTTGTTCTGTTCAGGCCACGCTCTCGCGTTCCTTGTCCAACCCTTTATTCACCCGATCCTGCCAGGAGCGTCGCGCCTTCTCGAAGAACCATGCGAGCTGGCGCAACTCTCCTTTCACTGTTGTGCCGACATCGTTCGTGCGGGCTGTCATCATCTGGAAGTTTTCCACCAGACCCTGAACCGGTTCCATCAAGTTTTGCGCCGTGGCGACGGCGCGCTCCGCCTGACGAGTCAGCTTTGTTGACACGATGTAAAAACCAACCAGAATTGCGGTTTGTATCAGTACGGCAAGGGCTGTCAGCGAGACGAAAATGGTCAACAGGCCTTGATCGGCCATAGTTTCTCCTAAAAGGTGCGTCGTTCTTGATTCTTGACCCGGTCGAACTCGGTTACTCCCGCTTCCAGTGACTCGTTAAGCCTTTGCTTCCCGGCTTCAAGCGAATCGCCTACCATCTGTTTCCCCGACTCGATCGATTCGTTCAGTCGCTGTTTTCCGATATTGGCAACGTTGCGGCTCTTCTCCATTACGTTTCGGACGGTGCTCGTCGCACGTTCGCCGATATCGGATTCCTGAAATTTTGTGCTGATCGTGTCTCGAATCTCTTGTCCCGACCTCGGCGCAAACAGCAAACCTACCGCCGCGCCAATGCCGGTTCAAGCAAGCAGGTAAAGTAATTTTTCACCAGTCATGTTGAACTCCTCGTTCGAATTTTGATTTCCGCCAATTCCACTAAGCCGCCTGATCCAGATCGCGTATGCGATCGTGAGATCGTTTGATTTCCTTGTATTGGTGCTGCACGACCGGAAGAACATTCGGCGGCAGATTCTGTGTCAGCGCCTGCCGATAAGTTTCAAGCGCTACATCCTCGCCCCGCCCGCACTCGGCAAGAATCGCTTCATCACTCGAGCCGGTAATGACCGCCTTGAGGTTCATCCAACCGCGATGAAGTGTGCCAGACACTGTTCCGCCGTGATCAGTAGTTCCCCCTAGCTGGCGCACCTCCGATCGAAGTTCAGAGGCAAACTGCGCACGTTGCATCGAGCAAAGATTGAATAGGTTCTTCAACCCATCGTCGTGGACATGCTCGGCTGCATGTTGAAATCCGTTCTCGCCGTCGCGGCAGGTTTGAATCAGATTGTTTAGGCAAGTTAGAAGTTCCTCACGGTTAACGGCCATCGTCCAGACCTCCACTAGTACACATTTTTGCAATTGCGGCGCCAGCGGTTGCGAGGGTCTTCTGCGTTGAAGGCAGGCGAATTAAGCTGAGGCCGAGAAAGAGAGACGTTCATCGTGGCGTCGATTCGGGGCGAAAATACCGTCCTGTCCCGTGAGCGATTCCCTACGGCGCTTCTCTGACCCCATTCAGTTGTCAATGAAAAGACGTGGCAGGGAAGCTGCAGCATCGTAAATGAAGCAAGGGGGTGCGTATGACAATGTGCGAAGTTTGTGGCAACGACTACGACAAAGCGTTTCAGATCATGCTGGCCGGGAACACCCACACATTCGACAGTTTCGAATGCGCGATCCATGCCCTGGCCCCGACCTGCAATCACTGCGGATGTCGAATCTTGGGCCACGGAGTTGAGGGGAAAACCGGTGTGATGTTTTGCTGTGCGAACTGCGCACAACAGGAAGGCGTTGCCGAACTCAAGGATCGAGCATCATAGCTGCGGTCATTCATTGGAGGCCGGATTGAGAAACGTCCGGCCTCACAATTTCGCCGTTTTTCGTACATTCTGCGCAGAAGCCTCTGTTTCGCCCCGGGTTCAGGCGCTCGCCTTGTGATTTAATATTTGTTTCGGGTTCCACTCTCAAAAGATGAACTCCCATGAAACGCGATCAACGATTCTTACCGCCGCTTCTTGGCGCAGAGTCACACGCACGATTGGCGGGCTCCTTGTTGTTGTGTTTTGTCTGCTGGCTTTGACGCGGCTGTCCAACGTCGTTGGCGAGGGTCTCGCCATTGCTCCGTCAGTTCTACCAGCAGATGCCATTGTGGTTTTGGCTGCTGGGTCGCTTATAGACGGCTCTCTTTCCGAGGAATCTCTCTCGAGAACCGTCCAAGGTCTCCGGCTGTTCAAACGCGGTCTGGCGCCCTTGATTGTTTTTTGCGGCCCTCAATTCGGACGGCCCATTTCCGAGGCGGATATGCGGGCAAAAATGGCGAGGGATATGGGAATTCCAGAGGCCGCTATCTTGAAAGCGGATTCTGCCCTTACGACGAGAGAGGAATCCATCCATGCTGCCCGCCTTCTTCATCCCCGGCGAGCCATCCGGATACTGCTTGTGACCGAATCGCTGCACATGCGCCGGGCGAAATTGGCTTTCGAGCACGTTGGCTTCAACGTATCTGCTGCTCCCTGGGACGATTTATCCCGTACGTCGA
>CAZIPZ010000281.1:0-3563 GCA_964541075.1 uncultured Solibacteraceae bacterium | reverse complement strand
GATGTTGCGCTTGCCGAGATAGGCGACGGCTTCCGGCGTATCGACGAGCGTCGTACGCATAGCTTCGATGTCCAAAGCGAACCTCGGATCGTAACGGACGAGGATGGCAAAGGTCCTTTGCTGTTCGACCACTTCAGAAACGGTCGTTCCGAAGAACGCCGCCTCAAGAGTTTCCGCAAGGTCCGCGCTGCTCAAGCCGTGAAGCGCCAGCGCATGACGGTCGAATCGGATTGCGACTGTGGGCACTCCCGTTTGTTGTTCCACGGATAAGTCCGCAACCCCTGGTACGGATGCCATCACGGATCGAATCTGTTCTGCCGTCTCCTGCAGCACATCCAGATCCGGGCCGAACACTTTCACCGCGATGGTGGACGTAGTGCCCGACAGGACTTCTTCGATGCGTTCGGCAATGAACTGCCGTACCCCGAACGAGAATCCCGCGACATCATTAAGCCTCTCGCGAACGTCTGCCATCACAGTGTCTCGAGACCGTTCGCTTTCTTTGAGTTTCACGACGAGTTCGGTGAAATAAGGTCCGAACGTATCTTCTCCGAGTTCGGTTCTTCCTGTTTGCTGCGCGACTTTGACGGTTTCCGGTATCTGAGCGAGTCTTGATTGCACAATGGCTCCAACGCGCATGGACTCTTCGAGAGATGTGCCTGGCAATCCTGTCATGCTAATGATCAAGTTGCCCTCGTTGAATTCCGGAAGGAACTCGCCGCCGAGAAATGGAACAACCGCGAGGGCCGCTACCAGCATCACAACCGAGATCGCGATGACGGTCTTAGGATGATCCAGTGCAGGCTCGAGAATTTGTCTGAAGCCGTGTTTCAATTGCCGCACCACAAGGCTTTCTTCCGACTTATGAGCGACTTTGGGTAGAAGGTAAAAGCACAGCGCAGGTGTGACGGTTAGAGCCACGACCAGCGACGCCAGGATCGCAATGATATAGGCGTAGCCCAAAGGGGCGAATATACGTCCCGCTAAACCCGAGAGCGAGAAGATCGGCAGAAAAACCAACGCGATAATGACGGTCGCGTACACAATCGAACCGCGCACCTCAGACGAGGCGTGAAAAATCACATCGAGAATAGGATCGGACGTCGTCTTGGACCGGTTCTCCCGGAGCCGGCGAAACACGTTCTCGACGTCAATGATGGCGTCATCCACGACCGCGCCAATCGCGATGGCGAGACCACCAAGGGTCATCGAATTGATGGTGCCGCCTAATGAACGCAGAACAACAATCGCCACAAGCAACGACAGGGGGATCGCTGTCATGCTAATGAAGCCCGCACGCCACGTGGTCAAAAACAGGAGAAGCACGAGAACGACCAGCAGCCCGCCTTCGATCATGGCAGAATTGATATTCGAGACTGCCGTTTCGATGAAATCCGATTGACGAAAGAGCTCGGAATCCATGACTACATCGGATGGGAATCCTTGCCGCATCTCCGCAAGCGCCGCATCAACGGCCTGTGTTGTCGTCAGGGTGTTCGCCCACGGCTGTTTATTGACAATGACGATCACGCTCGGTTTTCCGAACGTGGAAGAATCACCGACCTTGTATTCAGGTCCGACCCTTACGGATGCAATGTGCCGCATCTGCACGGGCAAGCCGTTCTTCACGGCGATCACGGAGATTTCAAGGTCATCGATGGAAGCCACGCGTCCCAAGCCGTGGATCACCAGGTTCTGTCCTGCCGAATCCATAAACCCGGCGCCGGCGTTCTGATTTGCACGGCGGGCCGCAGTCATGACTTCAGCGAGGGATACGTTGTGCAGCTTGAGTTGGGATGGATCCGCAATAATCTGATACTGCTTGACCTCGCCGCCGAAGATTGTGACCTGAGCCACGCCGGGCACGGCGAGGAGCCGTGGCCGCATCGTCCAATCGGCCAGAGTCCGCAGATCCATCATGGATGTCTTGTCCGCCGTCAAGCTGACCTTGATGAGAATCCCGACCGGACTGCTGATGGGTGTCATTTGTGGCTCAGCCCCTGCGGGTAATTTCGCCTGGGCGATCTGTAGCTTTTCGGAAACGAGCTGACGCGCTCGAAAAATGTCGGTGCCCGCTTCGAAGATGCAGGTAACAACCGATAGGCCCGCGATCGACGATGAACGGATCGTTTCGAGATTCGCCGTTCCATTGAGAGCGTTTTCAAGCGGCAGAGAAACAAGCTGCTCGACTTCTTCGGGCGATAAACCGAACGCCTCCGTTTGAATCACAACCTGTGGAGGAGCGAAATCCGGGAAGACATCCAGCGGACTCTGGCCTGCGGAGCGAATACCGAACACCAGGAGCAGAATCGCCAGCACGACGACAACGAGGCGGTTATGGAGGGACCAGAGGATGATTCCGTTGAGCATCAATCCTCCCTTTCCGCTTTCTCTTCGGCTTCAACCGGAATCTCAGCTTTCCGAGACTCGCTACGTAGCGACTGCGCGCCCACGGAAACGACTTTCTGGCCTTGTTGTAATCCGGACGCAACGACAACCATGGCGTCCTTTCGCTGTCCCAGTTCGACCCTCGTCTGCCGGTACACACCGGACGCGGTTTCAACAAAGACCGAATAGGCGCCCTGTTCCGAGAGGACAGCCGAGAACGGAATGACAAACGCCTTCGCAGCGGCGCCCGTTGGAATACGTGCTTCCACAAACATTTCGATCTTCAGGATTGCGCCGCGGTTTACGACGCTGAAGATGACCGGCACCGTGCGGTTTTCCGGATCAACGACGTTGCCGATCGTGACCAACTGGCCAGTGAAGGGCCGCTCTGCCGAACCAGGAATAGCGATCTCCGCTTGTCGCGCATTCCGTACTTGCGGCAAGTCACGTTCGTGAACACCAGCCTCAACCCAGACGCTGCTCAGGTCCGCAATCGTCAGAAGGCTCTTCGAAGGATCAACCTGCTGCCCTAATGCCGCATCCACTCCCATCACGGTTCCCGCTATCGGCGCCAGGATGGGAGCACGGCGTGGTTCGGAGTTCGCGACCGACTGCGCGGCGTCGTATTGTTCCTTGGAGCGCCGCGCGCCTTCGAGCTTCGTTTCCGCCTGCCGGAGTTCAAACTCCGAGGCTTGAAGCTGTTTCAGTGCGATCGCTCCGCCTTCATATAGTTGTTGCGCACGATCCAATTCAGTCCGCTTGAGATCCACTTCTTGCTGCGCCTGATCGATGCTGGCCTGAAGCTGGACCGCTGTCGTTGCGAACTGCAGTCTTTCGGAAGCCATGAACAGTTGTTCGACATCCGCGACGCGCCGGCCCTTCATAACGAAATCACCAACTCGAGGCAACGGCACATCGCCGACGAGTCTGCCTGGGAAAGGCGAAAACACTTCGGATTCTCCACCCGAACGAGTTCTGACCCGGCCTATCGTTGCGAGTGATGGCGTGAATTCTTGTTCCGCGACTTCCGTAGTCTGAATGCCATTCGCCTCAATTTGTTCCGGCGTCAGGCGAATCAAATCCAAGTCGGGTGCTGGCTGAGTTTGAACGCGTTGCTGTGGTTCGCTTCCTTGCGATCCAGATTCTTGGGACGACTGGCAACCGCTGAACATGGC
>CAZIPZ010000280.1:0-3586 GCA_964541075.1 uncultured Solibacteraceae bacterium | reverse complement strand
CTCCCAAATCCGCTGCTCCCAAAATCGGACTTCCTTTTCGAGTAATCGCTCAGCCCAGCCTTCCAGCCGCTCATAGAGGCCCCGTTCGTCCCGCGGCACGGCGAAGCCCTCGTTCGTGCCGCGCTTTACATACCGGGCAGCGATTGCGAGATCGGGGTCGTGCTGGCGAATGTCGTCGATTGAGAACCATGCGGTGTGAGGACGCAATAGAGTCTCCAACTCGGTCCAGAGTTGTTCGGGTATCGCCATACTCATGCAAAGCATCCACGGGCAATACGCCGCGCGTCAATGGGTTTGGTTCCGTGGCGATTATCGAAGGCGGAGTCATTCAGCCATTCATTCTCCACCCTGGCTTCGTGTGTAGTGACATTTAAGCTCGTCGCTGCTGTGGAGCATTGCTCGCATTCCAAAGGATCTAGGTCTGCAACGTAGAAACACCAGAAAGTCTTTGTGCTTCTGTCATCAGAAGCCTTTGCCGGGGCCCATTCTTTTAGGGGGCATCGTGTGTTGGCTTCCTGGAAGGCGGAAAGGAAATGACCGATCGCACGCGTGAGATTGTGATTCGGCAGGCGCAGGCCATGGATACTGTGATGTTCGAGGTCGGTCTGTTTAAGCCAGCGACAACGACCGAGCGGCATCAAGTGGAAATGCTCCCGCGGACGTGGGATCTGGAGACACTGATTCGTTCGATTTCGTGGTTGAAGTTTCAGAATGTTGACGGACGGAACATCTACATCCGCCCGAAAGGGGAACATGCGCTCAGCTTGCTGGACGATTTAAGCTCGGCGGCTTTGGAGAAGATGAAGCACGCGGGGTTCACGCCCGCCCTGATAGTGGAAACCTCCCCGGATAACTTCCAGGCGTGGCTAAACCACGGAAGAGTCCTGCCGAAGCAGACATCCACGGCTGCCGCACGCGCTCTGGCATCGGAGTTCAACGCCGATCCCGGCGCGGCCGATTGGAGGCATTTCGGGAGACTGGCCGGATTCACGAATCAAAAGCCTAAACACCGTCAGCCCGGAGGTCGTTATCCGTTCGTGCGTCTTGTCCATGCCACAGGCCAGATCTATGAAATGGCCGAGGAATTTATTCGTGGCGTTGAAGCACAGATGGAACTGGCGCGGATTGAAGCAGAACGCAAGCGACAGGCGTTTCTGAACAGCGCCCGCCCAGACAAGTTTCACGCGACCAAAAGCATCGAAGAGTTTCGTCAAGACCAGCGATATGGGGGAGACGGAAATCGAATCGACCTTGCATACGCGATATACGCCCTCTCCCATGGAGTCTCTGAAGATGAAGTCAGAACGGCGATTACGAGCCGGGATCTGACGCACAAGGGAACGGACAAGAGACAGGCGGAATATGTCGATCGAACCATCGACAAGGCGTTAGAGAATGCGCAGCGACAGGAGAGAGCCAGGTGAAGCTGTTTAGCGCGTCATGATCAGGTAGAAGCAGACCGCAAAAAACACGATGAAGAAGAAACCGATCAGGCGCGCCGTCAGAACCGCCCAATTGTGCAAGAATCCCATGGGAAGCTACCTATCATTAGTTTATGGAAACGGCATCGTTGAATGCAATCAGCCGAGCCGGGTTCCAAGAAGAACGCCGAGGCCAAACAAGATCAATGCCGCGAGGACACCGGCGATAATCCAATGAACGGCAAATTTCTGGCCAAACTGCTGGAGCCGGGTCAATTTCTCCATGGCCTTTGCGGATGCTTCCTCAACATTGTTGGCAAAGTCCGACTTCGCCGCTGCCATCGCCCCGGTAATCTCTTTGGCAAGTATCGATCCCGCCCGAATCTGTAATTGCTCCGCTGTCCGTTCGAAGTCTCGGTTCGCTGCCTGTATCTTTTCCACGACGCGCAGCGCCGCTCCTTCGAGTACAAGTTCATTTAACGTGACCAGCGCAAAGGCTGGATCGTCGGAGTCGAGTCGGATTCCGTTTTTCGCTGCGACTTCGGCAATGAGGCGTTTGGTGTCAGCCATGACCTGGTCAGGCAATGCAGAGTTTGTCCAGTTGCTCGAACAATTCGCGTTGCACGATCTTGAGCCGTTGCTTCGTCATGATTGTTGATCCATTCCCGGTGATTGCTTCATCAAATGTGAGCTTGCGTGCAACCATCTCCTCGACGTCTCTCCCAAACGTATCTTGATTGCGCTTGGGAATACCGACAGAACCCAGGACTTTTCGTGCGTTCTTTTGGTACACATTCATTTGGCTAAATTCCTTGCCATCGCTCTCCACGCGTCCGAAGAATTCGTTGATCCACACGATGATGTTTTTGCCCGCAGTGCTCTCTGCGAGCTGGCGGAATCCGTCCAGCGTCTCAAACAGAGCCTGTCCTCCTGTGATGACGGTGTGGACATATAGATCGCGGCCGGCTTCGCGCAGCAGCCGCAAAACGTCGTTTTGCAGAATGTAGTGCCAGAGTGGAATGAATGTTGAGGAACCATTATCGACGACGAAGACGCCATCCTCCGTTAAGACGCGGTCTATCAAATGATCGAAACCACGTTGGTCCACCGTTCCGTCACGGAGCAATTTGAGATGCTCAACCTGAAGGGCTTCGTATTGCAGGAGAGTTTGATTCAGCGGATCGGTGTCGATGCACTTTACCGCGCGCCCGCGAGTCATTAGGTATTGAGCCAGAATGCTGGCCACCAGACTCTTGCCGACGCCTCCCTTTCCTTGCAGCGAAAGATGTATTGCCGTTGGCTCGGAAGTCTTACCGTTTCCATTTTCCGTTGTCATATTGAAGCGTTCCTCCGTTTAGACAAGTTTGCTGATGTCGGGCTTGCCGATCTTGATATCGAGACCTGGCGGCGGATTGCGAATGCAAGATTCGTGGTAGTTCGCCAAGGGGTCATCTCCGCGCGGTTCAGATTTGACGACCTCGCCCTTTCGCTCCAATGCATCGAGGGAGGCCTTCGGTTTCTCAGTTGGTGCTGCGGATTGTTTGCGATTGATTCGGCTCACATAAACGGTCAGTTGGTTGTACGTAATCGCTAATCCGCTTTCTACGAGGTGCTCATGAATGAATTTGAGGGTGTGGCCTAATTCACGTGCAGCCTTGATCTCCGGCCAGAGCAAGCGGATAACGCTGCTGATCCGTTGGGGTCTGACCTTGCGAAGACCATCGAGTCGCGGGATTGGACCTTCCATTTGCTGGGTCCCCATATAAGTAAGGGCCCCGAGAACGACTTGTGACGACAGTAAGCAGTTGAAATATTTTGTCTCGCCTGCGAAAGCATTCCGCGCTTCGCGACGGATGACGCGAAAGTTCCCACGACAACGAACGACAGACAATGACCGCTCGCGCACCCGATACGACGCTTTGCGACTTTCGACGACACAAAATGACTGCTCGCGCCTCACGGGGACAGTTGACGACAGGTGACGACGGATCGAGGCGCGACGGCAGGCAACACAGGCTGGGAGTGGAACATAAAGGAATGGGATTGTACGCGCGGCGTTTGGGCTCTTAAGACACTGTGTTTCGTTGGCTTAGGTTGTAATGCATTTTTTCGGTGGCGAATTCATTTGAATGCGCATGTCGTCGGAGGCCTTTGCCGGGGCCCAT
>CAZIPZ010000279.1:0-3590 GCA_964541075.1 uncultured Solibacteraceae bacterium | reverse complement strand
GACGACTTCGCCCTCCCAGATCTGTAGCGTTAAGTTCATGCCCAACAAGAGGGTTCGAAGATGCGAATCCGCGTTATGCCGATCACAATCCGACCACGCCGGATCATTATGACGGTAGTAGCCGTCCCTGTTGACTAAATTCGCAAGGTAACCCTTGACGTCCTGAATAAGCGCTTCCTGCCATTCGTTAATGAAAATGCCGCTCGTCGTATGCAGGGATGAAATACTCAGTGATCCCGCGCGAATCCCTGATGAGCGTGCAAACTCACGAATTAGCGGAGTCAAGTTATAGAGTTCCTCACGGCCCTCCGTATGAACCTTGGCAAGAGAGCTCACCACCCTATAAGCCCCTGTTGTTACTTCGATTGTGGGTTGCTCTGGAGCTTTCACTGAGGCAGAAGCCATATTCTTTTTAACCCCTTATCGAGCGTAATGCAATTGACGTTCGTACCGTTGGCGCAAGCGGACATTATACACAAGAATTATACGCACTTCAGTTCATCAAAATCGAAATAAGCCTTGAAGAAGCAAGCAGCAGCGGAGAAAATCAGTTCGTGCTTACTTATCTGTTGCTTGCTACTGCGGGCGTCCTTGCCGTAGCGATAGTCGTTGCTGTCAAACGACAATCGAACGTAACACGCTCGTTATCCAAAGCCGCCCAAGAACAGGACGACAAGGCCTATGCCGAATCCTCCAAAGCCATGGAAGCCACTGTGGCCGAAGCTCTGGCGGCGAAGGCCCGCGATCCGCGTCTGGCCGCGATGACGCAGGAAGATCTCGTCTTTGAGGTCTTGAAGGATTGCTACGATCCTGAAATCCCACTCAATGTGGTGGATTTAGGCCTGATTTATCACGTCCAAGTTCAACCCAGTGCGGTGAATGTGAAAATGTCGGTAACGTCTCCGGCCTGTCCCTCAGGGGCGGTGATTGCGGAGGATATCCGAATGAAGCTGGCGGACGCCGGCTTTCCAAATCCCAAAGTGGATATTGTCATGGAGCCCGCGTGGTCGCCCCAGAGGATTTCGGAGGCCGGACGAAAGGCATTGGGAATCTAGTTCGTCGCTTACTTCACGCTACTTCTTCTCAGAAATAAATTGAGGCCGGTGCCTGGGGCGCCGGCCTCAAAAAGTTCAATCCTCTTATTTCCTGTTTATCTTCTGTGCGCCAATTCGATTTTGACGAGCTCCGTTTTTTCCGTGTCTCCCAGGTTCTTACCCAGCGTCAGCTCATCCATGATTTGCTTCATCTTCTGGGCTTCACGCCGAGCTGCCAGCCGCTGCATGCGTTCCTCTTCTGCTGCAGTTTCCGGTTCTTCGCCGTGAACACGAACTCGAGCAACATCCTTCGCATTGAGAACCAGGCTGTGTTCGTAGTTCTCGAGCGGCACTTCCTTGCCGCCGGCATACACGCCATGTTTGCCGTGCATCTTATTCCATTCCGCAACCGTTGCGGTCTTGTACATGTTCTCGATGATCTTTCGCCAACCAATGCCGGTGTTGTAAGCACAGAACGAGATTTCGCCTAGCTGTGTTGCGTACGGAATAATACACATCTCCGTGCGACGGAAATCGTAATTGAAGAGATCCTGGAACCACATTCCCGCAACAAACAGAAAATTCCAAGGATCATTTCGGCGCTTCTGGATGTCTGCCATCGTTCTGTCGCCCGAAACCTTGCCGTAGCTCTTACCGGACAATCCGAACGACTTATCAAACTTCCTCATGATGTCCGTCAGCGTCAGGCTGGGCGGAGCGCCAAACGGGTTGTAGTTCTTCAGTAGCGCCAGAGCCATCATGCTGTTGGAAAACCATTTTCCGCGGCCAGAGTCGGTAATCTTCTGCATGTCGCTAACGAGGCCGGGGATATTCAGGAACTGCGGGACCGGAGCGAATTCCTTGGTCTCTTTGTTGATCATCATCGCCGTCCCGACGCCGCAGTTGGGATGGCAGCCACAGCTGACCTGGCCCCAGTCGGCGCCCGGACCATGAACAAGATCGGCGAAGTCCGCGAAAGAGCCCATCATCGACAAGGGGAACCAATCGCGCGTCGGTTCGGTCACTCCAACTTGAGATTTCACGTCATTGGCGAGATGCGACAACGTATACCGTTGCCGCAGTCTGCGTTCAGGTGTGATGTCTTCATCACGGCCGGTGAAAGAAACAGGCTGGAAGGCAATAAAAGCGATCTTCTTCGGATTGTCCATCGCAAAACGGATGATGGAGCCAACCTGGTCGTTGTTTACGCCGTTGACGAGCGTGACGACCAGAATGATCTCCACGCCGGCCTCGTGCAGGTTGTTGATTGCCCGTAACTTTACATCGAATAAATTGCCGATCTGGCGATGACTGTTCGCGTCATTGCCGATGCCGTCGAACTGCAGGTATGCGTACCGAAGGCCCGCTTCGGCTGCTTTCCGCGCGAATTCCTTGCTCTTTGCGAACTCGATTCCATTAGTGGCGCACTGTACGCTGGCATATCCAAGTTTTCGCGAATACGCGATTGCATCGATAAAGTACGGCGAAAGCGTGGGCTCGCCGCCCGAGAACTGAATGGACATCTGGCGGCGCGGTTTGATGCGCATCGCGTTGTCCATGATTTCCTTAATTTCTTCCCACGTCAGTTCATGGACGTAACCCACCTGGTTGGCATCCATGAAGCAGGGATCACACATCATGTTGCAGCGGTTCGTCAGATCAACGGTCAGGACTGCGCCACGGCCATGCTTGATGGTGCTCGATCCATGGTTGTGCAGGTCGGAATCGTTGTGCGAGGGGATGTCGCGCCCGGGAAAGTTCTTCTCAATCCACTCCAGGAAGTTTACATCGATGGCCATTAAGTCTTCGAAACGACCGTGTTGCGGACAATCTTTCACCATCCAGACTTGCCCGTTTCGCTCGACGATCTTAGCTTTGACTTCTCCAACTTTTTCGCTGAGCAGCGCAGTCCATTCCGTGTCTCCGCTCATGATCTTCTCGCGGGCCTCTTTAACGCACTGAGGGCACAAGGAATCAGTCTCCCGCGGCCAGCCCAGCACCGGCTTGGTCTTCTGCCAGGATTTCAGCAACGGTTTCTCAGTCCACTTTGGAGTGAACGACGGATTCGGATTGAATCTATTGAAGTACTGAATGGTATCGAAAGCTACTCCGGCTCCGTAGCAAACAGCCGCATCCACATGCTTCATCAAACGCTTGCCGAGACCTACCTTAACTTTGGTGCGGGCGCTATAGTCGGTTTGAGGAGCCTCGAACGCGGTTTCGTTTAACGTAGACAAAGATACCTCCTTTAAATGTCGGCGCGATTACAGCGTTGCGAAGAAAGTATTACAGCAGACTAATTGAGGCCCGCTAGGATAGCGCAGTGCATTCCTGATCTTCAACAGAAATCTCGGCCAACTACCAATTCTTAGAGTGAATTAGCGGGATCGGACGATCTCAATCGACACGGAATTCACACGCGGCTCCAGGACTGGCGAGAGTTTGCGAACCAGAACCTTCACTCGAGGTGTCGGAAAATCGGCAAGGGTTCGGGCTGCAATTAATTCGGCGACGGTCTCGATTAGATGGAAGTCGCGGCTCCGGCAGACATCCGCG
>CAZIPZ010000278.1:0-3595 GCA_964541075.1 uncultured Solibacteraceae bacterium | reverse complement strand
CACGCGTCACTTCCGAAGCGAAGCCGTTGATTTGATCCACCATCGTGTTGATGGTGTTCTTCAGCTCCAGAATCTCTCCTTTAACATCCACCGTAATCTTTCGCGAAAGATCGCCGCGCGCAACAGCCGTCGTGACTTCTGCAATGTTTCGAACCTGGTCGGTCAGGTTTCCGCACATGGCGTTGACCGAGTCGGTCAAGTCCTTCCAGGTTCCAGCGACGCCGGGCACGATAGCCTGGCCGCCCAGCTTTCCGTCCGTTCCGACCTCGCGCGCCACGCGGGTCACTTCCGAAGCGAACGAACGTAGCTGATCCACCATCGTGTTGATGGCTTCCTTCAACTGAAGGATCTCTCCGCGAACGTCCACTGTAATTTTTCGCGAAAGATCGCCGCTGGCCACGGCGATCGTCACGTCCGAGATATTTCGGACCTGAGCGGTTAGGTTGCTAGCCATGGAGTTCACGCGCTCGGTCAGGTCCTTCCAAACGCCGCTCACCTCGGGCACCTGCGCCTGGCCGCCCAACTTGCCGTCGGTTCCGACCTCGCGCGCCACGCGCGTTACCTCTGAAGTAACCGCGCTGAGCTGCTGGATCATCGTGTTGACGATGGTGGCCGAACGTAAGAATTCGCCTTGCAGCGGCCGACCCTCAATATCAAGACGAACGGTTTGCAAAAGATCGCCTTGCGCCACTGCGGCGATCGCTTCAGTAACTTCCTTTGTGGGCCAGAGCAAATCGTCGATGAGTGTATTGATCGACGTTTCCATGCCGCCCCAAGCGCCAGTCCGGCGATCAAGACTCGCACGATACCGCGTCTTGCCTTCCTTGCCGACAACGTTGCCAACTCTCTCGAGTTCTTCGGCCATTCGCTGATTCGAGGCCACGACGTCGTTGAATGCATCCGCAATCTTGCCTTCAAGACCAGTCCAATGTTTCGGCAACCGGGTTGCAAAATCGCCCTCCCGAACGGACTGAAGAGCGCCGAGCAACGACCTCAAGTCAAAGTCGGAGATTTCTGCACTATGCATTCCGGCGTTGGGCAGACCGTTTATTTTTGCTTCCATACTCATATTCACACCCCGAACAAGTGGATCACGATGGACTTTAGTTTTGTAAGACTGACCTGCGGATTCTGCAGATTCTGGGAAAGACAACTACGGCGGAACACAAAACGAGACTGGGGGCTTTGGGCCGCTGCCGAACGGTTGCACAGAACTCGTTCCGATGGCCGAGGGCTTGCCGCACTCATCTCCGGAATTACAGCCGCTTACTGCGAACACGTTTAGAAAAACTCTAAGACAGATCGCATGGTTTGTGCAATGGGTTGACCCTCTTAACGCTGAAAAAAGGCGCCAGACTCGAACGTCGGACCGTTTCTACCTGACCCCTAAAGAACCGCGGTGAGTTTCCAAAAGATGCAGTAAATAGGTCTACGGACAAGTTTTCGTTGCGGCTATCATGGTTCCACGCATGCTCATTAATGAAGTAGGGTCTCGAGCGGTAGCAACAATCAGGAATTTCTTCCCTCTTTTCCGTTATCTGGTTCTTCAGACAGAAACACATGCGTTTTGCCTGGCTCTCGCGTGCGCAGCCCTCATCGGGTTCTATCCGGCTTGCCTGGTGACCCTAACAGTACTGAAAAACGTCCTGCACTGGGAAGCGGCCTACAATGTTCTGATCAATACCCTCGGAATGTACTATCCCGCACCCACTCGATCCGACTTCCTGGTCACGAATCTGGGCGCCACGCTCTCCGAGTTTGGACGAAGAAACGAGATCACCTCGCTGATTTGGGTCTTGCTCGGAGCAGCAGGCATCTTTGTGCCTCTCGAAACTGGCTTCAACCGCTTGTGGCAGGTTCCAAATGATCGCCCTTATTGGTTGAATCAGCTGGTGGGATTAGCGCTTACAGTGGGATGCGTTTTGACCGCCATACTTTTCGTCTCGGTCAGCACCGGTCTGCATTTTGTGGCAAGCTTTTTGCCAGTTGATATTGTGCGCCAGGCTGTGGATGCTGTGATTATCAGAATCACTACAACGTGCTTCCTAATCGTAACTCTCTTCGCGTTCTACAAGTTTCTCCCCAATAAGAGGATTAGATCTAAACAGGTCATTCCTGCTGCTATCCTTGCCGGGATTATGGCCGAGATCGTGCGCGTCGTCTTCATTTCAGTTCTTCCGCTGCTAAGCCTCCAGGACACTCAGGGGCCATACGTCGTGTCGGTCAGCTTTGTCCTGCTGGCGTACTTCGAAACCTTCGTTGTTTTAGGAGGGGCTTTCTTGGCGAGCCAAACCGATCGCTATCCATGGATGGGATTTCTGCTGACTAAGAGAAACTTACCGCCCTCATGAAAAAATCCCCATTGCTTTCGATATTTCTTATCGTCCTCGTGGACATTCTTGGCTTGACGATCATCCTGCCTCTCCTTCCCTTTTATGCCGAATCCATGGGAGCTTCGCCGGTGATGGTCGGAATGCTGGTGTCGGCATATGCGGTCTGCCAGTTGGTCGCCGGCCCACCGCTTGGACAACTTTCCGACAGAGTGGGACGACGGCCGGTTTTGCTGGTCAGCCAGATTGGAACTTTTATTGGATTTCTCATTCTCGCCTACGCCCGCACACTCTGGGTAGTCTTTCTTGCGAGAATCATCGATGGGCTGACCGCAGGAAACCTCACTGTGGCTCAGGCATACATTGCGGACGTGTCCAAACCTGAACAGAGGGCCAAGGCTTTCGGGTTGATAGGTATTGCTTTCGGACTAGGATTTCTTGTGGGACCAGCGATCGCTGGATTTCTGGCGAAGTATGGGAACCAAGCTCCGATCCTGGCCGCCGCGGGCCTTTCATTGACCAGCATACTGGCCACATACTTCCTCCTTCCAGGCATTCCACCCCACCCGAGACCCGAACACGACAAGAATTCAAGCTGGAAGCTCTATCTTGATTCATTCACGGACCGCCAACTGGGACCAATGCTCTGGCAGTTTTTTGCATTCACGTTTGCCTTCAGCACCTTCTTTTCCGGCTTCGCATTGTTCGCCGAGAGGCGATTCACCTATAACGGGCAGCCGTTTGGTACAACTGAAGTCGGCTACGTTCTTGCGTTTTCCGGATTAGTCGGAATTCTGATTCAAGGCGGAGGCATCGGTGCTTTGGTGAAAACCTTCGGGGAGCGACGTCTTGTCGAAATAGGCTTTATCACCATGGCGATCGGATTCCTTTTTCTAGGAAGCGTGGAGAGCATCACCTATCTGCTGGTTGCGATAGCGTTCATCACGTTTGGAACTGCGGTAGCTCGCCCCAGCATTACGACTCTGATTACAACAAAGGTTGCGCGACACCGCCAGGGAATGGTGATGGGCTTGATGCAGTCGTTGATGTCGATTTCACAGATCGTGGCGCCTTTCATTGCCGGACTGCTCATCCAGAATCAACTACTGTCCGCCTGGGCGTGGGCAGGAGCAGCAGTTTGCGGCATCGGTATCTCGCTGATCGCGACCGCGAAATAACTCTAAGGACTGTCGGAAACTAGCTTCGTGGCCTTAGCCCGCATTTCTCACCGATTATGAAGTAACCGAACGAGATCGTTTGGCCAG
>CAZIPZ010000277.1:0-3608 GCA_964541075.1 uncultured Solibacteraceae bacterium | reverse complement strand
TCGTGGCGAATGCCGATGCGCTCCTCATCGTGACCGCCATGGCGGATCCGCCGCACACCAATGCCTGTGCGACCGCGGTTTGTGCCTTCGACATCCGCTGAAGTGGACACGTTTCGCGCCATGCTCAAGCTGGATAATGCCAGCACCATTCTCATCAACGGAGGCGCACGTGGAGGCGGACCAATCCTGAAGATTTACGAAACAATACGGAAGGCCTCAGCCGAATCGAATATTCTCGTCGTTTGTGGCAAGAACCGCCGACTGCAACGTCGCATCGAACGGCGGCAGGACGCCAAAACCAGAACGTTTGGTTTTTTGGACGATATCCACAAGTATATTGCCGCCTCTGATCTCGTTGTCACTAAGCCCGGCGCGCTCTCAACATATGAGGCGCTTGCCTGCAATGTACCGGTATTGCTGTTCGGAATGTGCGGACTAATGCCTCAGGAATCTGGCCTATTTCAAGCATGTGCGCACTATGATTTCGGCTTTGCTGCGGCAACTTTTGACGATATGGCTAAATTTATTAAGTCCGGGCCGATAGGCTGGGAACGTAAGCGCGAATCAGTGTCTTACTTCTACCGACCCAGTTCGGGGGCGGAGTTGATCGAAAGGATGCAACCGGCGCATGTCCAAGCGTAAGAACATTTTTCTCACCGGCGCGACTGGGTTTTTAGGAAGTCATTTAACTGCTCATCTGCTTCAAGAGGGACACTATGTACGTGTACTGGCTAGGAGCTCTAAAACGGCTTCAGCCCTTAGCCGCGTTCAAGAAACATTAAAGAAGATCGGCGTTGATAACTGCAACAACCTTGAAGTGCTTGAAGGCGACATTGTTCTTCAGGGACTTGGACTAAAGGAAGACGACGCTCGAAAGGTCGCCGGGTCGACAGACGAAGTCTGGCATTGCGCCGCCTCACTGTCTTTTCTGGAAGAGGATCGCGAAGAGATATTCCGAATGAACGTCGGGGGGACGCGGAACGTTCTCGGCCTTGTGGAGCGCACGCCGAGCAGGCGCTTGCAGCATGTCAGCACGGCGTATATCGCAGGCAATCGCCCCGATCTGGCCCTTGAAACAGAGATTAAGGTCGGTCAGACATTCAAGAATCCTTATGAAGAATCCAAGTGCGAGGCTGAAGTACTGATCGCGGAAGCGCAAACCCGCGGCTCTGTTTCGGCGTCCGTCTACCGTCCGAGCATCGTGATCGGCGATTCAAAGTCCGGTCGCGTCACTCACTTTCATGGTGTGTACGCCTTTATTCACGGTCTCTGGAGAGTTCTTGAGCGCCTTCGACGCCGTATGCCAGAAAATGCCATTATCAATTTGCCGCTGCGCGTACTTGGAGCAGAAAACACCACTCTCAATTTTGTGCCGATCGACTACGTGGTGACCGGTATGACAGAGATCGCCAAACATCCTTCAAGTGCGGGCGCAACCTACCATCTTGCCAATCCGGTTCCTACAGAAAACCGGGTATGGCTACCCCACATTTGCCGCGTCCTGCACGTGGAAGGGATCCAACTTGTCGGCCAGAATTCCTTCCTGAAAACGCCAATGAGCAAACTGGAAACGCTTTTTCAAAAACAAATGTCGTTCTACTACCAGTACCTTCAGGGCGAGCCGACATTCGACTGTCGACGGGCTCTTGAAGCCTTGCGGCACACAGGCATCGAATGCCCGCGCGTAACCGTGGAATTCATCAGCAAAATGGCAGGTTGGTATATTGATTTCCTGAATGGGGAGCGACCACTGGTAGAAAGTAAGTAGCCACCACTAATCTTTTTCCGCTCTGCTTGCCAACAGCTTCTCAATAAAGCCGGAATACCGTTCGCCTAGACGCTCGGGGCGGAATTCAGATCGAAACCTTTCCTTCATTGCATGACCAAACCTTTCTCTTAAAGCCGCGTTTCTCAAGAGGCGATCGGCAATCTCAATATACTCCGGTTCATTTGCGGCGGTCAGTTCGCGCAGGCCTACGATTTCCGCTCCAGAGTTGTAGTGCGAATCCGGCGCGTGCCGCAGGACAACTATCGGCTTGGAGGCGCCCATTGCCTCCAAGAGTGAATGTCCTCCTGAATGCGGAAAAGACGCGAGATAAACGTCCAGGGCATTCAACAGCGGCGCGACGTCGCTGGTGTGTCCAAGAAACCGAACTCGCGGCAACACACCGGCTGAATGCAATGCGCCGCGCAAAGCCTTAACGTTTCCGGCGCCCGCAAAAATATGGAAATGTCGTGGAAATCGCTTAAGGATTTCAATGAGCACGCGAATGTACCCAGGTTCCGATACCTTATAGAGGTTGCCGAATGTTCCGGATACGCTGCTCGCAGATTCGAGTCCCAGGCTTTGCCGGGCGACCGGATCGGCTTGGTGAAGCCTGGATTCGATGTCGGACGCGAGCGGAATCCACTCCGAAAGACGCTCTGGAAAACGTGTGCGCTCAATCGCATTCTGAAAGAGGTGGATGCATCCATCGAACAGATTGGCGGCCATTTCGCTTCCATGGTTGACATTCACCTGGATCGGCGCTGGCCGGAATGACGCGACGCGAGCCGTGATTTGTTCGGAAAGGCTGGCGTGATAGAACACAATGTCCACGTGCGAGGCGCGAATTGCCAACGCCACTTTTTCAGCGCGTTCGAGGAAATCACCTTCCACAGACGCAAGCCTGACTTCCGCCTCAATGTCCAGAGTTTCGGATTGCCCAACTCCATGCGGATTGAAGAACCATGAGGCGGCCCATTCTGTAGTGAAAACGGTGGACTGAATTCCTTGAAGGCTCAGGCTTGCAGTCAACATCCTTAAGTATTGCGTCGGTGCATGACCCGGCAATAAGCATCCAAGGACGTGCGCGACTCGCTTTTGTGGCCGATCAACATCTACGTCGGCTGTCGGCGCCGACCAGCTTTCGTGTACTTCACCAATCTGCCGAACCCTATTTGTATCCAAGCCTGCAAACATGGCGCGTTGGAAATAATCCATCGCAATCCCCGGCGATTCCTTGAGGAAAGCCTTTCCAATCCGAAACGAAATGTCGGCGAGGCGAGCCTTCTCGCCAGCTCGATAGAGGGCTAGGGTATATGCATGATTGAGGATCTCAGACGTGAAGCCGGTTTCGGCCGCGGCCTTCTCTAGCGCCGGCAGGGCTGCTTGAAAGTCCCCATTTCTAAGGGCCTCGAACGTCTCATCGTGACTCACCGGCATATTGTACAGCGATGCCAGAAGCCACACTCATCGCTCTTAGGTCTTCCTACGTGGAAAGTGAGCTTAACCTTTTCGAGCCTGATAATGTTCCTGAGCACGCCTCTTGAGGCGCGCCTTTTTCTTCGCCCGATTAACGCGTCTTTTCTTGAGTATCTCGTACTTTGTAGCCATTGTTTTTTATAATCACCTTTCCGGAAGTGAGTAGGGTCCGGTGACTCTCCTGGCCTTCAAAGCCTGTGGGGCGTCGGGGAACCGGCGTCCGGTGGGTTCGACTCCCACGCACTTCCGCCATTGTTGAGCCTTTTTAGGCTGAGGTCGTCGACGTTTTTGCAGCGCTGATCGCTTTCACCTCGTCGTCATACGTATCAAAGACGGTCAGCAGCTTTGTCATCTGTAATAGATC
>CAZIPZ010000276.1:0-3677 GCA_964541075.1 uncultured Solibacteraceae bacterium | reverse complement strand
TAGCCTTCCCCTCCGCCATTGCTTGAATCGAGATACACGACTCCGGCCTTCTTCTGGCTGAAAAACACCCAATCGAACGCACCGCCTATTGTGTCGATCCTTTTACCTATGGTCGGTGAATACGCGGGTCCCTTGCCGATAATTCTGACGTCGTAATCTTTGTTGTTCGCAAGGTCGTTGACCATTGTGCACCCCGGCGACGACATTGTTGTTGGTGTGTACGTCACTTGACCGGACCGCACTACCACCTGACCGGAAGGCGGAGTTCCATCGGTTGGCGGATTAGCATCTGGATCCGTCCACTCTTCTGTTCCCAGGTCTATAACCAAACCGGGATCTGGACATACCTTTCGCAACCACTCCGCTACTTTATCCTCATGCTCGTTAGGTTCAATCCAAAGAGGCATGTAAACCTCCGCCTGGTGAATGCACTCCATCAATTGCCCAAAAGAGTTCCGTAGTTTTCCATATCCTTCAGTCTTCATCAAGCCCCACGGCCACGCACCCACATGCTTACTCCTTAACGAGAATCGAAAGACGCAGCGACAAACCTTCGCGCGGTTCAATGCATCTACCAATCGTCACACGACGGGAGGGACGGCCCTAGACCGGACGACTCTGATAAACTGTCGCAAAGCCGGACTTGGACATGACGCAACCGCTACAACCCCAAAGTCACACATGGCGGCGCCCCTTGATCACCATCTTCATTTTGCTGCACCTCTACGTCATGGCGTTCTGGGGCCTGCCGCCCTCACGGTTTCGCAGTTACATGGTGGCCCCGATCGCGCGATACGTCCTGCATTCCGGGCTTTGGCATAGTTGGGATATGTTCTCTCCCGACCCGCAATCCATGAATTTCAACCTTTATGCAGAGGTTTACTTTCAGGATGGCAGCGTAAAACTATGGGAGTTTCCACGCATGGAAAAACTGGGTTACTGGGAGCGATATCAAAAAGAGCGATTTCGCAAATGGCGCGACCGGGTTCGGCAGGATATCTACAGCAGCGTCTGGAACGACACGGCGCGCTACATCGCGCGGCTGCACAATACCGGGCCCAACAAACCGGTAAGAGTGGTGATGGTGCGGCAATGGGAGCCGGTCCCTCCTCCGGACGCCGATGAAAGTTATCAGCCGATTCCGCTCACGTTTCATGAACTCTCGAATAGTTTCAGATTCAGCTCTTACAACGTTGCGCCCGGCGACCTGTAACCAGTGATTCATCTCAAACAGATTGTCGCCGGCTGCAACAGGTTCTTCTTTGAACCGGAATCGCCGCTCCCGATTGCGGTTTATCGAATCCTTCTCGGCATCATCGTTTTGACAAATTACGCCCTGCTTCTTCCGAACGTTCAGGATTGGTTTGGCAACCGCGGAACGATCTCGCAGGATACGGCGCGAAGGCTTGCTGGAGGCGCGGGTTTCTCGCTCTTCACGTGGCTGCCCGACAGTGACGCATCGGTCTGGATAGTCTTTCTTCTTTCATGCCTCGCAGCCTCAGCCACGGTTCTGGGAGTATTCACGCGGGCAAGCTCTATCTTGCTGTTTCTGACTTTTATAACTCTGCATCACCGAAACCCTTTGGTTCTCAACAGCGGCGACACTTTTTTACGTACGGCCGTGTTCTTCATGATGTTTGCACCGGCGGGCGCAGCGCTTTCGATCGATCGACTCGTACGAATTGCACGCGGCAAGGAAACGGGTCCGCCAGTGCCGCAAACTCCCTGGGCGATGCGACTTATACAACTGCAACTGTCCTTCCTTTATATATATACGTTCGCCTGGAAAGCCATTGGAACCACGTGGCCCTCCGGAACGGCCATCTATTACACGTCGCGATTAACGGAGTACTGGCGATTCCCAATCCCATATGTGTTCGAACATATGTGGACCATTAAGTTATGGACCTGGTCGACGTTGCTGGTGGAACTTTCACTTGGAACGCTGGTCTGGATTAAGAAGCTGCGCTACTGGGTTCTTCTTGCCGGTTTACTGCTCCACGTCGGCATCGAATACTCGATGAACATTCCACTGTTTTCATTCATCATGATCAGTGCGTACGTCACCTTCGTTGAGCCACACACACTTGAAGGCGCATTTTCTCTTCTGCGAACCAAATGGAATTCCGTGACCGGTTTCACTACGCCGCTTTCCGTGCTCTACGATGGAAAGTGCTCTTTTTGCACTCGGTCGATCGAAATCCTTCGCTGCATGGATGTGCTGCATCGCTTGACGTTTTACGATATGCACGCCACCGATATCGTCCGGCAATTTCCCGACTTTGACGCTGAACGGGGCGAAAAAGAGCTGCTCGTGCACGTTCGCAATGAGTGGTTCGGAGGATTTTTCGCAATTCGATACATCGCCAGGCACCTGCCGCTGGCATGGCCCGGCCTACCGCTCCTGTATTTGCCGCCTGTCAGCGCGGCCGGGAACCGCATATACCGCCACATCGCAGCCAGACGCTCCTGCAGCCTGCAGCCACTCTAAAGCCATTTCATCGAGTCGTCCTTCAGCAAATTTGTCCGAACTTCGGACAAATCTGCTGAAGAACGCTTTGAACCCAACACGTAAATCATTGAAAAACCAGAGTTGCGCTCTCGGAAGAACAAAGGGACTCACGCATGCCCTATCTCCGCGTGCAAAGGGATTCGTAATTTAATCCCGTTCCAAAAACAAAAAACTCAACAATCAAAAGGAGAATCTATGAAGACGTTCGAGAAGAATGTTTACGAAATGCTCACGCGTGTTCAGGTATTTGTGTCTGCCTACCCTCAGTACTTTCCAAAGGAATCGCTAACAAGCGTTCTAATGGATGACGTGATGGCATCACTGGAAACCTGGAGAATCCACGAAACCATCCATGCTGCCGGCAAAGGTGACGGAAAGCTCGTCAGTGCAGATCGAGCGGCAGCGCGACAAGCATTGAAAAATCACCTCGAGGCGATCAGCGCAACGGCGAAAGGATTGAACCTGACGCAATTCTGGATGTCGAGAGACCGTAGCGACCGGTCTCTCGTCGAAATCGCCGCAGTATTTGCCGACCGTGCGAAATCGCATCGGCAGCGGTTCATTGATGCGAATCTGCCGCCTGACTTTATTGAAAGGCTGGAAGCAGTGGTTCAAACACTGCAAACGGCGATGCGTGACCAGGTTTCTCAAGGAAACGCATGCCAGAACGCACGCGCAGTGATTGACAGCGCCCGCACTAACGCCCTTTCCGGTTTGGCAAAGCTGGACGCGCTAATGGAAAATCTATTGCGCGATAATGCACCGGCGCTTCTCGTTTGGCGAAATGCACGCCGTGTGGAACGGTATTCAAAACGGCGTGGTAAATCCGAGATCGAGAGTGCAGCTAGTCCGCCTCTGGTTCAAGAGACCGCGACAGCATCCCAGAACGTCGCAACAGCCCAGCCATAGTGGCGCACAAAGGCGGCGTGGAGGACTCTGCGCCGCCTGATCCCCGAAACCGGCGCCACGGCCGAAAATCGATGGTCGTTTTGCGAAAATCACCGCACATCGTCTGAAGTGCAACGTGTTTCTGCGAGAATCGCACATTATCCCGTCAGTAGCCCTCCGCTGCTTGTCAGTCGCGTACGGCATCCCTTCAATCACCTCAGCACGGGTTATGTTCCGAGTCTTCTGCAAAAAGGACCTGAGATAGGAAAGGGCCAAG
>CAZIPZ010000275.1:0-3854 GCA_964541075.1 uncultured Solibacteraceae bacterium | reverse complement strand
GCTCAGGCCAGTGCAAAGGGTGTTATTCGTTGAAGATGCTTTCATCTATATTGCTTCAAACCTAGCACGCGCGCCCGTGGCCCAGTTGACCCTTCTTGGCGGACCAGGCGAAGTTTCCGTATCCACCTACTACAAAGAACCGTCTGGATGGCCTGCCCTCTTAAGCGTGTTCTTCTTGATCGCTGGCGCCACCGAAGCGACCGCTTTTGCCGCGGCCAGGATTATGTATGCCTGCGTGATTGCAGTGGTCTACTTGTTCGCGGCTGATGTTTTGAAGAGTCGGAAACGCGCCGCAGCGGCTGCGATTCTGTTTGGAGCAGCCCCGGCATGCTTTTGGTTCTCAGTTTCATCGGGTACGGACCTCGCTGCCGCGCTCATGGGCGCGTTGGGTATTTGGGGATTATGGACGGGGAACGGACCTCTTGCCGTCGGCCTGGCCATGGCCGCACAGACTCGCCTGGAACTGATCGTACTTGTTCCCCTTATTTTGCTTGCAGACAAGGTCCCTGACAGGTGGAAGCTGGCCACTTTGGTTTTGTCCATTCCTGAAATCATCCATGTCCTATGGGTGCTGAGCATCTCGCCCATGCTCGCGAAAGTGGAGCACGTGGATGCAGCCTTCTCCGGGTCATACGTTTTTGGAAATCTGATTTCGAACCTGAAACACCTCTTCAACCCGCGGTCGTTCCCGATATGCGTTGCCGTATTGGGTCTGTGGGCCATGATTGGCAGACGCCCTCGCACCGAGCTAGCTATTGTCGCCGCTCCTATCGTCGTGATGTGCGTCTACCTCTTTTTTTATGCGGGAAGCTTCGATATTAATCCGAGATACACGATTCAATTGATGGCGCCGCTGACAGTCCTGTGCCTCTCAAAGGTGCGCAGGACCATAAGTGTGGGCTTGGTTTTGCTTTCCGCGTCCGCACCCTATTTTCGGAGCTACGACTTCGTGACCTATGTGGAAACCCTCGCTGCCGATCACAAAGCGTGCGTCGAATTTGTCCAAAGGGTGGGATCCGGCGACATGGTCCTGAGTGGAGAGCACGAAATCTTCATGAACAACGGGGTAAGAGCAATGAATTCGACCCTTGCAACGGAGCAACCAGAGAAACTGCGGGACGAATTAAAGAAGCGAAGAGTCTGGTACCACTCAGGGGCGAGAACCAACGTTGAAGATTCTCAGGAAGCCCGGGCGGACCGCTGGGTGAAGTCCAATTTTGAACTTCACCTCATTGAGTCGCGCGAAATCTCAGGAATGAGAATAGCGTTCTATGAAATTTCACTGGATGCGATCGACCGGAAAGCTGGCCAACGAAGCGCCTTCAATCGCAAGGGCGACGGCAGCGAATTGTGACGCGGTCGACGTGAAGGTGATTGCCGAATAGGTTGTTTCGGTTGGCTCGCCGGTGAGGCTGAAAAATTCACGTGCGAACCCCGCAGTATGATTCCCAGCTCCGAGAGCCAGCGTTCTGGTTGCAACGGTGACTCCGTTGGCGTCGGTGATGACTCCGGTGATGTTTTGGGTTGTTGCGCCTGTATTCACCAGAGCGAAACCCACATCCAGCGTCGCGCCAACGTTTCGGACGCGCGGAATAACGAATTTCGACATGTCCGCTGCGCTTGAAGCAACTCCGACGCGATTGTAGAGAACATTGGTAGTGCTGTCGCGCAGTTCAAAATATGCAGACACTGAAGCACTGCCTGTCGTGATGATTCTGGCCCAGTTAGTCGTGCCTGTGGCGGCGGAATCGGCTGTGAGAACCAGAATACGATTGGGGGCAAGCGCCGTTGCTGCGAGCGTTCCGACGACTGGAGCGCCGCCCAAGTTGGTCTTCAGCGACAAAGTTGAGGCGGTTCCGTCCTGTTTATAGAAGTTTCCACTTACGTTGATGGATGCCGTCCCCGTGTTGGCGACTTGTATAACTGTTACATACTTCGTGATATTGGAATCGTAGCTTCCGACGACGATCTGCGGAACAATCTTCGTAAGCGATCCGGCTGTGCCGGTTGAGCCCGTACCGCCGCTCGATCCGCCGGTGCCTGCAGTCTGCCCATAGACGAGAAATTCGCCGTCGAATCCTTTAGACCACTCCTCGATGCGAAACACGAATGCTGCAAACACTACAGTTACGGCAAGCGCAAGTAAGCCCGTTTTCAAAATCCTTTTGTTCTTATCCATTCCAGACCTCCCGGATCAGAGCGCTGTATTTGAGTACAAAGACAGACACCGGGCAACTGAAAAAAATTCCCAGGGTTGATGCGTAAAAAGCACAGTCGAACTAAGTCTTTCGAATTCTTTTATATAGAGCGGGTTGGTAGACAACCCCTGTTTAACAGAGGGATAGCAGACCGGCAGAAAGTCGTTTAAGGAGTCTCGTGTCTCGACGGGTTCGCCTATCGATTGCA
The DNA here is from genome assembly GCA_964541075.1 of uncultured Solibacteraceae bacterium. Lineage (GTDB taxonomy): Bacteria > Acidobacteriota > Terriglobia > 20CM-2-55-15 > 20CM-2-55-15 > CAZIPZ01. The sequence goes on along the minus strand of CAZIPZ010000275.1, from coordinate 1,448 downwards.
AAGCCTCCAATCACGGATTGCTTTCGCAGGAATCTTCCAATCACGACACTCAAAAAGCATTGTAGGACTGGCCCCTATGAGTTAAACCGAAACACACCGACTTTTTTCATAAATTCCAGTTCATATAATTTTTACCGTAACTGAAACTCAACGAAAGCAGGAGCCGATGTCAAAACTTTTCATTGGAAATATACCGCATGCTTCTTCGGATGTGGAACTTCAACAGTGGGTGGAGTCCCAAGGCTTTCAGGTTGAATCCGCGCAAATCATACGCGACCGATCCACTGGCCAGTCACGAGGGTTTGGATTCGTTGTGCTTAACGAAGAGTGGAAGATAAAGGAGGCGATCAGCAGTCTGAATGGACAGCGAATGGGAGGCCGAGTTCTGACGGTGAATGAAGCGTTGCCGCAAACGCCACGAAATGGTCCAACAGTTCCCATGAATCGGAGTCCCCGCCCCAACATGGAGGAGCGTCGGAACCGGAGCCGATACTAAAGGCAGTTCTGCTCACGTTCGCGTAATCCGTAGCGTCAACGGATCTACGGATTACGCAGATTTGCCTCTTTTAAAAGCCTGCGTTAGCGTGTTTAGACTTATCCTCCCACCTTAATTGCCCGCTCAGTTAGCATGGATCAATGAAGATGGAGTTAGCCCCCCACTCGTCGCCGCAATGTGCGGAGGCTAAAACACCTTCGGATGTCAGACCAAACATGCGATTGCTTGGACTGCTGTCGCTTGGCCACATGGTGATCGACATCAACGGCGGTGCGATGCCCGCACTTTTGCCTTTTCTGAAATCCTCTTTGGCCCTTACCTACACGGGCGCAAGCGCAATCATTTTGATGTCGAATATGACGTCATCGCTGATTCAGCCTATTTTTGGATACTTTGCAGACAGGAGACCGAGGCGATGGATGCTGCCCTTCTCTGTCTTGCTCTCTACGCTCGGAATTGCCTTAACAGGGCTCACAAACTCTTACGCGGTTCTGTTGTTCCTTGTAATCATTTCAGGAGCGGGAGTTGCCGCATTCCATCCTGAGGGGTACCGGACAGCACGGCATGCAGCAGGAGACCGAAAGGCTACTGGCGTTTCGATCTTCTCAATCGGCGGCAACATGGGAGTTGCACTTGGACCGGCTTTGATGGCCGCTTTCATAGGCGGTTTTGGAATTCACGGCACCCTGCTTATGTTGATTCCCGGCATTATTGTGTCGGGCTTTCTGACCGCCTCCCTGCCTAAGTTTGCGTTCGCGACCGCTAGTCCTGCCTTGAAAGAGGCTTCAACAACACTTCGCTCGAGCACGAGGGGAATGATGATTCTAATTTTGGTGGTCACATTACGATCACTAACTCAAGCGGGCTTCACCACATTTGTTCCGTTCTATCACCTCGAGGTGCTTAAAGGCGATCCGACGATGGTCGGAATGCTTCTGGGTCTTTTCCTCGG
>CAZIPZ010000274.1:0-3928 GCA_964541075.1 uncultured Solibacteraceae bacterium | reverse complement strand
TCAACGGCCACAATAGCCTTTGCGTGAGGAAAACCAAGACGGAGTAGGCGCCCACGGCAATCTCTCCATTCAGGGTCAGCCACCCGCCGTAAACCAAAGTGGCTGTGAATCCGGCAAGAATCGCCATCCGAATAACAGGAGTTATGGCGGAACTCACGCGGATCGCCCTCGCGTTGGCGTCGCGATATTCCCTGCTCGCTTCGTCGATACGTCGCGCCTCAAACTCCTCGGTAACGAACGCCTTGATCGTCGCCAGTCCAAGCAAATTGTTGTTGAGCCTCGCGCTCACGTCGCCCGCGGCGACGCGCACCTCGGCATAGCGCGGAGCGAGTCGGGATTGAAACCAGAACGCACCGAACAGAATCGCCGGAACCGGCAGCAATGCAATGACCGCCAGCGCCGGCTGAAGGGCAAGAAACACCGCACTGACCATAATTGATGAGCAGAAGACCTGAATAATCTGATTGGCGCCTCCGTTGAGGAATCGCTCCATCTGGTTGATATCCTCATTCAAGATCGACATCAGATTGCCGGTCTTTTGATTTTCAAAGTAGGCCATCTCAAGTTTCTGCACATGCCGATAAGCGTCGAGTCGGAGATCATGCTGAAGACGCTGCGCGAGATTTCGCCAACGCAGAGCGTATAAGTATTCAAAATAGGATTCGCTGCCCCAGATCAACACATTGAGCCCACCCAGCAACAACAACTGTCCCCAGGTTGACGTAATGCCGATAGTCGCCGAGGCGTGCCGGGCAAGAAAGCTCTTGTCACCGTTCACAACGACATCAACCGCAACGCCTATGAGAATTTCCGGCATGATGTCGAAGAACTTGTTCAGCACGGAGAAGAGCGCGGCAAATCGGAAGTCGCGGCGATAAGCCGAGGCATATGTAAGAAGTTTTCGAAGTGGATGCATCTCGTTCCTGAGCAAATGCAAGTACTAACCGAACGTTGGCGCCGTCAACTCGGCGCCGCGCTTGAGGTTCCTCATCGCCGCACAAACCTGCAGTATTCAGCTCATGATTTGACGAATGTTCCGTCTTGCAGGTCCTGTATCGCTTGTCGGATCTCCGCTTCAGTGTTCATCACGAACGGACCATATCTCGCGATAGGTTCTCCGAGCGGCTGACCCGAAACCAGGAGAAACCGCAAACCATTAGATCCAGAGCGGACGTGAACTGAATCACCGTCTCCGAAAATAACCAAGCTTGGCGCCTGAACCGGTTTCTGATCTGCATTTTCGCCGAAAGAAGCTTCGCCCTCGTACGCATATGCAAATGTGGTGCGCCCACGCGGAACGGAGTGCGCAAAATCGATGTTCGGAATCAGTTCAATGTCCAGGTAAGTAGGCTCTGCAGCAATACCCTGGACCGGACCCCGTACGCCTTTGAATTCGCCCGCGATTACTTTGACTTTGGAGTTTCCATCCTCGATGGTTGAGATGTGGTTGGCGGAGTACTCCTGATAGCGAGGGGCGGTCATTTTCAATCTACGCGGAAGATTGACCCAGAGCTGAAAGCCGCTCAGATGGCCGCCACGGAGTTGCGGCATTTCTTCATGCATAATACCGCTGCCGGCCGTCATCCACTGAACATCACCCGGCCCGATGCTGCCGGAATGTCCGATCGAATCTCTGTGATTAACCACACCGGCGAGCATGTACGTCACGGTCTCTATGCCGCGATGCGGGTGCATGGGGAATCCGGCGATGTAGTCGTCAGGATTGTCTGATCCGAATTGATCCAGCAACAGAAAGGGATCCAGGTAGTTCAGAGCCCTAGAGGCAATGCTTCTTCTCAGCTTGACGCCCGCACCATCCGATGTGACTTCAGGATGAAGGACACGCTCGACTTTTCGAATTGTTGAATCCATTGTTTGTCTCCTTCGTTATATGGATTCTTTCATGAATGGAAGGATTCACTCCATAACCGTGCGAGGGCGGCCAGCCAGAGCAGCGATTTCTTTGGTCCCGCCGGCAGCTTCGCAGCGTCTTCATCACACCCGGACCCTTCAGCGGTCGTCCTCACAAATTTCGTATTTTGCTGGAATGTCGCACGGATTGTGCGAATGGGCTTCTTTTTGACTCGAACTGCACTTCGCCGACCGGTTGCAGGCCCTATGGGTCCGCTGGAACCGAGATAGCTCTATGCGCCCGCGTCAGTATCAATTCCCTGGGCTCAAACCAAGCTCGGCGCCGGCGTGCTGGAAGAGGCCGGTCTGGGAATCGAACCCAGCAGCAATCCTTTCATAGATGCTCAAACGGATTTGCAGTCCGCGGGGAGCCCAGCTCCCGACGCCGGCCGGGACAGGTTTTAGGTGAGAAACACTGAAAGGCGCGACGAGAACCCGTCGGCGCCAGCTTCACGCATTATAGATGCACGCCAATCCATAGAAGCATTGCCAGCAGCACAATCACCGCAACCGTCCGCGTCATCTTGGCGCGCTTCACCTTATCACGCTGCCTGTTTTTTTCAAGCCATGCCTCCCATCGCTCGGTGTCCAACACGGGCTGAGAGCCCACCGACGGAGGTGACGCCGGTTCATCCGGGTTCTTGGGAATGAAATCTCTAATATTGCGCGACATTAAATACCTCAGTTCAAGTTCGGGCGTGCTCCAACTATGATGTTGAGTGCACGTTTCGGTCCAGTACGTTCCTCAATGAATGAAAGGGCCCACGCGTGCTCTGGGTTAGAATGTTTTTTGAGGAGGGCCTATACTTTCAACCACACAACGCACGACATGACACACCGCAACAACCGCATTGAGGAACTCGAGCGGCTGCTCAGGAAACGGATCATCATCCTCGACGGTCCCATGGGCACAATGATTCAGACTTTCAGGCTCGATGAAGCCGGATATCGAGGGCGATTCAAAGATCACCCGGTTGACCTCAAGGGCAACAACGATCTTCTCAATCTCACGCAGCCGGACATCATTAAGAGCATTCACCGCCGCTATTTCGAGGCTGGCGCCGACATTGCCGAGACGAACTCTTTCAACTCGAATGCCATCTCTATGGCGGACTACAAAATGGAGTCGCTGGTTTATGAGTTGAACCTGCAGGCAGCCGCACTGGCTCGAAGCGTCGCGGATGAATTCGAGGCTAAGGAGCCAGAACGGCTTCGTTTCGTCGCAGGCGCTGTCGGTCCCACGAACCGCACGGCATCCATGTCCCCGGACGTGAACAATCCGGCATTCCGTGCGACAACGTTTGATGTGCTGGTCGCCGCGTACTACGAGCAGGCCCGGGGCCTCCTCGACGGCGGAGTCGACTTGCTTCTGGCCGAAACGGTTTTCGACACCTTGAACTGCAAGGCGGCTCTTTTCGCCTTCGAGAAGCTCTTTGACGACATTGGACGACGTGTGCCGGTCATGACCTCGGGCACGATCACCGATAACAGCGGTCGCACGCTCTCCGGCCAGACGATCGAAGCGTTCTGGAACTCGATCTCGCATGCCCAATTGTTCTCCACTGGAATCAACTGCGCCCTTGGGGCGAAGCAAATGCGGCCCTATGTCGAAGAACTCTCGCGCGTCGCTTCCACATACCTGAGTTGTTATCCGAACGCAGGATTGCCCAATGCGTTCGGAGGCTATGACGAACTGCCGGCGCAAACAGCAGAAACGTTGCGCGAGTTCGCGGAAAACGGCTGGATCAATATCGTAGGCGGATGCTGCGGAACGACTCCGGATCATATCCGCGCGATAGCCGAGACGGTTCGGAACCTTCCACCCAGAACTCCGCCGCATCCCGAGCCCTACACGCGATTGAGCGGGCTGGAACCCCTCACTCTGCGTCCCGATTTGAACTTCGTCAACATCGGCGAGCGAACCAATGTCACGGGCTCACCCAAGTTTTCGAAACTGATTCTTTCTGGCGAGTATGACCAGGCGCTTGGCGTAGCACGCCAACAGGTCGAAGGCGGC
>CAZIPZ010000273.1:0-4119 GCA_964541075.1 uncultured Solibacteraceae bacterium | reverse complement strand
CATAGCAGGACCCAATCGTAGTCACACTGATACCCCCAGAACTCCGGCTGGTTTTTCCCAACAAATTCCAGCACCTTGGCGCGAATTTCTTCGCGAGTCCACCATTGACCGCCGTCGAGCACCCATGTTCGATCACTTGGCGCGACGCCGAGTAGCGGGAATACATTGGCTTTCACCCATTCATTGGCATTATCAAAGTCTGCGGCTCCGTTGCGCAGATACAGTTCGCGGTCGTCCTCGGCGATGATTGCGATACTCAGCAGCTCAATCGTTCTCCCGTCTTCCATGAATTCGCTGTCAAACCAGAATTTCATCGATCAAGCCCTTCTGTGGCGCTTTTTGTCAGCCAGAGTAGGATAAACTATTTAAGGCTCCAACATCAGGCAACCTGGGATCGGCATGGGCGAACAGACCTTAATGTTCGCCGGTGGGCGACGATTAAAGACTTCTCCGTTTTGATGGGTTGATGAACATGCTTGCACTGATTCTGCTTTTAGCGGCGCAGGGATTTCCCGGCCAGCTTTTTAGAGTCACGGGGAAGGTGTTTCTGGGTCAGGACGAACCTGTGTCTGTTGTGATCACCCTAAGCGGCTTGTCGGTCAACGGGAGTGCATCGACGCAATCATTCTCCAATGGAGTTTTCAGGTTCGACAACGTTCCTTTAGGCGCCTATCGGATCGAAGTGACGGATCCACACTACAACATGTATGCGCAAACCGTGTTATTGCGTGAGCCGGCGGACACGGGGAAAGAAATCATCATTCATCTCACCCCGTTTGGCGAAACCGGCGGGCCAGTGGAGCTTGATCCGGAATTGTATTCAATCAGCGCTGAGACCCTGGCGAACACCCCTTCTAAGGCTATGGAGGACTTTAACAAAGGCGTCAGTGCAATACGCAATCGGTCGCGCAGAAATCCTCCCGAATCCCATTTCAAGCGAGCGATTGCCGCCGCTCCAAAATTCTACGAAGCATATTTACTGTTGGGTCTGGAGCAACAACGTCAAAGGAACAATACGGATGCCGCGCTATCATTGGAGAAGGCGGCGGCTTTGAAACCTTCCGAGACCCGCCCCCTGAGCAAATTAGGAGAGCTGTATTGGAACACCGAGAAGTTCGAGCAAGCTGTCGATTCGCTTTCGAAGCTCGAACGTCTTGGAAAAATGACTCCGCTCGACCAGTACCATATGGGTTCGGCGCTGTATCGACTGAACCGGTTCGATGAATCCGAGAAGTATCTTCTCGCAGCGATCAATAACGGAAATGATGCAGATCCTGCTCCGTTCCTTCAGTTGCACAACGTTTTCGTGAAGAAGAACCAGCCCGTTCGAGCCCTCGCGGTATTGGACGACTACATCAAACTGTTTCCAACCGACTCCAATCATCAAGCCATGGTTGAACGCGCCAAAGATATACGTTCGCGCCTTCGCCAGGTTCCGGAATCCAAGTGATGAATGGTGTGGAGCCGACCGCATTCACCGGCAGCATCCTTTAGGGTTGAGCGTAATCAGCTTTCTGTTGAGCTGACCGCTTCATCGTGTTCATCGAATCGCTGGCGAATCTAATCTGGAGCCTGCGGCTCAGAGGATACGCGATTCTCGCCTGCCACTTTTTCGGTCTGGAAAATGCCAGGATTCTGTAGGACACCGAATCATCATCCGTAGACCAGTCAATCGAGAACTGTTCCTCACCTTGTTCGGCATGCTCCTGGAGTGTTCCGTAGGCAAAACCATAGGTCCGTTCTGTATCAAATACGTAAATAATACGCGCCGCATTCAACGACCAAAAACCGAAGTGGTTCACCATGACCGCCACGGTTGCACCGACTTCGATTGGTGTTGAGACCGGCAGCAATTGAACCCACCCGAGATTGAACATTTGCCAGTTTCGAAGCAATGTCTTTGCCTTTCGAAATGCGTCAGGCCCTTTTCCAAGCTCAATGCTGTTCCGGTCAATGGTGTAGTTGTCAGGGATTGAATCGGACGTCGCTCCCACTTCTGAATAGGAAAAACCGGATCCTTGTTGGTTGATCAGAAAGTGTTCGATGTTCGAGGCCGATGGTCTTTGCAACATGAACATAGGTCAGTGAACGACGAGCAGATCCGCTATTGCATACCATTTGCTGGAACGGGTGATAAATCTCCAAATCAGTCGAAGCAGAGTAGGAAGATCTTTCATTGATGCTTGACCGCGGACTGTTCCTATCGCTGTTCCGTCCGCCCGTGTGAGATATCGCCTGCTTGCCTCGCGTCCGAAGTAACTGAGGATCTCGCGGGGTTGAAAACCAGAGTCCAGGAAAAACTGTTCCTCGCGCCCATCGGGAACGCCGAAGATCCATGGTTCGCCCCACGCTGTCGTGTATCTGTGTTGTTGCAGGCGCGGGAGTTCTTGAAGAAGGTCGACCATTGCGCGTCCGGCAAAATCCATAACCAGCGCACTTCCACGTGCGGTATAGGACGCGATGGCCTTGAGGGTTTCTTTAACGGAGTGTTCCGAAAGATACATGCTCACGCCTTCCCAAATAAAGAACGTTTGCACATTGGGCTGGCACCCGGCGGCGTTCAGGACGTCCGGCAGTGTGTCGCGCTCGAAATCGATTTCGACAAAATGCACGTTGGATGGGAGAGATGGAATGGCTTCAGAGAGACGCTTCATTTTGATCGCTTGCGTCGATGCGTAATCCACTTCGAAGACAGGTGTGTCTTTGAGCACGTCGGCGTAACGATAAGCTCGAGTGTCGAATCCCGCGCCCAATATGACGATTTGGCGGGCGCCATTTGCCAATTCGTGCTGCAGGCGATCGTCAATGAATCGCGTTCGTATAAGGAGCAGGTTCGACATGCCCTCTACGGCTCGCTTTTTCCTGGCGGTCGGGTAATCCTGTTTTAGTGCTTCAACGATCGGATGTTCGGCAATCAGGCTTAACTCGTGGGGCCCCAAAAGTCGCTCGGCCAGCCAATCAGGATTGCGGACGCTTGGATCCGGTTCGCGAGCGCCGAAAGCTCTGAGCGCCGCTACGGTGATTGAAGTTCGTGAAGGCTGTTCGGGTCCGAACCCGCCGGGGGGTGCAGCGATATCCGACATCATCTTCTTACCGCTATCGCCACGCATTTTCGCAACTATCCAAGAAGCGATTCGATGGCGTCTAATTCTTCCGCCGACAGCGCAAGTTCGCGGCTGGCCAAGTCCTGCTTCATGTGATTTGCATCCGTGGTGCCGGTTAATGGAAGCATGCCGGCTTGCTGCGCGAAACGGAAGACGACCTGAGCTGGGGTTGCGTTTGTTCGGGCGCAGATTCCTCCGACCAGAGGATGCCGAAAGACTTCGGGATTTGCCGTCAGAAGAGAAAAGCCTTGGTAGATGATTTTCCGTTGCCGGCAAAACGCCCGGACCTCTCGATCCCAGCCAAAACGGGCAAAGCACCGATTTTGGACGAACGCCGGTCCCTCTTCATGAACATCCATCATCTGCTCAAGATGCCGCAACGAAACGTTGCTCACTCCTAGAAGTCGCGTCCGCCCCTTCTTGCGCTCCTCTATCATGGCGTTCCAGACTTCCTCGTCCGCCTCAGACCAGCCGTAACCAGAAGAGGGGCCGTGAAGGACAAAGCTGTCGACGTGATCGGTTCCGAGATGCTCAAGAGAACTGGCCATCGACTGGGCCACTTGAGTGGAAAGCTCGGCGGAAGGGTCATAAGGAAGTCTGTGGTCCTGACCGGGCCGATATGTGAACTTGGTTTGCAGAAAGAGATCTGCTCGAGTGACCAGTCCGGCGCGATACGCTGCAGCAAGACCTTGTCCCACGCCGGCTTCGAAATAGTGCCGGCGTTGGTTCGCGGTGTCTATGCCGCGGAAACCCATTCGCACCGCAAGCTCTGTTAATCCTGCTGTGCGATCTTCCTTCCAAGCCGTTCCATAAAGAAAATCCGGGGTTGGGACGCTGCTTGATGACATCGCTTCATTGTGTCACAGAGCTCAAGTCGCCGGGAGCCTAATGACTCAAAGCGCATTCCAATACCGAAGGCAGGCTGAAGAGCGTGAACTGTCCCGAACGCGTCGAGTTCGGCCCAGTTCAACAGGCGTGAGGAGTCAGAAAGTCCGTCCGAATGCGGGCGTTCGAG
>CAZIPZ010000272.1:0-4126 GCA_964541075.1 uncultured Solibacteraceae bacterium | reverse complement strand
GACGGGTCCATACGAATCGACCGCTATAGTAACTGGCCCCATACCTAAAAACCCGAACGCAACGAGACCAAATGCGAAAACGGCGGGCGCCACCATCACCGCACCGAGGCCCAGGGTGCTGATGTAGAACGCAATGCTCATTAACAGCAAAATCGCCATCCCAAGCCAGTAGGCGCTGAAGTTGCCAGCAACGAAACCGGACAGAATCGTTAATGAAGCTCCTCCCTCGCGTGAAGACATGACGACTTCGCGAACGTGGCGTGATTCCGTTGACGTGAACGCTTTCACGAACTCCGGAATGATTGCTCCTGCCAGAGTGCCGCATGTGATAACTGTTGAAAGCTTCCACCACAAGGTTCCATTGCCGAGTTCAGGGATGAGGAGCCAGGAGAGCAGGTAGGTCAAACCGACAGACATGATCGAAGTCAACCACACCAGATGCGTTAATGGAGCTTCGAAATTCATCGTGTCGGCGTCGGCGTATTTGGAACGCGTGATGGCGTCATTGATGAAATAACTGAGGCCAGACGCAATTATCATCAGGATTCGCATCACGAATATCCAGACCAGCAGTTGAATCTGGACGAGTGGATCCCCAACCGCGAGCATGATGAACGTAATCAGTGCAACGCCTGTGACTCCGTATGTTTCAAAACCGTCGGCTGAAGGCCCAACCGAATCGCCGGCATTGTCGCCCGTGCAGTCGGCGATCACTCCAGGATTGCGCGCATCGTCCTCCTTGATTCCAAAGACAATCTTCATGAGGTCTGCACCAATATCCGCAATTTTGGTGAAGATGCCTCCGGCAACACGAAGAGCTGCAGCTCCGAGGGACTCGCCGATAGCGAATCCGATGAAGCATGGCCCGGCGAGATCTCTAGGCAGAAAGAGCAGAATGGCCAGCATCAGGAACAGTTCGATGCTGATCAAGAGCATTCCAATACTCATGCCGGCGCGAAGCGGAATGTCATAACAGGGAAAGGGCTTGCCTCTCAGGCTGGCGAACGCAGTTCTTGAGTTCGCAAAGGTGTTGACACGAATTCCAAACCAGGCGACCGAATAGCTGCCGCCTATTCCTATCAAGCTGAAAATGAGGATGACCGCGACCCGATAGGCCTCGAAATTTTGGAGAATACCGAAGTAAAAAACGATAGCTGATCCGATGAAGATTTCGAGGATAAGCAGAAACTTTCCCTGAGTCAGCAGGTAAGTCTTACATGTCTCGTAGATCAGCTCCGATATTTCCTTCATGGCGGCGTGAACCGGCATAGCGCGAAGCCTCTGATACGTGACCAGGCCGAACAGAAGGCCCAGTCCGGCGATCACAAGACCTCCAGTCAGCAGCAGTGAACCACTGACACCGCCGAAGAAAGTCGCTTCGTCAAGGTTGGGAAGAACGAGATTCGCTTCGCCGCCGCGATGTTCAGCCCCGTCCAACTGCGCATACGCGGGCGCGGCCGCGAAGACGCCCGAAACCGCCAGCACCCACAGAAGAGCCCAAGGTCGCCTGAAAGACATGATGGTGACAATCCTCCGATCAGAAATCAGAGTGCACATAAAGAGCCGCCGATGGGTGGGCGCGGCTATTTAACGGTCTTGGGATCCAACCAGTCCCGGAGCGCATCGCCTAAGAAGTTGAAAGACAACACGGTTAGGACCAAAACGAGAGAAGGAAAGACCACCATGTGCGGGGCGTCAAAAAGATGGTCACGACCGGAATCTAGCATTGCTCCCCAGCTTGGCGTGGGTGGAGCAATGCCCAGGCCGAGGAAACTTAGGGTCGCCTCAGCAAGAATCGCTCCGGCCATGCCGACGCTGGCCTGAACGAGCAGGGGCTGAACGATGTTGGGAAGGATGTGTCCGAAGAATATTCGGACATTTGAGGCGCCAAGGGCGCGCGCCGCTTCAACAAACTCGAGCGTCTTAACTTTAAGAACCTGTCCTCGGGCCAGTCGTGCATATCCTACCCATCCTTGGATTGCCAGAGCGAAAATCAGACGGTCCAGACCGGGACCCAGGAATGCCACGAGGGCGATGGCCAGGAGAATGCCTGGGAAGGCCATCAGGGAATTCACCAGGATCGCAGTTACGAAGGCATCCACCTTCCCACCGATATATCCCGCGAATCCTCCAATGAGCGTGCCAATGGCGCCTGCCAGGAGCACCACGGTCGCTCCGACCCGCATGCTTACGCGAGCGCCGAGCAGCACCCTCGAGAGGAGGTCGCGGCCCAGTTCATCGCTTCCAAAAGGATGCTGCCACGAGGGGCCCTGCAGCCGAACCGCGAGTTCCTGTTTGGTTGGGTCGTAAGGAGCCAGCCACGGCGCGAACACCGCCGAGATCGCGATGCTCGTAATAATGGTGAGGCCGGCAAGCGCTAATCGGTTCTTCCGAAAGAAATCAGTCATATCGGATGCGTGGATCCACAACGGAATACAGCAGGTCCGTTACGAGATTGATGAAAATGTAGCTCAACGCAATGGTCAGGATGCATCCCTGAACCAATGGATAGTCGCGAGCATTGATCGCTTGAATCGTGAGGAGGCCCAGTCCGGGCCATGCAAAAATTCGCTCGGTGACGATCGCACCTGCGAGCAACACGCCCATCTGAAGGCCCAGGATTGTAATCACCGGGATCAGGCCGTTTCGTAAAGCATGCCTGAAAATTGCAGTACTCTCCGACAGGCCCTTCGCCCTTGCGGTGCGAACGTAGTCCTGATGAATTTCCTCGAGCATGGATGCGCGAACCATTCGCGTCGTGATCGCCGCCAATCCCGCACCCAAAGTGATGGCTGGCAGAATGAGATTGAGAAATCCGCCACGCCCTGAAACAGGCAGCAGACCCAGCGTGATCGAAAACATAAGAATCAAGATCGGTCCGGACGCAAAACTTGGAAGTGATACGCCCAGCAGGCTCACAAATCCTACAGTCCGGTCGGCGGTGCGGCCTCGGCGCACGGCGCTAAGCACTCCGAGCGGGAGAGCGAGAGCAATGGAGAACAGAGTCGCGGCCAACGCGAGTTCAATGGTCGCCGGGTATCGAGTCAATATTGAAGTCGCCACCGACTGTTGGTTGCGGAAGGAAACACCGAGATCACCTCGCAACAAACCCCCAATATAACTTCGGTACTGTTCCCAAATCGGCCGATCCAATCCGAACTCGCGCCTCATCCTTTCGACTTCGGTGACTGAAGCTCCTTCTCCCAGCATTTGCGCCACTGGATCTCCAGGCACCATGTGGATCAAACCGAAAACGAGAGTGACGATGATCCACACGACGGGAAGCGTTAACGCAAGGCGACGGACAACAAAGGCAATCATTGCAGTTGAGTATAACGAAGGGAGGAAAGGAGCTCCATTCGGAGCTCCTTGTGGGATTGAATTTGGGGAACGAGCTAAATGATTTGCCTCTATCTAAGCAGGCGATTTACCAAAGCGTAGCTTCATTGTTTTTCAAGTAGTTGTCAGAGCATTCCCCGATCTTGTCCATCAAATAGACAGATTCCCGCCAACGTCGTACGGCGTGACGAAAAAAGGTGGCGACTGCATCCCATCAGTTGGAGAGTCTTCCTGCTCCAGTTAATACACGCGGATCTGGCTTAGTGTCCGGTAGCGAGAATCAAATGCATTTTATCGACCGTCGACGCCGCGGCTTGGAAATGGAGCAAAGACCGAACCGCTTGAACTGCAGGCACGGCGAATTTTGCGACTGAACTCGGCAATGTATTAGCTGTTGAGGAAATGTTCGCTTACTGGCGTGCCGATGCCGCGAATCCGCAGTTGTTGAGGTAGTCGTCCTTGCCGAGTGCCACGGTTACACCCCCGGGCCTCCGGCCGTTTCAAGGCCTCGGTTTCCTCGGTCAAAAGCGGACAATTGATGTGCGAACCACACTTGTTTTGGCAAACCTGTTGACAGCACTGACTCGTGAATTTACTATCATGCCACTTTTCGTTAGCAAGGTTGGCTAGGAGTTGGAGAGGACTTCAATAACAGCCTTCTTTCCGGCATATAACGATCAGCACACAATCGAAGGCATCGTTCGCACGGTGGCGAACGAAATAAAAAAAGTAACTAACGACTTCGAGGTGCTGGTCGTAAACGACGGAAGTCGGGATGAGACGGGCC
>CAZIPZ010000271.1:0-4147 GCA_964541075.1 uncultured Solibacteraceae bacterium | reverse complement strand
CTGCGCGTCCGCGAATGCCGTCGGTTCCAAAAAGCTTTTCCATAGTTGGTAGTAAAAGGAAGGAGCGGCCTTACGTCAATGCGCCTTTTCTTTCACGATTTCGACGTGGATCTGCACTGTCGCCACCATCAGTCGAACTGACGGATCCGGAACATCCAGATCCAGGTTCTGCTGCAGGTCCGACGATTTTCCCTCGATGCTGATTGGTATTGTCAATGCTGATTCCAAAGGGGCGACGCTACTCTCAGGACCCTGCACCTCCACCGCGGCCGGATTGAGCAACACACGACCTGTTTCATAGCCCGCTGCTGGCCGGCCTTGAATGTTGGCGGTAATAGGTACAAGCTTCGATACCGTTTTCTCTAGGGTCAACTTCACTCGAGAAGGATTCACACGAACCACTTCTACGCCGAACGGCGCCTGGATGTTGGCGGCCGACAGCAGAATCGTTTTTTCTCCGGCTTTCATCGCTCCCAGATCGATCATTGTTGAAATATCGCGTCCGGAAATTTCTTTAATCCGATTTGATGAACCGCGAAGGCGCACTTCAACAGAGTTGACGGTGTCGCCCCTAATTTCCATCTGGGGAGGAATGTTTCGAAATTCGAGCGGCACTTCCAATCCGATCTCGGATGAGGTATCGCTCGCGATCGTCATCCAAAGCATGATCGCGAGCAAAAGTGCAAAAAGCTTTTCAAACCAGTTGTGCGTGAAGAGGCGCTTGATTCTGTCCATCTCAGCCGTCCATGCTGTGCTCGGCGCGCTCGGTCACAACTCGGGATACAGCGGAGGTCGATCTCCGTTCAAATGCGTTCTTAAGACGCAACCGAAGCGTATCCGCATCGAGAAAACGCTCAATTTCGCCGTCGTGCGCAAAGGCTATGGATCCCGTCTCCTCGGAAACGATGATGGCCACCGCATCAGTTTCCTCCGTGACGCCGATAGCCGCGCGATGCCGCGTCCCCAGTTCTTTGCTCAAGCGCGGTTTGACTGTCAAAGGTAGGAAGCAGGCCGCCGCAGCGATTCGACCGTTCTGAATGATCACGGCGCCGTCATGAAGTGGAACGGACGGATTGAAGACAGTGACGAGCAAGTCGTACGACATTGCGGCGTCGACGGCAATGCCGCTTTCAATATACGTTTTTAAACCTATATCGCGTTCAATAACGATGAGTCCACCCGTTTGATTGGAAGCCAGCGTGGTCACTGCCAAGACGATCTCATCGTACAGTTCGTTTCTGTTGATGCCTGAAAACCCACTAAAAAAAGGCGCCTTTCCAAAGTGAGCAAGCGCGCGGCGAATCTCACTTTGGAAGATCACGATGATAGCGAACACGAAGTACGGCAGAATGTTAGTCAACAGCCAGGAAACTGTTTCCAGTTCGCTCCAGCGGGAAAAGTAAAAGAATGCGACGATCAGCGTCACGCCGAGCGCCATCTGCACCGCACGTGTTCCCTTGATAAAAACAAGGACCTGATAGAAGAGAAACGCGACAATAAGAATGTCGAGCACGGCCGGCCAGGTGAGGATCGGTATTGAAAACGCTTCGCTGCTAAACATAGCTCAAAAGATCCACGATTTAACCGCTGCTTTTCTCGATTGCATCCGCCACGTCCGCCACGACCCTGATTGGTAGAACATCATGCACTCGAACAATATGGGCTCCGTTGGCGATTGCCAAAGCCACAGTTGCGGCGGTCCCGTAAAGACGAGCATCCGGACCATCTGAAGTTATGAATCGGATAAATGACTTGCGAGACGTGCCGACCAGCAATGGATATCCCAGTTTACTAAATTCATTGAGGTTTTTTAAAACCTTTAGGCTTTCTTCCGCGGCTTTTCCGAAGCCTATTCCAGGATCCAGCATGATGGCTTCTCTCGGGATTCCAGCCTCAAGCGCATCGTGAGCGGCCTGGCCAAGCTCGTCGGTGATCACACCAAGTGGATCTGACATTCTCTTCTGTTTATGAAGCTCCGTGCGCTGCCCGCGGCTGTGCATGAGCACGATTGCCGCGCCGGAATCTTTCACAACCCTCGACATTTGCGGGTCAAAGCGGAAGGCGCTAATGTCGTTTACAATCTGGGCGCCAGCTTCTATAGAGCGCGCGGCGACCATAGCCCGGTACGTGTCGACAGAAATCGGAATGCGAATCGCTGATGCAAGAGCTTCAATCACCGGCAAAACGCGCCGCATTTCTTCAGTTTCGCTGACCGGCTCGCTGCCGGGCCTTGAGGATTCGCCTCCTATATCGAGTATATCGGCGCCTTCCTGTTCAATCTGTTTGCCTCGGTCAATGGCGGCATTCCGATTGAAATACTTTCCGCCGTCGGAAAAGGAATCTGGAGTCACATTGAGAATGCCCATGATCGCGGTTCGGCTTCCCAGCGGAATCTCTATTCGAGGCAAAACCCAATGGAAACGTGGACGCATAAACGAGAACCGCGTGACCAGGGCCAACAGGCCTTGATCACGCGGAGCGAATAAGAATCGATTCAGTTGGAGTCGGAAGCCCTCATCGCGCTTGGAGCTCTAGGCCGGCGCCGGTTTTTCATGCGGCGGAATGGATGGAGCTGGCCGCACGACTCCCTTAGCAGGCGCCGGAGTAGACTTCTCATTCTTCGGCTCGACTCTTGGAGATCGTCTCTCTTCGAGTTGCTGTCCGGCGATGAGCATCTTGATTTCAGCCGCATCGAGCGATTCACGTTCGAGAAGCGCTTCTGCAATACGGATGAGCGCGTCGCGATTTTCGCTCAAAATGGACTTCGCTCGCTCGTATCCGTTCATGACGAATTTTCGAACCTCTTCGTCGATTGACAGCGCCGTATGTTCGCTGTAGTCACGATGCTGAGCGATTTCCCGTCCCAGGAAGATCTGTTCTTCCTGTTTGCCAAAGGTCATTGGTCCCAACGACGACATTCCGAATTGGCATACCATTTTTCGGGCAAGCTCGGTCGCTTGCTCAATGTCGTTTCCGGCGCCGGTGGTCATTGTGCCGAGAAACAGTTCCTCGGCAAGGCGTCCGCCCATCATGATGGCGAGCTGGCCCTCCAGATACGCTCTGGGATAAGTGTGACGATCGTCGACAGGCAACTGTTGAGTTACGCCTAACGCCATTCCGCGAGGAATGATTGTGACTTTGTGCAGCGGATCCGCGCCTTCCACCATTACGGCGACCATTGCATGGCCTGCTTCGTGGTACGCAGTGACGCGCTTTTCGTTCTCATTGATGATGAGGGACTTACGCGCGACTCCCATCAGGACCTTATCTTTAGCGCTTTCGAAATCCTCGTGCGTGACGGTCTTTTGGTTCACGCGAGCGGCGTTCAATGCGGCCTCGTTAACCAGATTGGCGAGGTCCGCCCCAGAGAATCCCGGCGTGCTGCGCGCGATCACAGGAATATCGACGTCGTCGGAAAGAGGAATTTTACGGACGTGAACGTTAAGGATGCCTTCGCGTCCTTTAACATCAGGCCGAGGAACGACCACGCGGCGATCGAATCGCCCGGGACGCAGTAGGGCTGGATCGAGCACGTCGGGCCGATTGGTGGCCGCCACGAGGATGACGCCTTCGTTGGACTCGAAGCCGTCCATTTCCACGAGCAGTTGGTTCAACGTCTGTTCCCGTTCATCGTGACCGCCGCCAAGGCCCGCACCGCGGTGGCGTCCAACAGCATCGATTTCATCGATAAAGATGATGCAGGGGGCGTTTTTCTTGCCTTGCTCGAACAGATCGCGCACGCGTGACGCGCCGACTCCAACGAACATCTCAACAAAGTCCGATCCGCTTATTGAAAAGAAGGGAACGTTCGCTTCACCTGCAATGGCTCGTGCGAGCAGAGTCTTGCCCGTACCCGGGGGACCGACTAATAGAACGCCCTTTGGAATGCGGCCGCCGAGTTTCTGGAACTTCTGGGGTTCCTTCAAGAAATCAATAATCTCCTGAAGTTCTTCCTTGGCTTCTTCAACTCCAGCCACATCTTTGAACGTTACCTTTTTTTGATGGGCTGTAAGCAGCCGAGCTCTGCTCTTTCCGAAAGAGAGCGCTTTGTTGCCGCCGCTCTGCATTTGACGCATGAAGAAGATCCAGAAACCAATCAGGAAAAGAAAAGGCGCCCATGAAACGAGAGCTGCAAGCCAGGGACTCT
>CAZIPZ010000270.1:0-4160 GCA_964541075.1 uncultured Solibacteraceae bacterium | reverse complement strand
GAGAGGTAAACGTAAGGCTGCAGGTTAATGCAGCTGTGCTTTTATTACGATCTCCTCTGACTAACTAAGTGTGTGATGACGGACAGCATGCACGTCATTTCGACGGAACGTGAATTCTATCATGTAACGTTCCGCTCGGAGGACTTTCTCGCCTATTACCGTCTTGTAAAGTCGCGGCTTGAAAGAACAGTTGTTGCGGCCTCGAATTTGATGACTTACCCCGAACCCGTCGCATACTGCGAAGTTTGCAACTGGTGGGTCCTCTGCAACGACCGAAGGCGAAAGGATGATCACCTTTCATTCGTCGCAGGAATTTCAAAGCTGCAGAGCTCGCTGAATTGCCTATGCCCATGCAGCGCCGGCCGCAACGTGGCTCCCTTGAAGGCTATGTGAAAATCCACGAGCAGGCGCGGCTGCAATTTGAATATCGAGAGATCGGTAAGCCCGTCCGCGAGTTGTTGGGGCTGGTACCACAACGTGGGCTTGCCCGGCTTCCTGAACCATCTCCGGGTGACATCTTTCTGGACTTCGAGGCCGATCCGTTCGTCGAGGGAGGCGGGCTTGAATACTTGCTTGGATACGTCGCATTGAATGAAGCAGGCGAGGAACAATACACCTCAATGTGGGCAGTCGATCGGCCCAATGAACGGAAGATCTTCGAATCCTTTATCGATTTGATCATCGAACGCTGGTCACGGTTTCCGACGCTGCACATCTATCATTTCTCTCACTATGAGCCTTCCGCGCTGAAACGTCTGATGGGACGGTATGCCACACGGGAAGACGAAATGGATCGGATATTGAGAGCTGGGCTATTAGTGGATCTCCACGGAGTCGTGAAACAAGCCCTGCGTGCGAGTGTCGAAAGATACTCACTAAAAGATCTAGAGATGTTTTTTGGATTCGAAAGGAAAACCGATCTTCGAGACGCGAAAGAGAATTTGCGCACGATGGAATGTGCGTTGGAGCTGAACGAGGGGGCAGGCATTCCATCTGAAGTGCTGAATACTGTTGAGGCCTACAACAAGGAAGACTGCCTTTCCACGCACCGGCTACGAAACTGGCTGGAAGAAATAAGACACGATGTAGTCGCGACCGGCAATGATATAGGACGACCTGTCGTTCAAGCTGGTAACCCGAGCGAAGCCGTGGACGAACGAAGGAAGCGTACTCTCGCATTAACGGATCGCCTCCTCCGCGATATACCGGACGCTCCAGAGGAGCATAGCCGAGAAGAACGAGCCAGATGGCTCTTAGCCCACATGCTGGAGTTTCATCGTCGGGAAGAAAAAGCGCCATGGTGGGAATTCTTCCGTCTCCGATCGCTGACCGATGAAGAACTTTTGGATGAACGCTTTGCTACATCAGGGCTAAGAATCGTTCAGCGGTTGGGAATGTCGGGCAGGTCGCAAGTAGACCGGTACGCGTTTCCCCAACAAGACACACAAGTCCGCGAAGGCGACCAGTTGGAGACTTCCAGTGGGACTTTCGGGATTGTTACAGCCATCGATATCGGTCAACGCACTATTGACGTGAAGAAGCGCGGTGCGATGACCGAGATTCATCCAACATCGGTTTTCGTCCACAGCGTTGTTCGAGCAACGGACTTAGCCGAATCACTATTCAGGCTCGGAACATGGGTCGCAGATCACGGGATAGATGTCGCCGGACAACATCGCGCGGCGCGCGATTTGCTACTCCGCAATCCGCCCCGGCGAAAAGTTGACGCCTTCGGGGAACTCTACAGTACACATGCGGATGTTGTGGCAGAAGCGCAACGGATCGCGCTGCAACTAGACCAGGGCGTGCTGCCGATCCAAGGGCCTCCAGGGTCGGGAAAGACTTTCACAGCCGCGCGGATGATCTGTACGCTTCTTCGAGAACACAAACGCGTCGGTATCACCGCGATCAGTCACAAGGTAATTCGAAAATTGCTAGAGGAAGTATCACGTGCAGCGAAAGTTGAGCAAGTGACCATCCGGTGCATCGAAAAAGTAGCAGATAAATCGGAGCATGAAAATCCAGACATTAGAGAAACCGCGAATAATCCAGAGGTCCTTGAGGCTTTGGAAGCCGGTGAAGTGCAGGTGGCTGCAGGAACTGCATGGTTGTGGTCGCGACCGGAATTTGCGGGATCGGTTGATGTTCTGTTTGTGGATGAGGCCGGTCAGATGTCTTTGGCGGACGTACTTGCAGTCTCACAAGCGGCTGAGAACCTCGTGCTGTTAGGAGATCCCAAACAATTAGAACAACCCTTGCAGGGAAGTCATCCGCCGGGCGTCGATGTTTCTGCGCTACAACACGTTCTCGATGGTCATGCCACAATGCCGCCTGAATCAGGACTTTTTCTGAGCGAAACGTGGCGGCTGGCACCATCCATATGCAACTTCATCTCTGAACTGTTTTATGACAATCGTCTGCAACCTCACGATGGACTCGGGACTCAAACGATCATGGGACCGACGGCATTTGCTGGAGGTGGGTTATGGTTTATTCCCGTTAATCACGAAGGTAATCAAATGAGTTCAGATGAAGAAGCGGATGCTGTCGTTTCCACAATTCGGGATCTTTTGCAACCCAATGTCTCATGGATCGACATGAATGGCGAAACGCATGCCCTGGATTGGAAGGACATCCTTATTGTCGCGCCTTATAATGCGCAGGTCTTCAATTTAGCCGCGCGCCTGCCAAACGCGCAGATTGGAACTGTCGATAAGTTCCAAGGCCAGGAAGCCCCAGTCGTGATTTATACGATGACGACATCGTCGGCTGAGGACGCTCCTCGCGGTATGGAATTTCTCTATAGTCTTAACCGGTTCAATGTCGCCATCTCGCGCGCCCGCTGTGCCGCTCTCCTTGTTGCGAATGCCCGACTATTCGAAGCGGAATGTCAGACTCCCCAGCAAATGAGACTCGCGAACGCGCTTTGCCGATATCTTGAAATGGCTAAAACGGCGAGCGGGATTTGATGCCATTGAGTGCACCTTTTTCAAATCCTTGAATTTTTGCGGCTGCATCGACGAGCGTTCGTATCTGGGAACCAACCGATGATTCGGTCATTGAACCAGAACGTTACAAATAGGTGAGACATCCACTTCCCAACCGCCATTGGGCTCCACTAAAGTCTTTTCGGAAATTTCGGCGCGGCACCGTGGGCAATGCGCCGGTTCCGTCATAAAGTAGTCCGTATTCTGATCGCGACAGCCGCGCGCCGATGCGATCAACCAATCGAAAGGAATCTGGACGGAAGCATCGCAATTCTCACATCGGTTCTACCATCTGCTGCGCGCAGAGAATGATCTCAGCCGAAATCGCCAGAATCTGTAAAGACAATATCGCCATCCCTTCGCTGAACCGAAGTAGCGCCAGCGATTATTCAGCAAGAGCTATATGAATTACAATCTCGGCAGCGACCGGGATATGGTAAGGAACTCGGGAGTTCCCTTTCGGGAGGTGAGATAAGAAGAAAGTGGACACGGATCTCGATGAAATCTGGAACGACTTAATAGTTTGCATTCTCGCCGTTAATCAATACTCGCTTGAGAAAGCGTATGGCCTTTCCGAAAAGCTCCGCGAACAGGGACTGCTTTCGCCTGAGAACTTGGCCGCCCTTACAGTATCTCAGATTGCGGGAAAGCTGCAGAGGAGCGGGTATGATCGAGGTGTCTATTTGACTCACCTAATCGCAGAAAGGCTCGCATCGCTCGGAGCCTTCATACGATCAACAGGCGTAAAAGAATGTGAAGCGCTATTGAAGACAAAAGACAAAACGTCTATTTCCAGCGTCTTGCTCGCCGTACACGGCATCGGCCCCGTGGTCTTAAAGAACTTTTTCGCGCTGCGGAAAGCTTGAACGGGTTATTTAACCACCGCCATCTTTGCTTCGGGCATTTTCAATCGATACATTAGCGGACTGCTTCGGCGCGATTTTCAACATATTGGATTAGTCAAGTCGTGTTGGGGCGACGTCGCGTGAGATTTCAATTATTCTGCCTACTTAATCCCGCGATTGTCATATTGGTTGCGATGATGTCATGTGGGATCAAAACATACTGCCACGGTTTCCCACCGGAACTCGCGGAATATCCGCTCGCCTGTTGGCACCACTTTACTGCCGCGTCCTGCTTTGCCAGTACTTCCGGATCTTCCATCTGATTCCT
>CAZIPZ010000269.1:0-4161 GCA_964541075.1 uncultured Solibacteraceae bacterium | reverse complement strand
GGATTTGGCAGGCGACTTAATGCAATCCCCGGAGCTCCATGACACCAGCTCACCATGAACCGATCTTCTTCCCGGCCGCCGCCCCGCAAGTCCGGCCAATTCCTATCGGCCTCCGAAAAAAGTGATGACTCATGGCGGATAGCTCGGTGCGCGCCGTCCAGAAACCGGGTGTCTCCTGTAACGCGCGAGAGCCTCGCGAGCGCAAAGGCGATGCCTGCCGCCCCATGCGAAAATCCGGTGAGCAGTTTCGGCATGGCCGTGATCAACTCATCGGCGAGGTGCGATCCGCATCGTGCGGCCGTCTCGATCACCTCCGGATCCTTGGTTTCATCATAGAGGCAAAGCAACGCTAGAATCGCACCGGCTGAGCCGTGTGCAACGTCAAGGCGTCGATCGTCCGCAATGCGGTCTGAATCGATCATCCGGGAGTAGTTCGATGCAAGGGCGAGCAGCGCGGCGTCATCGAGGAACCGGCTGACCTTCACAAGGGAGTACACAATCGATCCGATGCCGGAGAGTCCGCCAATCCCCATCCCGTTCGCCCATTCAGGGCCGCCGCGAATCTTTGCGAGTGCCTCTATAGCTGCAGACCGGTATTCATTCACATTGGTCACGCAACACAGCGCCGCAAGGAACAGGGCGATGCCGGCGCGTCCCGAATAAAGATCCTCTGGCAGCAGCGCCAGCCGGAACCGGCGGCCCACGGCAGTCGGTGCTGGACCAATCCAACATCTCCCGCCCTGCGATGTTGGAATACTCCGTTCGATCAAGGCTTCGGCAATACTTCTTGCTTCGGCGAGGAAATCCACCCCGGCGACCGGCATCGATTCGACAAAATCATTGGTGCTGCTCTTTTCTCCATCCTGATAGTCGGCCTTCACCGCATGGCAACGAAAAGCCTCCGCAATGAGTTGAGCCTGAACCTTCCGATCGGCCTCGCGCATGTTTCGAATAGTGTTCAGGGCGCCAGAAAAATCGGGTTCAGTTTCAAATCGAGGAACATCCAGTTGAGCTAGGGCCTTGGTCTCCTCCGCGAGAAAATGCCAGGTCGGCGGCTTGTGGGCGTCATTCAGAAACGCCCGGCTTAGAGCATCCAGTTCGATGCTGCAATCCGCAGCGTCGCAGAGGCGCACCGGCTTGAATGCATTCTGGATCAAAAGGCGGTATACGCCTGTGGAGCGCAGCATGAAACGAGCGCGTTGCGTCTTAAACAAGGCCAGGGGTCCATCGGACCGCAGCAGCTGACGTCGACGGCTCATGAAAAACGCGTACATGCTTTCGAATCCGTCGATGATCTCAGTTACATAGTCCGTGGAACATGCCGTTTGTCCATTCAGCACCGGCATGTTGGAACTCGGCGGCAGGCTTCTCGTTTCATATGCGAGAGTCATCATGTCTGAACCGGCGAACTTGACGGTGAGTTTCTTGAAGAGAGCTCTTGCGGTTTCTGAAGAGCCGAATCCGCTGATGTCGTATGCATCGAGATCGCGGCGCTCGCCGAGCCACGCGGGCAGCAGTCCGACACCGAGAACCGAATTGATGAACACGTCATGACGTTGCTCCGGCAGGCGCTGATGCATGACTGTTTCTGCATCGACAAGAACCGGGTCTTCCCCGCTCGCGATCAGATTCGAGCGAAGGCAATCCGTCGTACGGAGAACATACAGGGTGCAAAGCAACATACCGGCCCGCCTGTAGTAGCGCTCTACAGCCGCCTCGTTCTCACATGAGTGGTGTTCCACGAACTCCGCCCATCCATAGTCCGTTCGCTCGATAATGGAAATCGTACGTAAAGCGAGGGGAGATCCATTTCGATTGCACCAGTCGAGAAAGGAGTTAAGCCGCGCCTCTGATCCAACGTCCTTTGGTTTGTAGACCCACTTCTTTCCGGAATCCAGTTGAATGGAAATGACGCTTCGATTGCCGCAATGGAGATCCGACAGGTCGGTCTGCACCTGAGTCATTCGACTTCCAGGAAAATCGCGCCGGAAACGATCAATAAACTCTAGAGTCCCCGCGCACCATAGTTGAACGATGGATGCGGTGAGGCGAGCCATCACGGGATACTTCAAAAATAATCCCGCAAAATGGTCGGCGAAAAGGTGGTCCAGGAATCGATCGTAATATTCGCTCGAGCGGGGCTCTTCAGTCTCTCCGACGACAAGTCCGATGAAGGCGAGGCCCGCAGGTCTAAAATCCGAAAATTCATTGCTGAGAACGTTAAGGGTGACCCTGGATAGTCGACGCAGCAACGACCTCTGCAGCGACTGATAGGCTTCCTTAGAAAGGACGCTGAGGGGGTTGCATTGCGCTTCTAATCTTTTTCGGCCCACGGACAAGGCGGGAAAAACTACTTCCCTAAAAGGAACATCGTCCGCCCACGCCTCCGGAACAGTCTCCCGGTCGGCGGCATCGACCATTTCGCGCAAAACATCGCACCATTCCGGCGGATCCTTCGACGCCTTGATTGGTTGACCCGAAAGATAAGGAAGGATTCGCTCAGCACTCCAGCCGTCCCATTCCAACCGCTTGCGAAACCGTTTCGCATTCCCTTTGGCTGAAACGTCGCACCATCGTCTTAGCCGTCTCTCGGCCACACTGGCATCATCTATCGCAAAGGGCTCGATCACACGCTCATGCAGGAAGCGATAGGCAGAATTCGAGAACAGACCCCGATTTCTGCATTCCAGAAATTGGGGTTTGTCCCCGAATTCTGTCCGCTTTTTGTCCATGTCCCCGTTTTGGTTGATCCCGTGCATTGTTATCTAAGCTATCGACTCCAATTCAAATTCAGGAGACTACTGAAACCGCACAGGGGTGTCTACGCCTGATCGTCTTCAGGGTATGCTAATAGAAGAGATGGTATGAGCACCGAGCGAATTGAGAAAAGCATCTTCCTACGAGCGCCGCGCGCTGAGGTGTGGAAAGCGATTTCAGATGCCGGCGCACTCCGCGAATGGTTCGGCGTCGATCTCAACGGACCGTTGGCGCCGGGAGCTCATCTCGGAGGGAAAGTCACACACCAGGGCTATGAGGATTCTCCATTTGAAATCAGCATTTGCCTTGTGGAGCCTGAACACCGCTTGTCGTGGAATTGGCATCCCCACGCTGTAGACTCGAAGCGCAACTATTCCTCTGAACCAACAACCCTCGTCACGTTCGAACTCGAAGCCACCGTTGGAGGAACATGGCTGACGGTGGTCGAGTCCGGTTTCGAATCCATTCCACTGTCGCGCCGCGTCGAAGCTTACCGGGCCAACGACGAGGGCTGGCAGATGCAAATGGCGTCGCTCGAACGATACATCCGACACGCCGCCTAACTGCACATCCGGCGGCTATAACTGTCCAGCACACATCGCGTCTAAGCGCACATGGAAGAATATAAACGCCCTCAAGAGTACTTTCTGGTCTTTGCGAATTCGGATTACACGCTGGATCTATCGCGGTTTCTTCGCACCGAGTCCACGGATGGATGGCACTTCTTTCAGGGGCGCGAAAACATCGGGACAATGCTGATCGTCAAAAGCGGCGAGATGCACTACGTTCACGTTTCCTTCACCAAGGACCTCAACGCTGAAAAGATCACGTCATATATCCGGTCCCTCTTGTGGTCGCTGAATGTTCATAACGCGCTCGTAACGATTCATAGCGGTGAACAGGTGGCCTCTTTCGACTACGAAATCTAGAAAAGCGGCTCCGGCTAGGAGTCCGATGCACGGAGCAATGGAGACAACGACTTTAATATGGCGCCTGATCATCATTTTGCATTCAGGCCGCTCGATCCGTTCTGGTCGCGATTCGGGAACCGAATCTGTTGGCATAGACCTGCGTAAATTCGGCGCCAAGAAACAGGATTTGCGAGGAATAGTACACCCAAGCAAGGATAACCAGAGCCGATCCGGCGGCGCCAAATGTCGAGCCGATGGCGCTCCTTCCGAGATACAGTCCGATCAAATACTTGCCGATCACGAACAGGACCGCAGTGGCGGCCGCTCCGATCCACACGTCCTTCCAACCAACTTCGACGTCGGGAACATACTTGAAGAGCAGGGCAAACAGCAGTGTGATTACGCCAAGCGAGACGACAAGCTCTACCACGCGCCAGATTGCCTCCACGCCGGGAAGCAAATGCGAAAAGTAGGCGCCCAGCGCCGAAACCAC
>CAZIPZ010000268.1:0-4174 GCA_964541075.1 uncultured Solibacteraceae bacterium | reverse complement strand
CGGGACGGGCGCTCTTCGTTTCGCTCTGAATATGGGTGGGGCTCCTACGGTCGCCGTTCGATTCGTGAGCATGAGCGTCGTCATCACTATAGGCGCAGTGTACTTTGGTATGACGCTTCCTACGCGTTCACTGCGTTTCAAAGGCGCATATGCATTGATCATTCCTTATATGATAGTGGAGACAGCGGCGCTCAGCTACACGTGGGCGACCGGCCGAAGCACGATCTTTCACGCGCCCGAATACTCATTCGGCGCCACGATTGGGGTGCACACATTGGGGCATATTATTGGCGGACTGACGTGGGAGCCGTTGATCTTGTTTCTTCTGATGGAAGTGGTGTGGCGGGTGAAAAGAGGAACATAGGAGCGGACCACTCCTATGTTCCCGAATGACTATTGCGAAACCATCGAAGGATCGGTGCGAGGAACAAGAATCGTCATAATGACGGCTCGGTTCTGTTCGCGGCCGCTGCGTGAATCGTTCGATGCGATCGGGCGGGCCGAACCGAAACTGATGTTGTGGATTCTGTAAACCGGTACGGCTTTGTCGACAGCCAGATACCGCTTCACTGCTTCAACACGGCGTTCGCCAAGCTTGATGTTGTATTCTGCATCACCCGTTGAATCTGTTCTTCCTTCGAGCACGATCAGAGCATCCGGGTTCTGCAAGAGCATCAGAGCGGCCTCGTCGAGAATTGTGCGATCTTCGGCGTCCAACTGGGCGCTGTTGAATCTGAATTGAATCGCCTTTTCGGAGCTAACCGAGAAGTTGTTCCTGCCGGCGAATTTCTGATCGAGAAGGTCCACGGCTCCGGACAAACGATCTGCAGACGCCTGAGCTTGACTGGCTTTCTGATTGACGTTCTGAACGTCACCATTGAGCGTCTCAAGCCGGCTTGAGGTTCGAGTGTCGAGTTCGGACACTTTGCCGTCAACGCCGGCCACGCGTCCATTGACGCGATCAACACCATCGCGAAGTTCGTTGATGTCGCCTTCATTGTTCTCGATCTTCGCGTTAAGCGCATCCGACGAAGTCTTGACCTCATTTCGAACAAACTTTCTTGATGCCATACAGGCGCTGGAAAGGGTCGCCATCGCCATCAACATGATGAGTAGTGTTTTTTTCATGCCGTCTTTCTCCTTTTCCGGAATCGCGGGTCTATCCAAAAGCTTGGAGGGATAAATATAGGCGGCGCTGTCGCGCCGCCTTTTGTCAGTTCAGTTCAAAATCACTTACTTCCCACTTAAAGCTCTTCTATTACGCCTTAACCTGGCGCGATAACGTAGTGGCAAGCCAGAGACCTTTGTGCTAATTGCTTGAATATGGGAGGCTTGAAAGAATTCTGTTAGGGAGACGAACGGAACTGTTGATGGAAACCTTGGAAGATCTCCATGATCACGGCAGCTTTCGCCGTTCCGCATCGATCTTCTTGAGCCTGTCGAGTTCGGTGCTGAGCTGTCGTATGCGCTGGTCCCGCGCTTGGGAATCGGCGCGAAGCTGAGTGACCTCTGAATAAAGACCGATGATCACATTTGCGGGCGTGGTCAATGGACTGTCCGGGTGTTCCGACACGAGCCGTTTCAGAAAAAGCGTGGACCGGATCCAGTCATGGCCGGGGTTTTCGACTGTCGCATAGATCAACCCAAGACGAAAGAGCGCCTCGTCACGGTGCGCGCCGCGTGCATCCAGCTTTAAATACTCTTCGTAAGATCGAACCGCCTCTAAATAGTTCCGTTGGTTGAAAGCCCGGTTGGCGTTGTCGAGCGTGACCACTACCGGAGACGGAGCCGCCGCAGGCGGAGGAAGGCTTGGTACGCGTGCTCGAGACCGTCTCTGGCAGCCTGAGGCAACCAGAATGAGTGCCATGAAAAGAATCGAAATCCATTTCATTTGCACTGCACCGTTTCCGCACTGAGTATGGTCGGGAGAGTCACCTTAAATACGCTTCCTCCAGACGGATTGTCCTCAACCCAGATTGTTCCTCGATGTGCTTCGACAATCGTCTTACAAATAGCCAGACCCAGTCCCACGCCCTGTCCCGCGATTTTCTTACCCTGCTTCACCTGATGAAACCTTCGAAAAATGCGTTCCTTATGTTCGCCAGGAACTCCAGGGCCCGAATCCGTAACCGAGATCAGCGCGTTTCCATCCCGGTTGTCAACGCGGACCACAATGTCTGACTCCGGAGGGGCGAACTTCAGGGCGTTTTCG
Organism: uncultured Solibacteraceae bacterium; assembly: GCA_964541075.1. Taxonomy (GTDB): domain Bacteria; phylum Acidobacteriota; class Terriglobia; order 20CM-2-55-15; family 20CM-2-55-15; genus CAZIPZ01. Next base: position 1,962 of record CAZIPZ010000268.1, on the reverse strand, counting down.
AACAAATTGCCGATCACCTGAACAAGACGATCACGATCGCATTCTGCAAAAATGGATTGTTGATCATTTTCCAGTCGAAGGCCGATCCCCTTTTCATTCGCCTGAATCTCGAATTCCTCAGCCACAGCACGCACCAGCGACACGAGATCATGTTTGTCGACTTCGTACTCCATTGTGCCGGCTTCCATGCGGGAGATATCGAGTAGGTTGCCGACCATTGCCGCAAGACGTTCTGCGCTGTTGTAGCTCAAACGAAGAAGCCTTTTTTGTTGCTCTACCAACGGTCCGGGAATTTCCTGCAGAAGCAAATTTCCGATCTGGCGTATAGACGCAAGGGGCGCTTTCAACTCGTGAGAAACGTGCGAAACAAAGTCTTTTTTCATTGCATCCAGTTCACCTAGTTTCGCGCTCATGGTATTGAAGTCTTTGGCGAGTTCTGAAAATTCATCGCCGCCCTCCGCGGGGAGACGGTGCCAGAACTGTCCCTTGGCGATCATTCGGGTGCTTCGGGTCAAATTCCTCAATGGGCGATTAATAGCGCCCACGATCAGAATCACGACGATCGTGCTCAATACGATGGCTACAACTCCGGAAATCCATGAGAAACGCTCCGCTGCGGCGCCCACTTCCGCCGCATTCGTCACCCTGGTCCGAATGGATTGCTGAATCACATTGTAGGTCCTGTCAGTCTGCGCCTGGAAATGCGTGATCGCCGCGGACAGCGAGGCAGGCAAAAAATCCTTCGCTCCGCCGCGGATATCATTCTTCTGTTTGCGCACCTCCGCCTGAAAATCATCCCATGCTTTGGTGAGGCGCTCCGCCTCTATAACCTCTTCCTTGGAACGAACCGTTCGCACGAGCAAATTCAAGTCATCGGAAAAATCGACCAAAGCATCACCGAACTGCGTCTCGTAGAACGGCGGATCGACCGTGAAGTACTTTTTAGAGAATTCTTCGATGGCCTCGCCTTCCTGCAGCATTCGAAGAGCGGTTGAAGCGGCGAGAAAATCCATCGATGCGAGATCGCGATTGACGGACTGCATTTGATGAATCGCGGAGACCTGATAGGCGAGCGCAACCAGGGTGAGAATAATGAGGACCGAAGAACCCAGGATAATCCGGGTCGAGACTCTCATGGCTCGATGTTATATGCCTTGAGCTTATTGTAGATCGTCTTCACGTCAACACCGAGCTGGCGCGCCGCTTCCGCCTTGTTATTCCCGGCCTTCTCGAGCGTCTTCAGGATCAGTTCCCGTTCCGCGTCGGCAACGGTTGTTTCGCCAACCGAAAATACCAGTTTTTCGTAACCCGATCCTTCACGGACGTATAAAGAGACATCGCGATCCTGGATCCATTCTCCTTTGGCTAATACGACGGCTCTTTCGATGACGTTGCGCAATTCTCGAACGTTGCCCGGCCAGGCGTACGCCTTGAGCATTCCAATGCACTCGTCTGTAACTCCGACTATGTTGAGACGATGTTTACGATTGAATTCCATAATGAAGTGCTGCACAAGCACAGGTATATCGTCCAGGCGTTCGCGCAAAGGAGGCAGCGCGACGGGAACAACATTCAACCTATAGTAAAGGTCTTCACGGAGACGGGCGTCTTCGATGGCCTTGAGCGGATCGCGATTGGTGGCGGCGATCACCCGCACGTCAAAGACGAATTCCTGTTGTCCTCCCAGTCTGCGGACGCGGCCGTCGGCGAGAACGCGAAGCAACTTCGGCTGCAGCGACATAGGCATTTCGGCGATCTCATCGAGGAAAAGTGTTCCGCCATTGGCCTGTTCGAAGCACCCGGCACGGGTGCCCACGGCACCGGTGAAGGAGCCCCGCTCGTGGCCGAAAATTTCGCTTTCGATAAGGCTCTCAGGAATCGCGGCGGCATTGATAGCAATGAACGCCTTCCCTTCACGCTTGCTGAGCGCGTGAATGCTGCGTGCGACCAATTCCTTACCCG
>CAZIPZ010000267.1:3345-4241 GCA_964541075.1 uncultured Solibacteraceae bacterium | reverse complement strand
CTCCTGGATTTGCCGCATCGTGAAGTGCAGACGTGATGTCGCTATATATATAAGGATGAAAAAGGCGCCGCCACCGATGAACAGCACCAGGATGCCTGTCTCACTGATGAGCGGAGGACGCACTAAGCGTCCGGGCTGGTTATAGTTACCGTCCATGGGTCATCTCACGACGGCAGGTTGAAGGCTGCGAACATGAATCCCATGAGCAATAAGTAGCTCAAAACAATGAGCATCTCTGGCTTTGGTCGCGCGCGCGAGTTCGGATCGAAGCAATTGAGTGGGTCAAATAACCAGCCACTAATGATCTTCGAGACACTCATGTCCGGCTGCCGATCGAGAAACCCGCACAGTTGCCCGTAAATTTCTTTTTCGTCGGTGCTCATGTTGGCGCGACCTCAAAGAACAAGAGTGATCGAAATGGGTGCTGTGTTGGAGGGAAACACGACTCGCAATACGGCCGGTTGTGAATCTTGCGGGGCAAAGCGCAAGGACAAGAGTCCGGGCTTGCGCTCGCCGGATTGAACAATCCGTGCCGCGGTTTCGGATTCAATGATCGGGACGGACGCTTCTCCCTTACCTCGGATGGACTTCGCCAGATCGGAGTCGATTTGCGTATGCCTTAATGCCAGCAGCGAGACCGGCGATTTAGGAGACTGCAGCACGAATACTTCAGGCGCACCCATAACGTGCGCTTGTCTGGTTCGATTCTCCACGGTGTATCGGACGATCAAGTGGTCTTCGCTCTCGAACACATCTGTGATCACAATACCTACTCGCGAAGCGTCGGGCCTTGAACCAAGTACTCGGACCGGATTTCCAGACCGAAGAATGTCGCCGCTGATCTCCTGCTTTTCATTCGGTGGCGTTTGCACCGGCGGCGGAGCTTGCGTTCGCAA
>CAZIPZ010000267.1:2485-3335 GCA_964541075.1 uncultured Solibacteraceae bacterium | reverse complement strand
CAACGTCACCTCCTGGTCAATCGCGAAGTGCATCGTCTCAACGGAAACCGCCGGCGCCAGTTCGTAACTGAACCTGCCCGTTGCAGTCCAGATGAAGAGATTTGTGGAAGCTCCTTCCTCAAGGGGTTGAATGAGAACTTTGTTGCCCTGTCGTTCGATCTTGAATGACGGACTTCCAGCGGCCGCCATCACGACGGGTTCGGCAAGTTCAATCACCGTAAGATGATTCATCGCGGTCTCCACTCGCTTCACTGTTCCTCGATTCGGTTGTTCCGTCTCGATCCGCTGTACTGGAACCGCGAGTGCCAAAGCTAAAACACCGGACAGTAACTCTTTCATGATTGGTCTCCCTTCGAATTGATAAGAGGAAAAGGCCAGGAGGCCCGGTCGGGCCGGTAGCCTCCTGGATGGTGCGGGTTGTTTCTAGGCAGGACGAGTGGAGGTGACGGTGGGCTTTTGCGGGATTCCTTCAAAAACAACATGACCGTTTCGGACTTCACCACGCCCAGCTTTCAACGGGAATGGATGAACCCGACTGACGCGCTGACCGTTTCGGAGAATGTCGCCGTTTTCCTTAACCTGGAGGAGTAATGTTCTACGTTCCTGAGCTTGATCGGTGCCATCGCTGATTCTTTCGACCAGGAACACGCGTCCCTCGCCGTCGAATTCGATCTCTCCATCAACCAACTCCGGAGCTGCAACTTGAACGGGGCGACTCCCGGTTTCTTCTGCGATCATGTCAATCGCTTCCTGCGGGAATGTATGCCAGAGCAGAGAACCTTTGCTCCGGCCACCGCACACGACAGCGTGCAGTGCCTGACACCATCCACGCCGGTTTTCCTCTTTCTCG
>CAZIPZ010000267.1:0-2475 GCA_964541075.1 uncultured Solibacteraceae bacterium | reverse complement strand
CTCGTCTGCCCATTTTCGGACCAGCATCACGAGCGCCTTCAGCTCATCTTTCATGCGCTCCTTGTTAGACAGAGACGCCATTTGCGCAGAGTTGCGCTTACGGCGCACAGCCTCGCGAGTCTTTCGATCGTCGTCCGACCGCTTGGCTTCATATTCAGTCTCCGCTTCGGCGAGTTGCTTCTCGATATCTCCTTTACGCGACATGATTCGTGAAATTTCAGCCGCGTAGAGGCGATTGATCTCCTTGCATTCGTCGTACATCTCCTGAGTAAACGTCGCTGCGGAGATGACGCCGTGGAAATCGCCGATCGGGAGGGTGGTTCGGAAGAAGTCTTCGACTTCATTGCGAACCGCGTTGTACAAGTAACCCACTTTGTCGGTGGGTTCGACCGGAAGGGACACGGGCATTCGGGATACCTGGTCTTCATGCTTGTACTTCAGCCACGGTGCAGTCTTGGTCTGCTTGCGAATCTCACTGACTCGCTTACGATCCACCATTCTGCAGTTCCCGAACGAGCTCATGCGCCAACTCGGGCTGACCCGCGGCAATGCACGAGGTCTGAAGATCCGTGATTGAGCCAATCTCGTTGCCCTTCGCTTTGTTGGCAACTTGAACCAGATTCCACCACGGACTCTTTTGCTTTTTGGCTTTCTCCTTCTGTACAGGCGCCTGCTCCTGATGTCTGAAACGGTCTTCCGCGAATTTCGGAAACGCATCGCCATCGACAACACATACGAGGTCGAAGTCAAAGTCTCCTCCATTCTTGGCGGCCGTTTTCGAGTGAAGAGTGAGGCTTCCCTTGAGAAGGATCTGGCTTTCGAGGACCTTTAAGATATCCAACACCTCCATTCGAACGCCTTGCTGCGATTCGATCATGCTGCGCAACTGCTCGACGATCTCTTTCACCGAGTACCGCCGATACGGAAGCAAGTCTTCGAACATCCGGATGGGATAGCGGACGACCAGACCACATTCGGCTTCAACCGAAGTGATCGCGCGATCGAGCGGCATCCAATCCGATGCGGCCACGACCTGCCCGTTACACAGCGTCAGAAATCCGTCGTCCGCCAATGCGAACGCCGGCATCCTGAAGCCGCCGCCGGTGCACAGCTTGAATGTCCATCGGGCCAGTAGCTTGTTGAGCTGCTGGTTGATGTAGGGGTGTTTGACAAGGTAGCCGGTGGGATCGACTTTGAGAACCGCCTCGACGACGGTCGCCTCACGGCTGGTGTATGCCGATTCAGCGTTCTCGTCGGTATCTAGACGCTGCTGTGCGGAAGATGATCCGAGAAGTTCCAAAAGCTCCTCGTAGTTTCCTTCCTCGGCAGCGGCCTTCAACTTTCGGGCTTGCGCCAAAGCGTACGGCAGGATCTCCGATTTCAGAGTTTCCCACGACGCATGTTCGATCAGCGTGTAACTCGACTCGAACTCTCGATTTTCCGACACATCACGGATACCGAATACGATCGGTCCGTTGTACGTCCGAACCTCAAGACGGCGCGATTCCGACCGAAAGAGATCCAAAAATCGCGATGGCCCCTTGTATTCAGGCTTCACGCTCGATTCCGGAAGAATGATATCGGTACCGAGATGCTCGGCCACGTCATCCTCCATCACCTTGCATGCGCCCTTCGCTTGCGTGCTGTCGAATGCCAGACGGAACTGATACAACCGGTTGTTGGGCAGCTCGTGACCATTCTCGCGGGCTCTTTGTTGAAGCGCCTGGAAGAGGGATCTCGAAATCCAACCCCGGCAGTCGTTCGTCCCGAATTCGTGATCGGGTACCACGATTACGCGCACTTCAGTCGCCTCGATGCGAACCTTGCAAGGTGAGACGAGAACACCGAAATAAGTAATCGCAGCTTGCGGCCAGTTCAAAAAGCGTTCAGCGATGGCGCGTTCGTACTTGGCTTCGACAGCGTAAAACTTGCCATCTTTTGCGGAGCCGCTGGCGCCAATCAAACGGAACTGAGTGCCGTTGATATCGACACGCTTCATCGTTTTCTCAACCAGCGCCTCTTGGTATTCCTCGAGGATGCCGGCGGGAACGTGGAGTCGAGCTACTCGGATCTCCGGAAAGAGACCTTGCAGTAGCGTGTTGTGCAACTGCGCAGACTTCTCCAGATCGGGAATCCGTTCGGTAGCTTTGCCCATCGAATCGATATCTAAAGAGATCACGAACATTTCATTACCTGTTGAAACGGACATTTGCGCTCTCCTTTCTGTTCTTAAAAGAAATACAGAACAGCCAGGAAGCGCCGCACTGGTCGTCGCCCAAGCTGTTCTGAACGGAAAAACAACGTGTTTCCGGCCAGGCAGCTAAAGCCCGAGCCAGCGAGTTGTGAGCCTCCTTTGTTCCTCTTGCGAGCGAACCAGGAGGGTGCTGTTCCGATCGAGATCGGAGTCAGCAGATTCCCACGGAGCAAAAGTCGTGGGTGACTTGTGAGACTTTTCAATTCAAAAGTCTCAGACGA
>CAZIPZ010000266.1:0-4319 GCA_964541075.1 uncultured Solibacteraceae bacterium | reverse complement strand
TCGGCGCCGTGATATTGGAAGACGCGAATCATGTCCTTCATCAGGGATACCGAGTACAAGAATGTTACGAACACGAGGACGCGGAAGAACCCGTCAACTCCGTTAAATAATAATGAACTGCTAAAACCGAGTTGTCCCTGCAAGACCCTGGTGAGGAACAGCGGCAGGGCGACAAACAGCAGAATGTTCATGCCAAGCGCCAGGACCAGGTTCCCGGCGATCATCCATGAAGGAACCTTAGCTGTATTTCGCTCTTTCACACGGCCCGCGTCCTCAGAGTCTTCATTGGCCAAGGCCTCATCGGCGGAAAACCGAAGTGCTCGGATGCCCAGCACCAAAGCCTGACCCAGAACGCCAACGCCTCTAAGGATGGGGAGTTTGAACAAGCGATGATTCTCACCGGCAGTTTTCAAGACGTTTTTCAGGATCTTCACCGTGCCGTCCTGCTTGCGAACGGCGACGGAGTAGCCCTTTGGTGACCGCATCATCACGCCTTCGATAACCGCCTGTCCGCCTACGAGGATGTCGTCGCCGGAACTCAAGGCCCAGGAAGTCGCCGTCAGCATCAAGTGCTTTAGATACTTCAACATGGATTCCACCTGAACTTATGTTTTCTTGTACTTGCGCTGGAATCGTTCAACGCGACCGGCAGTGTCGATTAGTTTCTGTTTCCCCGTAAAGAAGGGATGACACTTGGAACAGATTTCAAGGTGAATCTCGGGCTTAGTCGAGCGGGTCTTAAAAGTTTCGCCGCAGGCGCACTTGATAGTTGCCTCGACGTAATTGGGATGAATAGCTGCTTTCATTTGGACGCCTCCGAACCATCCAATTATAAGGATAACGAGCCAGCTTACAAGCCCAGCCTGCTCACGGAGGCCAAGTTAATGTTTGATTTCCCCTGATCCATTGCATATATTACAAACACCATTAAGCCACTGTCGCGTAAGGACATCGTGTGTTCTCAAATCCCACCTGATGTACCCCCGATTGGTCGCTACGAATTCCCGTCAAGTGGTTGCAATGGGTTACAAAATTCGATACCTTACGAGTTTTGCAATTATCCCAGGAGGAAACGAAAACAATGGTTAACGAACCCGGAAAATTGGCCGGAGCAGAGCGCGCGCGAACTGAAAAGCCTGCAACCGGTCAGTTTGCAATTCCAAAAGGAGGAGAGGAGGACGAAAACTACGAGCAGCTTCTAGACCAATACGGGACCCGTAAGTTTGCAGAAGGCGAAGTGATGAAAGGAACGGTTCTCAAGATCACGGACACGGATGTTGTGGTCGACATCGGATACAAATCCGAGGGTGTCATTTCCGTTTCCCAATTCATGGACGGCAGCGGCCGCCCCACCGTGAAAGTCGGTGATGTGATTGATGTTTTGCTCGAAGACACAGAGGATTTCGATGGGCACATCGTGCTTTCCAAAGAGAAAGCGGAGAAGGTCAAGGTTTGGGAAGATGTGGAGCGCGCTTACAACGACAACTCGATCATCCGCGGACGTGTCGTAGAGCGCATCAAGGGTGGTTTGTCCGTGGACATCGGAATTCGCGCCTTCCTTCCTGGATCACAAATTGATGTCCGGCCGGTGAAGAATCTCGACGCCCTCAAGGGCAAAGAAATCGAGTGCCGCGTGATCAAGCTGAACCGAAAGCGAGGAAACATCGTTCTCTCCCGGAAGCTTGTCCTGGAAAACGAGCAGGCGCGCAAGAAAGCTTTCACTCTCGAAGTTTTGAAGGAAGATGCCGAAGTTCGCGGTACGGTAAAGAACATTACAGATTACGGCGTTTTTGTCGACCTTGGCGGCATCGATGGTTTGTTGCATGTAACGGATCTCTCCTGGGGACGTGTGAACCATCCTTCTGAGATGTTCAATCTTGGTGACGAAATCAATGTCAAGATCCTGAAATACGACCGCGACAAAGAGCGGGTGTCGCTCGGTTATAAACAACTCACTCCTGATCCCTGGACGCTGGTGCGCCATTCCTATCCTCCTGGCGCTCGGGTATCCGGACGCGTAGTTAATCTGACGGACTACGGTGCATTTATTGAATTAGAGCCCGGAGTTGAGGGGTTGATCCATGTGTCGGAGATGTCGTGGAGCAAGCGTGTAAAGCATCCCTCCAAGCTGCTGCAGTTGGGCCAGGATGTGGAAGCCGTTGTTCTTGAAGTCGACATGGACAATCGGAGGATTTCCCTCGGAATGAAGCAAACGGAACCGGATCCCTGGACCACACTGGCTGAGCGTTATGCCATTGGATCGATCATCAGCGGACGTGTTCGAAATCTTACGGATTTCGGTGCTTTCATCGAAGTCGAGGAAGGCATCGACGGTTTGGTTCATGTGTCGGACATTTCGCCGCGAAGAATCAAGCATCCGTCGGAGGTATTGAAAAAGGGAGAACGAGTCGAGGCGGTCATCCTCAACATCGACACCGACAACCATCGTCTTTCCCTGGGAATTAAACAGCTGCAGCCCGATGTTTGGGACCAATTCTTCGCCAGTCATAAGGTTGGTGACGGCGTTCGTGGACGCATTGTGCGTCATGCTCCGTTTGGAGTGTTTGTCGAACTTGACGAAGGCATCGAAGGTCTGTGCCACATGTCCGAGATCGATGAATCGGAACGTCCGAAAATGGAAGACATATTCAGGGTCGGAAGCGACGCGGAATTCAAGATCATCAAGCTGAGTCCAAACGAAAGGAAGATCGGCCTGAGCCACCGCGCGCTTGCTGAAGATGCTGAACGCAAGGAATACCATAGCTATCGCGACAGCGCGGATGGCAGCGCTACTTTGGCGGACTTGTTCCACGCGAAGGACAATTCGTGACTGCGGCTGATTGGCCGTCGGTTAACAAACCTGCAGATTCGAACGTGAACTTGCTGACCGTGCTCCAATTGCCCGGGTTCTATTGATTACGATGCGAAATCGTATGCTCATTTGGCTCCTCCTCGGCGGAGGAGCCTTTGTGCTTCTGGCCATTACTTTCCTCGCCGTGTTGATGACCGTTGGCGAAGACGACGGAGCTGAATTCGGTTTCTCGGACCGTGTTCAAGTCATCGATATTCAGGGGGAACTGTTCGAATCCCAGTCTGTGCTCACCCAGTTGAAACGGTATGAAGACTCCAATTCCGTACGAGCCATTCTTCTGAACATCGATTCCCCTGGAGGCGGCGTGGCGGTTTCCCAAGAGCTCTACGCCGAAGTGCGGCGCTTAAGGGAAAAGAAGGACAAAACCGTCATTGCTTACATATCCTCGACTGGAGCTTCGGGCGCTTATTACGTTGCCTGCGCCGCGAACAAGATTATTGCGAACCCGGGTACGATCATTGGAAGCATAGGTGTGATCGCAGAATGGGTGAACTACAGCGACCTCATGGAATGGGCGAAACTGAAAGATGTCGTTTTCAAGAGCGGAGAGTTTAAGGATACTGGATCGCCCACTCGATCGTTGACTGACAGAGAAAAGACGTATTTTCAGGGCCTGATTGACGACATGTACGTACAATTTGTTGAGGCTGTTGCTTCGGGCCGCAACATCGACCTTCAGGAAGTGCGAACTCTGGCTGACGGTCGAGTATTCACAGGCAGGGATGCCAAACAACGCAAGCTGATTGATGAGATCGGCAACTTCCAGGACGCCGTGGATCTAACTGCAAAAATGGCCGGAATCTCTGGGAAACCTCGACTCATCCACGTCGGTCGGCAGCGCGTGACAATATTGGATCTCTTGACGACAGACCTGTCGCGGTTGAATCCTTTCGACGGGCGAACGTTAAAGTCTCAAATCCGTTTCCAGTATTTGTGGAAATAACACTTTACCTGGCGTGGGTCCGCCTGATGCCGTAGCGACGCATGCGAGTGCGCTGTGTGCGAACAGAGGTAGCAATATTGCTGCTGGCTGTTGGGACTGACGCAAAGCAGATGAGGGAGTGAAAGATCATGACCAAGGCAGACCTGGTTGAAGAAGTTGCCCGGATTACGGAGCTGACGCGAAAAGACTCAGAGGTCATTGTCGACACTTTATTCGAGAGCGTCATAAAAGCACTAAAGACAGGCGATAAGCTTGAAGTCCGAGGCTTCGGCAGCTTCAGGGTGCGCCAGAGAAATGCGCGGGTCGGCCGCAATCCGAAAACTGGAGAGAAGGTTGAGGTGCCGGCTAAACGAGTCCCCTATTTCAAGCCAAGCAAGGAACTGAAAGATCTGATCAATGACGGTGCGGCCGATCCAGCCACGCCGCCGATGCCGCTGCCGTAATATGGACGTTCTTTGGAGTCCTTGGCGTTACGACTACATGGCGTCGGGACCCCAGCCATCG
>CAZIPZ010000265.1:0-4326 GCA_964541075.1 uncultured Solibacteraceae bacterium | reverse complement strand
ACCTCCGGCTCATAGAAAAAGGAAGAGTCGTTCAGCCGGAGTTTTTCAAGAGCATCCCTCAAGCCTTCGTACTGATTCGGCTCGACAGGGTAGAGGCCGGCGAAGACCATAGGCTTGATTTCCTGGAAGCCGGGAAATGGCGTAAGCGTAGGTCGATCGTGCTCCGTGATGGTGTCGCCGATCTTTGTATCCGCAACGACTTTGATATTCGCGACGATATAACCGACTTCACCGGCGCTGAGTTCATCCACTTCGCGCATCTTGGGACTTAACACACCCACACTGTCCACCTGATATACCTGGTTGTTGGACATCAGCCGGATCTTCATTCCTTTCCGAATGTGGCCATCGATCAAACGCACCAATACAAGAACTCCGCGATACACATCAAACCAGGAATCGAAAAGGAGCGCTTTCAGCGGACCGTCGGGGGCGCCTTTGGGAGGAGGGATCCTCTTGACGATGGCTTCAAGGACAGCTTCAACCCCTTTGCCGTACTTGGCGCTTATCAGGACTGCCTCGTCCGGGGTCATGCCGATGATCGAGTGGAGTTGTTCGCGGACGCGGTCAACCTCGGCGCCTGGCAGATCAATCTTATTGATGATTGGAATAATGTCGAGATGGTGATCAAGGGCAAGGTAGGTATTCGCGAGAGTTTGCGCTTCGACGCCTTGCGAGGCATCCACGACCAGCAGAGCCCCTTCGCACGCTGCCAGACTGCGCGACACTTCATAGCTGAAGTCAACGTGTCCGGGCGTGTCGATCAAATTCAATATGTAATCGGAGCCGTCTTCGGCATGGTAATTCAGCCGGACTGCCTTTGCTTTTATCGTTATTCCGCGCTCGCGCTCGAGATCCATGGCGTCTAGAACCTGGGCGGACATCTCGCGTTTCGAAAGTGCGCCGGTTAGTTCGAGAAGGCGATCCGCCAGTGTAGATTTTCCGTGATCGATATGCGCGATGATCGAGAAATTACGTATATGGGATAAAGACATAAAGTATTGGATGTATTACGCGTTGTTACGGTCCCGTGCTAGTAATGCGGCGCCAATGATTCCTGCATCAGGCCACAACGTGGATTGTACTATCCGGCATTCGTTGAAGGCGGGTGGAAAGGCATACCGGCGCGCGGCATCGATAGCCGGTTGCAAGAGAGCCGGGCCCGACGCCATCACCCCTCCCGCCAATACGATCATGTTCGGATTCAAAAGATTGATCAGATTCGCGCAAACGCCTCCAAGCCAGTAGCCTGTTTCTTCGAACACGGAGATTGCGATGGCGTCGCCTCGCACAGCCGCGTCGTAGATCATGGCTGATGTGACGAGGTCGCGGCGGCCTTTTTCTTGCGCCGTGGCAACCATTCCGGTCGCAGACACCAAGGTTTCCAGGGATCCGCGGTTCCCGCATGCGCACAAGCGTCCGTTGGGTTGAACGATCGTGTGACCCAACTCGCCTGCATAGCCCAAAACCCCCGTATACAATTTCCCATTCAAGACGATGCCTGAGCCGAGACCGGTCCCGATCGTAAGATAAATCATATGCTGAAGACCGTGACCAGCTCCGCAGACGAATTCCCCATAGGCTCCTGCGTTTGCGTCATTTTCTGTGACAACCTCGATGCGAAGCTGGTCGGCCGCAGCCTTTGCCAGATTGACGCCGTTCAGGCATGGGATGTTGGGTGAAACCTCAATGTTTTGGGTCTTGATGTTGCGGAGTCCAGGGATGCCAACCCCGACCGCGTCGATGACACATGATTTTTGAAAATCACGGATCAGTTCTGTTAGGTTTGACAGGAAGCCGCCGAGGTCGTCAATTATGGTCGGCGTGCTTCGGGACTCGAGGACTTGTCCCGTTTGATCAACGAGACCAGCCTTGATTGTCGTTCCTCCGACATCAACACCCAGAAAGCGCATAACTAGAGTATATGGCGATCATCACCATTTCGCGTCAGACGGGCAGCGGTGGGCGTGAGATCGCTGCGGCGACTGCTGAGAATCTGAACTTTCAACTTATCGATCACAGCGCAATGGATGCACTGATCAGAGAGCAGTTTCCCGTTCGTCTTGAACAACTCGCACGAATCAAGAGAGACGCCAAAATCTATAAAGAAATCGGGCGATCGGCAATTGCGGAGGCGGCTGCTCTTCGGAACGTTGTAATTCTCGGGAGCGGGGCTCAGTTTCTCTTTGCCTCGGTCGCTGCCTCTCTTCACGTACGGATCGTTGCACCGCGACCATATCGGATCGCGAGAGTCATGCGCCTCGCCAATCTGGATCGTCTTGGCGCCGAGCAACTCATCGATGACAGAGATCACGAAAAGGAAACTTTCATTCGCCTTTTATACAACGCGGATTGGGGCGATCCATCCCATTACGATCTCGTTCTGAACATCGATCACTTCTCAAACGACGTCGCGGTTGAAATCATTGCAAAGGCTGCAAAGGCGAAGGGAATTGAAGGAAAGGCCGTTGAACTCCCGGTTCAGCTGCGCGAGGAAATTCTTGTGGCTAAACTGGATGTCGCCCAGTTGGCCGAGATTGCTCCCCTTGAAAATCGATTGCCGGAATTTGCCCACTCAAGCGAGCGTGAATTCGCTCGGGTCATGGATTTTTACAGGATCCGCTGGGAATACGAGCCGCGGACCTTTCCGATTGAATGGGACGACGAAAAGAACGTTATCTCGGCGTTTACGCCAGATTTTTACCTCCCGGATCTCGACTTGTTTATTGAACTAACAACCATGAAACAAGCTCACGTGACTAAGAAGAATAAGAAAGTGCGAAGGTTGCGCGAACTCTATCCTGGCGTGAATATAAAAATCTTGTACGAAAAGGACTACCAGAACTTGATTTGGAAATATGGCCTGGACGGGAACACAGAGAATGAGGACCGTGCAAATAAGTAGGTCCCAAGTGACCTCAGGCGTTTAATCGACCGTCTGAAAGACGGCGTCCATCTCGTTGTGTTGTCCTGCTCGCCTTGACGCTCTCCGCGTTCAGAACTGGCGTTCCGTTCGCTAAAAGCTGCATCGCGTTGCCGCGCTGCTCAGCTGGCCGGTAACAACTGCCTCAGCACTTTCTACGGTGCGTCAACAGCAGCCGTTCCACATTCGAGTTCGACTTGACCAAAACCCGATCTCTTGGGACCTGAATTTAGAATAGCACTTTCATGTTTTGTGTCAACCGAAGATTTTTGTCAAACTTTGGAGCGGAGGATCCATGCCCGACGAACTGATTGAAGTGCTTTTTAGCGAGGAGCAAATTCGGAAAAGAGTCGAGGATCTCGGCGCGCAGATCACCACCGATTTCGCCGGGCGTGATCTCGTACTTATTTCGATCCTAAGGGGATCGGTGTTCTTCGCAACGGACCTTGCACGTAGGATCCAGGCGCCTTTAGCGATGGATTTTCTATCGATATCCAGCTATGGAGAGGGCAGCCAGGGCGTGGTCCGGATCACAAAGGACCTCGAGGAGAACATTGCAGGAAAGGACATTCTTCTTTTGGAGGACATTGTGGACACCGGGTTCACGGTGAAGTACCTACTTCGGACTTTGGGGAGCCGAAATCCGCGGTCCATTATAGTGTGTACACTGCTTGACCGAAGAGCACGCCGGATCATTGATGTCGAGATTGGATACGTCGGTTTTGAGATTCCGGACAAGTTTGTTGTCGGTTACGGACTCGATCACCGTCAGCGTTATCGAAACCTTCCTTATATTGGAGTCATCCAGCCATGAACGTTAAGCAAGTCAACCCTGAACAGGCGAACGAAATTTTGCAGAAGGACAGCGCTGTTGCGTACATCGATGTGCGCACAGAACAGGAATTTCAGAACGGGCATGTTCCGAACGCCGTCAACATTCCGGTTTTGTTTCCTGATCCTGCAACGAGGCAGATGAAGCCCAATCCCGATTTTCTCCGGGTCGTCGAGGCGAAATACAACAAAGACGCGAGACTGATCATCGGGTGTCAGGCGGGAGGCCGATCCCAGTATGCCGCCGACCTGCTGGTTCAGGAAGGCTTCAAGGATGTTTCCAACATGCAAGGCGGCTTCGGTGGCGCGAGAGATCCCATGGGACGAGTCGTCGCTATGGGTTGGGTTCAGATGAATTTTCCGGTTGAAAACCTCGTGGATGAGACGAACAGTTACCGATCGCTGCTGCGCACGATTGGTGGAAAGTAAATTAACGCGGTTCAGGTAGCTGGCGAACCTATTCCCATGTCTCCAGAAATCGCAGCAGCACCATACCTAGGTCTGCATTCATCTGCACTGCCATGGAAAGCACCTCTTCATGATTAATCGGCTTTCCGGTGATTCCTGCCGCT
>CAZIPZ010000264.1:0-4327 GCA_964541075.1 uncultured Solibacteraceae bacterium | reverse complement strand
AAAAAAGAAGTGATTGATTGAAGGATAGGTGAGCGACGACAACTTTTCCGCAAGCTGAACGAGAGGGATGTTGGTGCTGCCGGCGTAAGTGCTTGAAAAAGCCAACTGCTCGATCTGTCTGGCCGCAACCTGGGCAAGCTCCTTACGCCCGTGCCCGACGTTAACGTTCCACAAGCAGGCCAACCCGTCAATGAACTCACGCCCGTCGGCGGATCGAAGGACAGATCCTTCACCCTTAACCCAGACCAGCGGATCCTGGTGATCGCTCGGATGGAAGAGAGAATGGACTACATGGTCACGGTCAGCTTGAACAATTTTGTCGAGGTCCACAGTCACAACTCAATCATAGCCTAACGGTTTCGAAGACAAATTCCAAACCTTTGAACCTTGAAAGGCAAATATACAGACTGCGGTCCGTTGCGGAAACGCTAATATGAAGTCAGGGGGTCGCATGCGCGCATATCTGGTTCGGCACGGAAGAGCAAACCAGGAAGATCCGAATCGCGGACTGACCGAAGCCGGTCGTGATGGAGTCCAGCTTATCGGTCGGTTTCTCCATAGCCTGGGCGCCACGGTGTCATTGATCCAGCACAGCGGAAAACGACGGGCTGAAGAGACAGCTCATCTGCTCGCCGAGAACGTGCTTACGACGTCAGGACCTCACTACGCAGACGGCCTTGCTCCCGATGATGAACCGTCGGTTGTCGCGAACTTTCTAAAGGTCTATACGGACAACATCCTTATTGTTGGCCATCTTCCACATCTCGAGCGCCTGACATCCCTGCTGCTTACGGGAAATGAGAACTTGCGTCCCGTACAGTTTCCAAACGCGGGTCTCGTCTGCCTTGAAAAGAACGCAGCTGGCGTATGGACTCTTCTCTGGGCGGTCACGCCAGAATTGCTGGGTCAGGCGAGCACGCGCGCGTCATGAAGCAAAAATAGCTTTGCCGACGGCTTGAAAGCTTCAAGGGCGATCTTTGCAACCTGCTTCGGCTTGAGTTGCGTGAGTTCAGTGGCGTCAACGCGACGGCCAAGGACGAGCTGTCCATCGCGCCGCCGAGTCAGCTCGTCCCCGAGTTTGTCGATTTCCAATGCCGTTAGGTCTTTTAACCGCTTCGCCGGATCCTCATCGTGCTCATCCTTGAACCACGCGAGTTCTCCAGCGGCCAGCTCGCGGGCAATCTGCTTGAACTCGCGATGCCAGGTGCTCGTCCATTCGGATTTGGCGTAGTACTCGGGTCCCACCTCGAAAAGAAAGCGGACGCAGTTTCTGGATATCGCCACTTTAAAATGCACATCCTTTTTATAACCCCGCGGATTCACTCCAAACGCCGCCCATGTGTCATCGGGCGGATTGACGGTCCGGCGAGCGTGTTTCGCGACATGGACAAAAAGCTGCCGGTCGACCAGGGAGCTGATTTCCGGCGCAAGTTCTTCTCCGATGGAAGTCAGCTTGGGGCGGATTCGGGAGATGATCGCTCCCATACGCTGATTGAAGTCGGCGAGATCGAATATCTTGAAGTCCGCTGGAGTGAACAGTTCCATGTGCTCTCCTCTGATCCGGCAACCCTATAGTGGCCGCCGCGACTCCGGCATTGTAAACTCTTCACGCGATGACGCGACGAGAGATTTCAGCTGGATGCGTTGTATACCGGACTACGGACCAACAGGCGGAAGTCGCACTGATCCAGCCTCGCGACCGTGAAACCTGGGCTCTTCCCAAGGGCGTTATTGAACCCGGAGAGGCGCCGGAAAACGCAGCCCGGCGTGAGGTAAGCGAAGAAACTGGACTCGCGGGCGACATTGTCGCAAAGATCGACACCATCAAGTATTCCTACACTGCAAAATGGGAAAACCCTCCGAGCCGGATTTTTAAGATTGTCACGTTCTATCTATTGAGGTGTACTGGTGGCGATCCTTCCCAACACGACCATGAAGTTGATCGGGTTGAGTGGTTCGGCATTGATGACGCCATCAGGCGCGCCAGCTATCCGCAGGAAAGGACGATATTGCGGAGGGCGAAGGAACTCATACAAGGGTCGCAGGAGACTTCATGATTCGTTCGCTGGTCCTAGTCATCCTCTTGTTGGCGCCCCGTGTTCAGGCGTCGGCGCAGGTGATTTACGCCGAGAACCAAATCCCCGCGCGAGGCGTCAGCATTGAGTATTCCGTGACGATCCGCAATCCTCTCACCCACGTTTACGAAATTGAAATGACCATCGCAGGTATTCGCGATGCCTTCGTTGAAGTGTCGATGCCGGCTTGGGCGCCCGGCGCTTACACCATTCGGAACTACGCGAGAAACGTTCAGGACTTCCGGGCCTTAACTACGCGAACTCAGGTTTTGAAATGGGAGATGACGGATAAGCAGACATGGCGCATTGCAAAGCTTCCGGCGGACGACGTATCCATCCGGTACCAGGTGTTTTCGACGAACCTTACGGACCAAATGGCAGACGTTTCCGGTCCGGCAACCTTCATGTACGTGGCGGGCCAGAAGCACGTGCCGGTCAGTGTCAAATACACCGCGCCCGACGGGTGGAAAGTTTACACGGGTCTGGACAAACGCGGCGACCGCTATTATGCAAGCGACTACGACATCTTCATCGATGCACCTGCATTCATCGGAGAATTCAAGGTGCTCGAGTTCCAGGCGGGCGGACGCCCCCACTACATGGTCTTCAGCAGGCGACAAATGGAAATGACCGATGAACAAGTAGTCTCTGATGTGAAGGATATTGTCGACTCGACACTCGCTGTTTTCGGGCAAGCTCCGTACAAGCAGTACATGTTCCTCATCAAAGTTCAACCGCAGCCCGGCAGCTCCGGGCTCGAACATCTGAACTCCGCGAACATTTCAGTGGGAGAAAACGACTTCGTCAGCCAAACGGCGTATCGGCGCTTCTTGTTCGTAGCAGCTCATGAATACTTCCACGTGTGGAACGTCAAGCGGATCAGGCCGAAACCGCTGGGTCCGTTCGACTATTCCAAAGAGGTTCATACTCGTCTGCTCTGGTTCTCAGAAGGAGTGACGGACTACTACGCCAGGCTCCTGCTGGTCCGGACGGGAATACTGACGCCGCAGGACTACTACGGCGCCATGAGCTTTGAAATCAACCTGCATCAGCACACGCCCGGACGCTTCCTGATGAGCGCCGAAGAAGCAAGCTGGAACGCCTGGGTGCGGAGTGACAACGCGGAAAACAACACCATCTCTTATTATCGAAAAGGCGAGATCCTCGGACTGTTGCTCGATCTTGAAATTCGCGGCAGGACCAGCAATCAAAAGAGCCTCGATGACGTCATGAGGCGTCTGATGGAAAACTACGCGGACAAGGGGATGGGCATTCCTGAAGAAGGTGTTCTAGAGGCGGTGGAAACAGTAGCGGGATCCGACTTCAAGGAGTTCTTTGCTGCGAACATTCAGGGCCGGCAGGAACTGGATTATAACCGTTACATGGGGCGCGCGGGTCTCGGCGTCGAAGTCGCCCGTGAACCGTCGTCCATGTATATAGGAGTCGAAGTGGAACGCGCAGAAAACAACATGGTGAGAATCCGCCGTGTTGTGTCCAATTCGCCCGCGGAGCGCGCAAAACTGGATTCCGGAGACATTATTCTCGCCGTCAGCGACGAACGCCTGACTTTCGATAATTTTCGCAGCCGTCTCCATTCCCATGGCGTCGGAGAAAATATTAAACTGACTGTGATGCGGGGAGAACGCATGTTGAATCTGTCCATTGTGCCGATCGAGTTTCAGGACCAACGTTGGTCGATCACCGAGGGATCCAGGCCCGAGCAGATTCAATTTCGGATGGAATGGTTAGGCAACAATTAGGAAGGATTATGGAAATCGAAATTATTTATTGTCAGGCTTGAAACTACGAACCCAAAGCGGTCAGTTTGACCGACAAACTCATCACCGAACTTAAAGCTAGAGTGAAACGCCTCGTCCTTGTGCCGTCAGATGGCGGCCGCTTTGAAGTCAGCATCGATGGGAAGCTGGTTTACTCGAAACTAAAAACCGGTAAATTCCCCGACTACGAGGAGATCCGAAGACATTTTAAATAGAGGCGCCGATAGCGAATCTACTATGGTCCTTCTTCCTCAGGCGGGAAAGTGACCACGGCTCCTGAGTTACCCACCCATCGCTCCGAGTCCGTCCCGTCGTATCCCGCGAGATAAATCGTGAGATACGGCGCGGAATTTGTTGAATCTGTGGCGACGATGTGTGGATCGCTTACCGTGCTCGTTCCTGAAAAATCCAGACCACTGAATGTGTAGGGAGTGGCCTGCCCCGGATGAGTGATTTGCAGAGGAGCTCCATCGA
>CAZIPZ010000263.1:1477-4344 GCA_964541075.1 uncultured Solibacteraceae bacterium | reverse complement strand
GGCGACCAATCCGTCACCTCACAATGCGAGCACGATGCCAAACCTCTGCGGCGGGTCCACAAACAACACTCCTCCGCCCAGCGCCGGAGGAACACCTCCCACTTCCACACCAGCTCCCAATGGCGGAACTGTTGGCTCGCCGGGGCCAACGGTCGGAACTGCAGCGTTGATTTTTCCACACTTCGCCCAAGGCGGCGGTTACCAGACAAGTTTCACGTTCAATAACATGTCCAACACATCGACCACGGTCACGCTGACTTACTACACTCAGGCAGGCAACACGATCGGTTCGCGCACGTTGACGCTGGCTGGCCTCGGTTCTGTGCAAACCTCGATGACTGGAGCTAGCTTGAGCGTGGGATGGGCTCGAGCGACGACGAATCCCGCTGCCAACTTGATGGGTACCGAGACGATTCAACTATTTAACGCGTCCGGTGGTCTTGTCATGGAAGCGTCCGTACTGGCGGCGCAATCCGACACCACATTGCGGATGCCGGTTTATGAAAAGAACGGTTTTGGTACGGGTGTCGCTTTCTTGAATGTCGATAGTGTTCCGTCCAGCGTGACGCTGACCCTTCGCAGCAGTAGCGGCACGACCCAAAGCTCTACAGTGCTTACGCTCAGTGGTTCACAACAAACCGCGCGTTTCGTGTCTGAGCTGTTTCCGGGTGTTACCAATTTCGAGGGCATGCTTGAGCTCAATGCGGCAAGATCAATTGCCGCCATTGCGCTCAGGCAAAACTTCAGTTCGGGTATATTCAGCACGCTTCCCGTTTCACCCAATCCAACCGAAGTCTATTTTTCTCCCAACACTGGCACGGACCTAAGGATCATTGATGAAATCGGTCGAGCTCAATCTTCAATCGACATTGCGATCTACTCGTTCACACGTGATGGCATCGCGGACGCTTTGGTGGCTGCGAAGAACCGTGGCGTTCAGATACGAATTCTTGCAGATACAAGTCAGGCGAACGGAACAGGTTCAGAGATTGCCCGCCTGGAAGCTGCTGGCTTTCAATTGAAGCGCACAAACGGCGGAAGTGGGGGGATTTTGCACCACAAGTATGCCGTCTTCGATGGGCGGTTGCTTCTAAGTGGGAGTTACAACTGGTCCGCCAATGCTGAAGAAAACAATGACGAGAACGCAATCTTTATTCGGGATAAAGCCGTAATCGGAGCTTTCCAGACCAACTTCAATTCAATGTGGAATTCGCGATAGACGTTTGACTTTCGTTCATGGGCCTTCTGTCGTTTTTGTCGTTATGTCGTACTAGGATTGATTCATTTCTATAACTTGCATTGAATGTATATAAGAAGTCCTAAGTAGTTTAGGTACGACCGAAACGACATTAACGACCAATGGGTCTGGGACCTGTCCTCATCGTCTCTGAATTATGGTTGCTGCCATCATTCGGAGGATTAACGAGCGCTAAATCAAACTGAACCTATCTTGACAGCACTTCAATTTTCTGTTCTTATTTCGACAGCATCAGGAGTGCTTAGCCTAACAAGCTGAGCCGGCAACCGATGAAGCAACGGTGCCTTCGCTGAAATAGCGGATGCGCGAGAAGAATCTCGAAATGCTTCACATGGTCACGCTGATGCGTGGCCTTTTTTATTGCCCCTGATGCGCATCCAACGAAAGGAGCGCATCAAGATGTCTACTGAGAGTCCATCCTTCGATTGCTTCGCCTGCTCAGGTTCACTGGCTATATTGGGCCAGCTAGGCCACTTGGTTTGGTTTCGCTGCATCGATTGCGGCTTGGAGCAAACGCACACCTTGGAAATGTTCGAGGAGGTGCACAATGGCTAAAGGCTCTCTCGATCCTTCCCACATCATCGCTGCTGCGCGTGACGCCATGGATGCCGAGCGCCGGCTGCTTTACGTTGCAGGCAAAGGCGGCAGGCTACGCTACGCGGCGCTGAACACGTCATCCGATTCGCTGGGCTATCTTATGCTCACCAACATCCTCGACCGTCTGGACGGCAGCCTACAAAAATTTCCTCACAACGTCGTGCGAGTGAAGGAGAAGCGATGAATTACGTTTATCTCATGGTCGTCGAACCTCTGACCGATGCCGACGCGCAGCACTTACTCGAACTCACAAGGAAGTACGGAAGGCTGGTGGCGAACCGTCCCGGGTGCATGTCTTTTCATGTCGATATTGAAGCGGATGGAGGAATGATCGTTCTCACATCGATATGGCAAAGTCGTGAGGCTCTATCGGCGTACACGTCCAGCAAGCTTTATCGCGGCCTCTGGGCGATGACTCGTCACCTGCTTATCAGCTCTTTTGTCGAACGAACATTTCGCCGCGCAGCCGACATCAGGCCGCTGAAAATTGAGGTGCTGTGATGAGTCGAACTGCAAAGCGTGTTGCCCTATACGCCAGGGTCAGCACGAAAAACAATGGCCAGGATCCTGAAACCCAACTTGTCGCGTTGCGAGAATACGCACTCGCCCGTGGTTTGAATGTTGCCGGTGAGTACGTCGACATAGGCATCTCTGGCGCGAAGGATCGTCGGCCGGAGCTCGATCGGCTAATGAACGACTCACGGCGCAGAGCATTCGATGTTGTGCTCGTCGCTAGGTTCGATCGTTTCGCACGGAGTACGAAACACCTGGTGCTCGCTTTGGAGGAGTTTCAAAGTCTCGGCACAGACTTCATCAGCCTGAACGAGTCCATCGATACATCGTCAGCTCTTGGACGAATGATCTTCACTGTCATTGCAGCAGTTGCTGAATTGGAACGAAGTCTTATTCGAGAAAGGGTGATGATGGGCCTTGATCGAGCGAAACGTCAGGGTAAGAGACTTGGCCGGCCTCGCACTTTGGTAGACCGCGAGAAGGTCGCAACCTTGCGAGC
>CAZIPZ010000263.1:0-1467 GCA_964541075.1 uncultured Solibacteraceae bacterium | reverse complement strand
CGACAGGTGGCTAAGGTGTTAGGCGTCAGCAAGGACAAAGTGGCGCGGTACTAATCCATGCTTCGAAAATGGAAGGTAGGGTTTTAGAGTGACGACTACACATCCAGTGAGCGACGTAAATACTGCTGCGTTTGGAGGAGCTATTCTCCGCGAAGGCGGTAATACGTCCAGGTGCCCGGCGTCCAATTCACAGAACCCAAATTCGAGGGAGCAGCAAGGATGGAGCTCCATTATGTGCTCTCGCCTTGCTCATAGAAGGGCGTGATCCCGTTCGCCGCACAAAATTTGTCGAGAGCCTCCCTTCTGGTTGCGCCGAAGAAGATAGCGCTATTCGATGAGGACAATGCACCATATCGGCCGTCTCGGCATTGCATAGTAAGGACTTCGGTTGAACCTAACGTCTGCCTTTCCAGCAGTACGGAGTTCAAGCCAGACGTAAAGATGCGACGTATACGATCAAGAATCGCACTTAGGTTGACTATCATTTCGCTGACACGGACGCATTTCCACGGTCGCTCTTCCGGATCGATTGCCACTGTTCTTGCGTGCTTCGACGCTTGGCGGAGCAGTTCCAGAAGCCGGTCTAGTGTGGAGGGGTCGAATTCAACAAGTTGCTGTGATTCGATGAGTCCACCAACGCCGCACCGTTGGAGAAACGTCTTCGACTTGGGAGCAGAAGTGAACAGGACAAGAATCCGTTGAAACTTCTCATCCGTTGCTTCGGGATCATCAAGGATTAGCAGGCTCTTTCGCTCGATGCCTAGGAATCCGAAGAGAGGCAGGTCTAGAGGTACCCTTGGCCGCGATGACGTCGCATCTGAGGCGCTCCTTTTGACGGGAAACATCTGGCTAGCAATTACCTCTAGCTTAATCAGCGTCGGCGTCTTCCTGTCGCGATTGTTCAATATCCAGTTTGAACACACGCCGTCCGATCGCGCCGAGGAAGGCGTCGGAACACACCAATGACGTCAATCGAGGCTTCGGAAGAAAAAGTGCGGGAAAGATAACTTCCGCAAGTGCAA
Source organism: uncultured Solibacteraceae bacterium (assembly GCA_964541075.1). Taxonomy (GTDB): domain Bacteria; phylum Acidobacteriota; class Terriglobia; order 20CM-2-55-15; family 20CM-2-55-15; genus CAZIPZ01. The sequence goes on along the minus strand of CAZIPZ010000263.1, from coordinate 445 downwards.
AGTCGCCATCCGTCATAACAGCTTCTGACATTGCCAGTCGGCAACAGTGATGGATGGCACCCGCAAGAAGGTCGGCCGCTTGGATCGGTAGTATCTCTTTTGATTCTCGCATATCAAACTTCGCGACATGCTTCAGATTCGAGTAGGTAGCGCCTGTGTGGGGAAACCGACGAATCCAGTCGGCCATCCCTCTGTGAAGGGAATAGACTCGCTCGTAACCTTCCTGATAGGCATGTTGTTGATCATGGAGAACCGTTATCGGTTCTGCGATCCCCATTCGCCCGAGATTCTCGACGAGCATTAAGAAACTAATCAGACACGGCATGTTAAGTGTGCCGCTAACGTTGCCAAGAGGCGAGGTAGCCGCTTCGACTTCGGCAATCTGGTCAATAAACGGTGCCGAGCCCGCGATCGCTTTAGCAAGTTCAGGCGAAACATGTTCCTC
>CAZIPZ010000262.1:0-4402 GCA_964541075.1 uncultured Solibacteraceae bacterium | reverse complement strand
TGGTTGCGGTTGTACGTAGGAATGATGATCGACAGGTCCACTATCTCCTCCGGTAGGTTCTCGTTACAGGTGTAATGTCCACAACACGCTCGGGTTCGAAATGGACATGTCTGAGGTCTTTCATCCACACCTCACACGTCGCGCACATCGGCAATTTGTCAAAGCGCGCGGCGATGTGATCGTTTTGAAACTGGCGATACTTGCTTTCGCGAATGATTGTGTCGAGGTCGTTCTCAAAAATGTCGCCGATCGTGCTTTCGAAATGGTGTCCGCCGATGCACATCCAGAGTTCGCCTCTGACGGTCGCTCCAAGATTCACGTAAATCTGATGGCAAAGTGTTCGGGCGCGGGGCATCCAGTTCTTGGTCATCTGGTAGCGTTTAGCGGCATAGTAGTGGAGAATTTCAACCTGGTCGGCTTTCGAGATCCAACGCTCTACAAACGGATCCGCTTCGTCCTTATTTCTTTCCTGAAGCGTCAGGTTCACGCCAACCTTCAGCTTTGATCGGCTTGCCGCTCGCTTTTCCAGCAGCCGGCTAATGTTGCGTTCGACTCTCTCAAGATTTCCGCCGATGCGAATCTTTCCGTAGGTGTCTGCGTTTACGGCATCAACGCTGAATGTCAGGAACGACACGCCAGACTCGATAATGCTCTCGATCGCATGGTCATTCAGGAGGTTCCCATTCGACGAAAGATTAACTGCTCGACCCATCCCGGCGAGCTTGTCAAGAAATCGCGGGAACGCTTTGTTCATCAGCGGTTCGCCATTGCTGTACAGATCGATCGTGGGAACGCCAAACTGTTCGATGTGTTCTAGGATGGTCTGAAACTGCGGTTCAGAGAGCGTGCCTTTTAGATTGCGTTTGTCCGAAAAGTCTCGGTAGTAGTTCTGGGCTTCTTCATCGCCAAGGTCAAAGCCCTCTGCATGAAAGTGGCACATGTTGCAGCGAAGGTTGCATGTTTCGCTTGGATCGATTTTCACCATCACAGGGTAGCGGCTCTGATCCTGAATCTTTCGCGCGAAGTTCGGCAGATGAGACATGAGTCCGATTTGAGGTTCAAAGTAGTTCACTGTGAGGCGGTCATAGATCTCAATCGGAAATGCGAATGTTGGTGTGAGCTCTTCGATAAAGCGCGTTGACAGACTTCCACGATCGAGTGCATCTCGGTTCACGACCTGGCATTGAACCGTACCGTCATAGTAGATCGTTCGGGGAAAAGTCACGTCTAGTCCGCTGTAAAGATGGTCTTCAACCATGTCGCGAATGATCGGCCCAGGTACTGGATCACTTGCGCTGCTGAAGCGGATCGCGACATTCGTGTCGGTGTTTTGAACTGCGTGGCAAAAACGTGAAAAAGGATGATGTGGGCCCCCGAAAACCTCCAAAGCGCGCAGTCCTTGCTGTGCTACAAACTCTCGGGCTACCTCGGTTTCATTGTGAGGAACAAGAAGAAGCTGCCTGCGAACCACGCGAGACTCCGCTAAAGCTTCGCTCAAGCGTCGGATGCGTCCCGCTAGCCTGGCCTTGGGTTCTTCAGAACGGAAGAGAGAGCACTGAATAAAGGAATTAACGGCCACTGTCCCTCCCGGCCAACCGCGCCGCCTTATGATTTGGGTTGATTTCGAGAGCTCTTCTGAAATGTTCCGCTGCAACTTCACCATTTGCGACTGAGCCGGCGATGCGGCCAAGGTGATAGTGAGCGCCAGATTGCAAATCCGAGTCCCATGTCGAGCTGAGCACCTTTTGAAACAGCTCATAGGCTTCGCCGTATCTTCCCTCGTGTTCCAATGACGACGCCTGGTTATAAATCAGAACTGGAGAAGAAGCCGCCCGCTCCGCGCGCTTTGCGGCGTTGTGTTCGTCGAATTTGGCCGCGATGTCGAGAACGACGCTCTCGACGCGACCGGTAGGGTCGTTGATCGCTAAATTCTTCAGGCTTGCCTGCGATCGAAGGCACCAAACCTCACTGCGATCCAGCTTTCCCTGTTTCTCGGCAAGATGGTAGAGGTCTGTTCCCGGAAGGGGATTAAAGATGTTGACTTCCGCATGTGAAGGATTCAGCTCCTTCATGAATTGGTAAGTCTGATGCATTTCGTCGACGGTTTCGCTCGGTAGGCCGATCATGAAGAAACCACTCCAAGGCATTTCCATGTTCCGCAGCAGGCGAACCTTGCTTCGGATCTTGGCCATGTTCAGGTCTTTTCCGACAACCTCCAGAATTCTTTCAGTTCCGCTTTCCACGCCAAGCCAAATATTGTTGCAGCCGGACTCTTTCATAAGTTCGAGAGTTGGCTCGTCGATCAGGTCCAACCGGGTTATGCAGCTCCAGTTGATGCGCATCTTGCGAGAGATCAATTCGCGGCAGAATTCGTGAACTCGGGGTTTCTTTATCGTAAAGGTGTCGTCAGCAAAATAGAACTCCTTCAGGCCATACCGATCCTGCAGTTCAGTGATCTCATTGATTACATCGGAGAAAGGTCTGTAATAGACGCGGCGCCCAAAGAACGCGGGCGAACTGCAATAGGTGCAGCTGAACGGACAACCACGGGAGCTGATAACGATGCTCAGGCCGCCTTTCGGATAGGCTGCCTCGCCAAGCACGAGATGCTTGGCAGGATGTGGAAGCTTCTCGATGTCAACAACCTGATTGGGGTGCTCAGGATTCCCGCCTAACCTCGAGACTTCCGACAGAGCGCCACGGCCGTCCAGCAGAACGCGCATGAGCTTCAAAAACGAGTACTCGCCTTCGCCACGGAGAACGTAATCGAAACCGTGAGTGTCGGATGGACTCAGGGTTGGGTGATATCCACCGGCGACAGTAACGATCTTCGGATTGATGTTTTTGGCCATGGTCGCGATTCGAGTGCAGATGTCCGACTTGTTGGTCATTACCGAAAGAGCAATAACCGCAGGGTCGTACTCTCGAATCACCATTTCAATTTCTTGCCAAACCGGATGATCGTGGCTGTTCCAGAACTCCGACATATTCTTGTGGTTGTTCAGAAACGTATAAACGTAGCTGTCGTTGGACTCGAGCTCCGGGTCAATCTCCGCGTTATAAATTGCGACATCGAAGTTCTCTTGTTCGAGCACGGCGCCTATGTAGCCAAGGCCCAGCGGAAACGTTGCCTGGAGATACTTGACCGCCCGGCAGTACGGCGGGCTCAGAAGAAGGATGCGTCGATTTTGCTCAACGGAATGGCCGGCACGGCTTTGGTTTCGGCGTTCCGCAGCTTCACGAACAACAGGCCAGTTGATTTGCGGTGATCTTCTTTCCATTGCGAATCCTTGCAAGTCCTTCCTGAGCTTTGGTGTGATGAGGTTCCGCGGCCAGGACGGATTCGAAGAGCGTCATTGCCCCCGAAAAGTCATTGGTGTTTTCTAGTGCGAGCGCGAGGTAGTAACGTGCGCTTAAATCCAGGTCAGGAAAGCGATTTGATACTTTCAATAAGTTCTTCAGCTGCGCCGCCGCCGAACCAGCGCGTCCTGATCTAAAGTTGTCCTTGGCCCTATTCAGGAGAGTCAGCACCAGCCGCTCGCTGCCAATGCCGTGGTCATCGAGTGTGCCAAGCGTTTGCACAGCCTGTACAGCTCTCGCGGACTCTGCGATTGCACGCATTTCGTCATCGCCTTCACATCGAAATGCGGCAGCGAAGAGAATTAGATCGGATGGCAGGAGTTCCTGCGAAAGAGCTAGCGTGAGATGCCGGTAAACTTCGGCGCGGGAAACGTTCGAGCGTTCAGCGAGTTTGGATGCCAACGCAGGAAGTCCATATTTTTCTAGGAACACTCGAAGCGCAATCTTCACCAGTTGCGGACCAAAAGAGGAGCTGTTGTATTCTCGATTAATCGCGTGAATGCGAAAGTCGTGAAGCGGTTCGGAGATCAGTGCAATGTCGGAACGAAGAGCAATCTCTAACCACCATACATATTCGGCAACGCGCCAAAGATCCGGCAAATGCTGGTCGGTTTCAATCAGGGGCCCGGCTTCGTCCAGCAACTCTTTCCGAATCAAAACGGTGCTTCCATTGATCGTATTCCCTTCAAGAAGGCGATAGAACGCGTCAACTCCGAAATAGTCGCGTGGAATCGTTACCCCAGTAGGAATTCCGTTTTGATCTATGAACCGATACGCCGTGTGGACCATTCCAGCTGAAGGCGTGTTTCTAAGGACAGCCACCAGATTTTCCAGCTTCTTCGGTGCGCTGCGATCGTCGGAGCTAAGCCAACTGAAGTATCTTCCGCGCATTTCACGAACACCGACATTGATGGCGCGAGGCGTTCCCGAAGGTCCACCTTGCAAACGAATCAATCGAATTCGATCGGGGCGCCGCTCGACGTATCGCTCGACTACGCCGCACGAGTCGTCTGTGGACGTGTCATCGACAACAATGACCTCC
>CAZIPZ010000261.1:0-4428 GCA_964541075.1 uncultured Solibacteraceae bacterium | reverse complement strand
CAAAGGAGCTCATCGATACGATGAAAGAGTTGAGCTCAAGAGTGGGCCAATTGGTCGGAATTGTGGACGCACACCGGAATGGGCACTAGATCAACCAAGCTTCAGGGAAGAGTCTATGTACTTCCGACATAATGCTGTGACAACATCAAATATCAAATCACTGGCAGGCTGAAATGCATCCGTTCTCATTCCGTCGTTACATATTTATATGTTTGTCCTTACTGCTGGCTTCCACCCTCTCTGCACAAAGCCTGCAGCCCCCGAAATCTTCTCCTGCCGTTTACACCATTCAACCAAACGACATACTGGAGATTTTTGTTTGGAAGGAGCCGAACTTGTCCCGAAGGGTTCTCGTAAGGCCCGACGGCCGAATCTCGCTGCCGCTCGTTCAAGACCTGCAGGCTGCTGGGATGAATCCCGGGGAGCTTAAAGTAAAAATTGAAGAGGGTCTCAAGGGCTTCGTCGACGTTCCAAACGTGACGGTCATTGTGGATACGATTCAGAGCTATCGTGTCTACGTCACAGGAAAGGTTGCCAGACCGGGCGCCCTGATGTCTGAAAAACCAATCAGTGTGCTTCAGGCTGTTTCTTTGGCTGGTGGTTTTTCAGAGTTCGCGAACACGGCAGAAACCGTTATTATTCGGGGTTCGGGTGAAGACAGTTCACTTTTTCGGTTCAACTATCCGGAAGTCATTAAAAGCAAAAACTTCAGCCAGAACATGCTTTTGAGGTCTGGCGACGTCGTTGTTGTTCCTTAATGGAGGAGGCTTTGAAACCGGTCACCGGAATGCTTGGTTGTGCGCGCATCATTCTTTTATTGGTGGCGCTTCCTTTGGTGTTGAGAGCACAAGAGCGCCAATACGTTTTCGGGGTGACCATGGATGTGGTCGGTGGTGCGCGAAACGAACGCACGGTTGCCGGCCTGGCTCAGGGCGCTCTGCCGCTATCCTCTTACTACGGCGCATATCCTTCCGTGATCCTGACGTCTCCGGGCGCCCGCTCGACGATCAGAGGTTCGTATTCATTTGGCGCCGAGCGCTCGAATGGTGATCCGAGCGCTCGATCGGACTCTCACGACGGATCTTTTACGTTTTCTAAGATTTTGAGCAGGAACTTGAACGTCAGTCTGTCGGAATCCCTCCAAATCAGTTCTGACGCCACGACGTTCAATGCAGTGCGGGGTGTTACACCGCCTGCGGAAAACTTCAGCTTTCTTTTCAATCCGGTGAGCCTGGCCCGCACCAGCCGCAACAACAACGTGGGCGTTCTCACGAGCTACACCCTCAGCGACAGTTCTGCGCTTTCTGTCAATGCCACGCATAGCCTGCGAAGCTACGGCAGCGGTTTATCAGATGGCGCTCTTACAAATCAGCAGAGAATCAGCGGAAGCCTCAGCTACACCAAGCGCACTACCAGCCGCGATTCCTGGGGAGTGGATTACACCGGCTCGTACTACAATTTCGGGAATTTCGAAAACGCTCATTCCGATACGGTCGGTGCTTCGTATTCCAACATTCTTGGGGCCGGACTGACTCTGAGAATGACTGTGGGCGCCTCACAGGTCAGGAATCTTGGGTCCGGAAACGGTTACGTGGGTTATAACGCATCGGCGATGCTTCAGAAGGTGGTGCAGTACAGTTCCGTGTCTCTTCAATATACGCAGCAAACAGGCGAGCCTACGGGACTAGGCTCAACTTCCGACACCCGTACAGTCGCCTTCAGCTTCCGCCGATTCGTCAATGGGCGTGAACTCATTGCGAATGTTTCAGCTTTTGATTCCGCAGGAACTCTGGACAATCCAACCGATATGCGTGGAATCTCGGCCACAGGGTCGATCGGACACCCGATGGGTCGATACTTTTCCATTCGCGCCGGAGGGGGATATCAGCGGAATGTGCAAACTGCTCAGTTTGGCTTCACCCAAAAACAAGTCTTTATTTCACTGCGATACAACGATCCGGATTTCTGGAGATTCTCGAGGTAAGCATTGCGAGCTCAATGTCCTTGCAAACGTCTAACGTGAACCGCCGCCATTTTTCCCAATGTGGCTGCACGTGAAGCAACCCTGCCGACTCTCATGTCCCGCCGAACACGATTAATTGAATTGATTTTAGAGGTAACTATTAATGGGTAGTGTATATGGTTATGGCAGGCGTTTGTTGGTGCTGCTAACCTCCATTTTGCTTGCTCTACAGCCGGCCTTCGGACAACAGGTGAACAATCAGCGAGCGCTGAGAATTTCGGTTGTCGAAGGAGACGACGCCAAGAACGTTGTGCAACAAATCTCGCCGAAACCGATAGTAGTGCGGATTGACGATTCAAATAACCAGCCGGTTGCTGGCGCCACGGTCGAATTTACGGCGCCGGATATGGGTCCTAGCGCCGAATTTGAAAACGATCAACGAACCATCACCGTGACGACGGATAACGATGGTCTTGCTTCATCCGGCGGACTCCATCCCAACGATGTCACCGGCCCGTACAACATTCGTATTCGAGCGGAGTATCAAGGACAACGTGCGCTTGCGGCGGTCCAGCAGACCAACATCGAGCAGCGCGCGAGCCGCCGGAAGATGTTTGCTCTCCTGGCAATAGTCGGCGCCGTCGGGGCTGCAGTAGCCGCACGAAGCGGGGGGAACGATTCTTCCGATAACGGATCGTCATCCGGCGCCCCAACAATCACTTTCGGTGGATCAGCCATCGGCGCTCCAAACCGATAAATTTTTTTGACGAGACACCAATGCGTTTTTCTGTAAGTGTGATCTGTATTGTTCTGATCGGCTTGGCATTCAGTTCCCCGGTCGAGTCGCAGGCTCAAGTTCATAGTATCGGTGGACCCATGCTTGGATTCGTTTCCGATCATGAGAGTTCAACGATCTGGCCCATTATTGGCATTCCCGGGGCATCCTTGATCGGAGATGGCCGAAGTTTTGAAGGCATCCGCGGTCTGGTGATTTCGCCGAACAGCGATTACGCCGTTGCACTTCGCATCGAAGATTCGCAACTTGTAGTCGCTGATCTTTCTTCGGAAGCTCCAGCGTTCAGTTCGGTGGCCGGCCTGAATTCCGGAACCGATCTGATCGCGCTCAGTCCATCCGGTTCCACGGTCGCAGCATATGACGAGGATTCCAGAATTGTTCAGGTCGTTGGAGGGTTAGCCAACGCTCCCGAACTGGTAGGTGCGTTCGACGCGTCTCGCATTTCCGGACGCGTCGTCAGCCTCATTGTCAGTGACGACGGCGCGGTGAGCGTGTTGAAGACGATTGACGTCGATGGCCCGGCTATGTGGGTGATTGCTTCGAGCGGGGCGTCATGGCGGGTTCCGGCGGACCATCCATCCGTTGCGGCTTTTGTCCCGAATAGCTACGACGTCATTGTCGCGGATGATGCGACTCGCAGCGCCTTTCTAATCAGCGACGCCCTCCATGCGGGTCTCCGGACGCCGTTGTTTAGAGGAACCAGCCGTTGGGGCTCTTTTTCAAGCGTCGCTGCTTCTCGCGACGGTAAGTCCGTATTTCTCGCAAGCGCCAATTCCGACATCATCACGATCGTCAATCGCGAGACTATGCGTCCTTCCTTCGTATCTTGTAAATGTCGCGCCACCGGATTTTATCCGCTGAAAGGAACAGCGGTATTCCGGCTGGACGAGCCATCGCGAGAACCAATGACCGTGTTGGATGCGTCGTCGAGCCGGCCGCGAATTGCGGTCATCCCACCGAACGCCTCCATGACAGGGCAGCAACAATGAGTAAGCCAGAGCAGTTCCAAGCTTCGTATCGCGCGTACTTTTTCATTGCCGTTGCTTTTCTCGTCATGTTTGTCTTTGCTGATGATGGCTTCGCGCAACTGCAAATCAATCCGGCAACTCTGGCTGACGGAGTTATTGGACAGGATTATCCGTCACAGGTCATTACGTCGTCTGGTGGAACAGGCCCTGTGTATTCGTGGTCAGCTTCAGGAATGCCCCCTGGCTTGACCTTTCCCTCAGGTGCTACCACCACCGGAGCGAGCGCCGTTATTTCCGGCACGAGTTCCGGCACCTCCCAAACGCCGGCAGGAACGTACAACCCCGTTATTACCGTTACGGACAACGCGGGCCAGACCGCACAGCGGGCGTTCACAATTATTTTTAGTGCGGCACTGTCCATTGTTCCCGCGGCACCGCCGCTACCTCAGGGAAGGGTTCAAACTCCTTATCCCCCGCAGTCACTAAGTTTCACCGGCGGTCGTCAACCTATCATTTGGACCTTAGCTTCAGGGGTGCTTCCCACAGGTCTAACACTTTCCCAATCCGGAGTGATAAGCGGAACCCCCCAACTCGCCGGACGATTTAGTTTCACTGTACGCGCGACGGACAGCAGCAATCCTTCGCAGACAGATACTGAAGGATTCACAATTGAAGTTCCTCCGACCATTTCAACTACATCT
>CAZIPZ010000260.1:0-4497 GCA_964541075.1 uncultured Solibacteraceae bacterium | reverse complement strand
CCTACAAGCTGCGGGCGCCGACGGAAGGGGCGTTCAGTCAGAGCGGCAATCGGCGGTCACCTTTTCGGGCGCCTGGCGGAGGGTTGCGGATTGCGTGTTGGATCCGAATGCTTAAGATATACTCAGGCCAGAGATTACAGACATCGCGATCGGACGGCGCCCGACTTCATGATCTCGTCACTTAAATCACCTCTGTTCTTGCTGCTGTTTTTTTTTCTTAGTGCGCACGCGTGTTTCGGACAATTCAACACGGCTCAAATCAACGGCCGCGTGAAGGACCCATCGGGTGCTGTTCTTCCCGGCGCTTCGATCTCCGTACAGCAACCGTCAACCGGATTCACAGCGGAAACTTTAACCGACGGCAACGGTGAGTTCCTTGTAACGAATCTGCCGGTCGGGGAGTATTCAGTTTCGATCGATTTTATCGGCTTCAAGCGTCTCAATCAGTCCGGCATCGTGTTGGTGATAGGCCAAACCGCAAGACTTGATTTCATCCTGGAGGTCGGAACCAATGCGGAGGAAGTGACCGTCATTGCGGCAGGAGCTCCGCTCCTGCAAACAGGTAATGCCGAGGTGAGCGACGTCATTGAGAACGCCCGCATTGTCAATCTTCCCCTCAATGGACGTCAGTTCCTGGATCTCGCCCTCCTTAGCGACAACGTCATCAAACCACCCGCCGGCACGCGCGGTTCGGCGATGCAACAGGCCGGAAATGTCGTTAACGTCGCCGGCCAGCGGAGCGGCCACAACATCTATTTATTGGATGGTGTAAAGGTAACCGACGAATACTTCAATAATCTCGTCGTCAGTCCGTCTGTGGACGCGATCGAAGAATTCAAAATTCAGAAATCGCAATATCCGGCCGAATTTGGGGGCAAAGCTTCCGCTCTTGTGAACGTTGCGACAAAGTCCGGAACGAATGATTTTCATGGAACCCTCTTCGAATTCCTGAGAAACGACATGTTCGACGCGAAGAACTTCTTTGATAATCCGGACGTTCCTATTCCTCCGCTCCGTTTGAATCAGTATGGAGCGACTCTTGGAGGACCCGTTCGCCGCAACAGCGCCTTTTTCTTTCTGAACTATGAGGGCCAGCGGATCCGACGATCAGTGACCAAAACCTTTACAGTCCCCACGCAGGCGCTGCGGCGTGGAGACTTCTCAGGACTCCCTCCTATCTTTGATCCCATCACTGCCAATTCCGCAACCGGGCGCCGAAGCGCTTTTCCAAACAATCAGATCCCTCAGTCGCGCCTCGACCCTGTGGCTCTTGCTTTTCTCGAGAAGATTCCTTTTCCAAACCGCGCTGGCACAGATCAGAACCTCGTCGCATCCGAAAAGGAAACGACGGACATGGATCAGGTGAATGTTCGATTCGATTATCAACTTTCGAGTCAGAACAGCTTTTTTACACGGTTCAGCTTCTTTGACGTTGAAACATTCCAGCCCTTTGGCACAGGCCAGCTTAACGAATCTCTCATCCCTGGATTCGGACGGACTGTCACAACCAGAACCTACAATCTGGCATTCAACTATTCACATTTTTTCTCCAGCAATATTCTGAATGAACTTCGATTCGGACGCCTTGACGTATCCGGTGGACAGACGAGCCGCAATTCCGGCGACGACTTCGCAGCCCGGGCAGGATTGATTGGGGTGCGGCCGGATGCCCGCGACGCAGGGTTTCCCTTGATCAGTTTTGCAGGAGTTCAGAGTACGATGGGGGATCCGACAAGCTTCGTATACCGCAACAACAAAAGCTTTGACGTCTATGAAAACCTCCTCATCAATTTGGGACGTCATCGCATCAAGTTTGGCGGATCCTGGTTCAACTTAAAGTTTCATCCCGCGGATCCCGACAGCGCCAGAGGCGCCTTTAGCTTCACGAATCGGTGGACTTCATCCCAGATTGCAGGGACGGACGGAAACGCTTTCGCGGACTTCCTTCTTGGATACCCCTCTGCTGCAACTGTCGGAATCGGGCGAGGCGAAGAGGATTCAAGGACGAACTGGCTGCACACATACATTCAAGACGATTGGGAGCCTGCGCAAGGTCTCGTGCTCAATGTGGGACTGCGTTTCGAATACAACCAACATATGAGAGAAGTCGAGAACCGACTCTCGGCAGTCCAAATAAATCCGAGCGGCGCGCGTTACGTCATCGCAAGCAATTCGGACGGGTCTATCTCCAAGGCTGCCGGCAACCTTCTACCGCTCCTTCCGGTTCCGTATGTCACAACAAGCCAGGCGGGCCTCGACCGAAGCCTGCTGCGTCCTAGTTATCGTCGTTACGCACCACGATTCGGCCTGGCATGGACGGTTCCCGGAACACAGGAGACGGTGGTCCGGGCCGCATATGGAATTTTTTTAAATCAATGGGCATATAGCGTGCAACAAGCCTTCGCGCGCAATCTTCCGTTTTTCCTTGTCAAAAGCGTCAACACCGCGGCGGACGCGATTGCTCCACCTCTAACAACAGCGAATATCTTGGGGTCGACCTCTCTGGGAACTATCGGCGGGAACACGATGGACTACGACTACCGCACGGAGTACACGGGAACGTGGACGCTGAGTCTTCAACGCCAGTTTAGCCCCAGCACGATGATTGAGATTGCATACATGGGCAACCGAACGGTAGGCGCCGACAACGGATCGGTTTTGAACGTCCCGCCGCCCGGGCCGGGGCCTATCGATCCGCGAAGACCCGCTCCGCAACTGAGTGCGATACGCACGATACGATGGAATGGGTGGGGAACTTACAACTCGGCAACTATCAAAGCGGATCGGCGAATGTCCAACGGACTAATGTTCAGCAGCAGCTACTCCTGGAGCAAATCGATCGATGATGCCTCGGACCCTGGCCCGACTGCGTTTGAGCAGAACCTGCCGCAGGATGTCTTGAATTTGGACGCTGAAAAGGCGCTGTCAAGCTACGACCACCGTCATCGCTCTGTTTCCAGTCTTGTTTATCAGATTCCATCTCTGCGTGCAGGCCGCAGTCGCTTCTGGAACTTGTTCAATGATTGGCAATTGGGAGGGATCGTAACAATGCAGTCGGGCGCTCCTTTCACCGTCACCAATGGCGTGGATCGCGCAAATATCGGGGCAGGTCCGGCCCAGCGACCGGACCTTCTGCGCAACCCAAATCTGCCTTCTGATCAGCGAGACCCGCAACGATGGTTCGATACATCTGCATTCGCACAACCTGCGCCGTTTACGTTTGGCAACGCTGGAAGGAATGTGACCTTTGCACCGGGTCTGGCAAACATTGACATGTCGATCCAACGCAACTTTGTCATGGCAGAAGAAAAGCGCCTTGAATTCCGCTGGGAAATCTTCAATCTCTTCAACCATCCGAACTTTGACATCCCGGGCAGAATCGGATTCAGCTCCACTTTCGGACGAATCTTTAACACGGCGGAGCCATCCAGGCAGATGCAGCTAGGTCTGAAACTGCTGTTTTGAGACCCGTGACACGGAGTTTATACGGATCTTCAAGCAGCGAGTTCATCGTCGATGTTCTGCTTTCTTTCTTGCATCTCTCCGGCCAGTTCGCTCAACCGTTCGTTGTTTAAGGTATTTCCGGCGATTTCAAGTATTCCTCCAGGCCCTTCTTCCTCCCCAACGTGCGTTCGAACCTTTTCCATGAGTTGGATCATTCTCGAGTCAAACTCCTCGTCGTCCACTTCGAACTCCAGCATTTCGGCAAGCACCTCTTTGATTTCCTCATGGTCGCTCTCCGCCCTTTCTACAAGGTCAGCGTTCTGAGAGCGGACCGCCCGGTAAAAAATCTGCTGTTCCGCATCGGAGTGCGTGAGTATTTCCTTTTCAATCCGTTGAAAAAGGTCCTCGCGCCCGTCGACGTCGTCAGCATCCAACGCTTCATATTCGGAAAATAGCCGTTCTATTTCTTGATGATCCTTGCGTAGAAGATCGATAGCATTCATTGCGCCTCCCTAAGAAAAGGAATGATTCTTTGAAGTCCTTTCCTGGTGAAGTGCAACACTTCTGCCACATCTACGCCCCTGGCAATATCCGTCTTAGTCTTGATTCGGAGCTACTCTCGAGAGACTGGCGAGATTTGCGATCTGAATTCTTCTGTCAGTTTGCGGCGCGCCACCAAAGTTGAAAGGCGAAGCCTTGTAGTATCGACAAAATAAGAAGCATCACGTCCTGCAGGGCGTAGAGAGCAACGAATGGCAGCCCTAGAATCCGCGTGACGATGATGATTCCGGCGCCTAAAGCGAGATTGACTGCAAGGAACATAGCCGCAGCCCCAATGCACTCCAAGAGTAAGAACAGTGCACGACCCATGACCGCGCCATCAAGGATTCGCAATCGAATCAAAATCAGGGCGATGATAAGGGTGGTCGACAGAACAAGAATTACTCCAAAAGTGCGTTCAAGCATCCAAACACCTGCCCTTCATATGAAACCGGCGGCGCGGTAATACAGCAGAGCCGCCGTCTCTTGAATGATGCGAACGGACAACCAGAG
>CAZIPZ010000259.1:2626-4505 GCA_964541075.1 uncultured Solibacteraceae bacterium | reverse complement strand
GCGCTGGGAATATTCGAAAAGGACAAAATCTTTTATGGTCGGGCTCAGGGAGTGGGGAACCCCGTCATTTATGTTGGCGCAAAGACCGGTCGCGATGGGATTCATGGGGCCACGATGGCATCTGCAGGTTTCGGTGAGGATGCCGGTGCGAAGCGTCCTAATGTTCAGATAGGCGATCCATTCATGGAAAAACTTCTGCTGGAAGCATGCCTAGAGGCGATGCAGAAGGGTCTCATTGTGGGTATTCAGGACATGGGCGCAGCCGGGCTGACGTGCTCGAGTTGCGAGATGGGGTCCCGGGCAGGAACGGGAATCGAATTAAACCTCGACCAGACGCCGCAGCGAGAATCCGGCATGACGGCCTACGAAATCATGCTGAGCGAGTCCCAGGAACGCATGCTTCTCGTTGCCGAGAAAGAAAAGGAGAAGGCGATTTTTGAAGTTTTTCGCAAGTGGGGACTCGATGTCGTGACGGTCGGCCGTGTAACGGACGATGGCATACTGCGAGTCAGACAGCACGAAAAGGTCATGGCGGAAATTCCGAATCGGGCTCTCGCGGATGAGGCTCCGGTATATCAGCGTCCTCTAATGCCGCCCAAGACAATCCGTTCTTCACGGCTCGACCACTACACGTTTCTTGATGGCTGTGATGCGACGCTCATTAACGCCTTTTTGGACGCCGAATCTGATCCGAGCGGGCGGAACTACACACAGTTGCTGACGATGGCCGTCTCGTCCCCGAATCTCTGTGCCCGCCAATGGGTCTGGGAACAGTACGATCACATGGTTCAGTCCAACACGATCGTGGGGCCGGGCTCCGACGCGGCCGTCATCAGAATCAAAGACACGAAAAAAGCGCTCGCGATGTCATTGGATGGCCCCGGCTATCGCGTCGCCCGCAATCCGCGCGAAGGTGCGAAACTGGCGGTTGCCGAAGCCTGCAGAAATGTAGTTTGTTCGGGAGCCAAACCGTTAGCGGCGACGAATTGCCTAAACTTCGGCAATCCTGAACATCCGGAAGTGATGTGGCAATTCAGTGAAGTAATCGATGGGATGGCCGAAGCGTGCAACGCGTTCAGCACTCCGATAACAGGAGGAAATGTCAGCTTCTACAACGAGACCTTCGATGAAGACATCTATCCAACACCGGTGATCGGCATTGTGGGCTTGATTGAAAATGTAGCTAATGTGACAGCATCTTCCTTCATCGATTCCGGCGATTCGATAGTTCTGGTGGAACCGGCAGAACGACTTGTGGGCAGTGTTAATTTGGAGAACGAGCGTGCACTGCAGAATTTCATCCGGCAGGCAATCTGCGACGGGTTTGTCAAATCCGCGCACGACGTCAGCGAGGGTGGACTCGCTGTCGCTCTCGCCGAATGCTGCTATTCCAACAACCGCCGAGGCGGTATGGGCGCAGAGATCCGACTCCCGTCGCATCTTGAAATACTTAGAGATTTGTTCGGCGAAGTGTCCTCGCGTGTCCTTTTGACGACACATAATCCGACCGAACTCGGAAAGCGCGCGCAGGAGGTATCGCTCACCTTCCATGAGCTGGGAAGAGTGGGCGGAAGCCACTTCATTCTGCACTATGAAGGGGAACGGGTCGTGGATATTGAGGTGGCGGAACTGGAAAAGGCTTGGCGGGAAGGCCTGCAGAAATGGGTTGGCGCTTAGCGCGCATCTGCGGTCTGTTTCCTTACAGCCGGTAACTGATATCATTAGAAGTCCTCTGAGGAACTCATAAATGTGTGGAATCTTTGGAATCGCGAATCATTCCGAAGCCGGCCGGATGACCTATCTGGGACTGTATGCTCTCCAACACCGCGGGCAGGAAAGCACCGGCATATCGTCATCGGATGGCGAGCAGGTGCACACA
>CAZIPZ010000259.1:0-2616 GCA_964541075.1 uncultured Solibacteraceae bacterium | reverse complement strand
GTCGAAGCCGCCGATGTCTTCCATGAGGACACTCTGGCTAAACTTCGAGGGTCCAACGCGATAGGCCACACACGATATTCCACGGCAGGAGACAGTTCAGTCGGTAACGCGCAGCCTATCGTCGTTAATTGCACCCATGGAACGATTGCGCTGGTTCACAATGGAAACCTGATCAACGCGTATTCCCTTCGTCGAGGTCTTGAAGAGCAGGGCTCGATTTTCCAATCCACTAGCGATAGCGAAGTCATTCTTCATCTGCTCGCTCGGTCTCAAAGCACCGGCATTCTGGATGCGCTCAGCGAGACCCTTTCGCGAGTGCAGGGCGCCTTCTCTTTGCTTGTTTTGACTCAGGATGCTCTGATCGGCGTTAGAGATCCGAACGGGTTTCGACCGTTGTGCTTGGGAAAGTTGAATGGATCGTACGCTCTGGCTTCGGAGAGCTGTGCTTTCGATCTCATCGGCGCAACATACGTGCGCGAAATAGAGCCTGGGGAAATCGTCATGATCCGCGGCGATGAGTTTAAGTCCGTTAAGGCTTTGCATTCGCCCACGCTCTCAAAGTGTATCTTTGAGCACGTGTACTTCTCCCGCCCGGACAGCATCGTCTTCGGACGCACCGTACAATCCAGTCGCGACCTCATGGGACGCATTCTCGCTCAAGAGAATCCGGTGGAGGCCGACCTCGTGGTTCCGATTCCCGACTCCGGCGTTGCCGCGGCAATCGGATATTCACAAGAATCGGGAATCCCTTTCGCCTTCGGCCTTATCCGCAATCACTACGTTGGGCGCACGTTCATTGAACCGAAAAAGACTATCCGCAACTTTGGTGTGAGAGTGAAGCTCAATCCGATCAGGGAGCTTCTCGCAGGCAAGCGCATCATTCTGATCGACGATTCCATTGTGAGAGGCACAACCAGCCGCAAAATCGTTAAGATGGTTCGAGCGGCTGGCGCAAGCGAGGTTCACATGCGAATCAGTTGTCCGCCCACGATGTCGCCGTGCTTTTATGGGATCGATACGCCAACGAGAAAAGAACTCATTGCGTCGAGTCACACTGTAGAAGAAATAGGCAAATACATCGAGGCGGACTCACTCGCATATCTCAGCCTGCCTGGTCTGTTGCAAGCGGTGAGCGCTAAAGGAAACGAGTTTTGCACTGCGTGTTATACAGGCCAGTATCCGCTGGACTTTGCAGATCTCATTCCGGATGCCAAAGAGGAAGACCGCCAGCTGGACCTTTGGGAGGCAAGCCTCAAGGAAACGTCGTAACTGTCCTCAATTTTTCCGGCCATCACAATGTTTAGACTGCTGAATGATAGATCATGACTGAGCGATCCCTCACTTACAAGGAAGCCGGCGTCGACATCGACGCCGCGAACGCGGCTAAGAAACGAATTCGCGACCTCGCGCGGAAGACGTTTACGCCGGGGGTGCTCTCGGACATCGGTGCGTTCGGTGGAATGTTCGCTTGCGACTTCGGTGAAATGAAGCAGCCCGTGCTCGTATCGAGTACGGATGGCGTCGGCACGAAGCTCAAAGTCGCGGTCATGATGAATCGCCACAACACGGTCGGCGCGGACCTCGTGAATCATTGCGTAAACGACATCCTGGTACAGGGTGCGCGCCCGCTTTTCTTCCTGGACTACATCGCAACAGGCCGGTTAAGCCCTGACGTCGTCGTCTCCGTCGTCGAGGGCGTCGCGCGAGGATGCCAGGAAGCCGGATGCGCGCTGATCGGGGGTGAGACCGCCGAAATGCCGGGTTTTTATACGGACGGTGAATACGATGTTGCGGGTTTTATCGTCGGAATTGTGGATAGGGCGCGAATTCTTGATGGAAAGTCGATTCGTCACGGCGACATCCTGATTGGACTCCCTTCCGTGGGTCTGCATACGAATGGCTATTCCCTGGCTCGAAAGCTCTTCTTCGACGTGGCCAAGCTGAAAGCAGACTCCCGCATCGAGGGTTTGAATGAAACAGTGGGTGAAGCTCTACTCAAACCACACATCAACTACGAACCAATTCTAAGGGACGCCCTCTCGAAGAACCTTATTGAAGGACTTGCACACATCACGGGCGGCGGAATAACGGAGAACCTGAATCGAATTCTTCCGGGTGATTGTCAGGCCGAGGTTAAGTTGGGATCGTGGCCGGTCATTCCACTCTGCCGGGTAATGGCCGAGATCGGCAACATTGAGAGGGATGAAATGCTTCGCGCGACCAATATGGGCATTGGCATGGTCGTGGTTGTGCGTCCCTCGAACTTGAACGCGCTCACTGCCGCACTGAAGACGCCGTACTATCCAATCGGGCAAATCGTCCCAGGCAAGCCTGAAGTCGTCTACCATACATGAAAGTTCAGCCTGCTAATCGTAGGCTGGGCATACTGCTCTCCGGCCGAGGCTCCAACTTCGAAGCCATTGCAGACAACATTCAGGCTGAAAGACTGAGAGCTGAAATCGCTGTCGTGCTTAGTAATGTTGAAGCGGCTGCCGGACTGGAAAAGGCGCGCAGTCGCGGTCTATTGTCAATCTATGTTCCGTCGAAGGGGCGCTCACGTGAGGAATTTGACGCAGAGGTTTCGGCTCTTCTGAAGCAGTATGATGTCTCTCTGGT
>CAZIPZ010000258.1:0-4535 GCA_964541075.1 uncultured Solibacteraceae bacterium | reverse complement strand
CCGTGGTGCTCGCGAAGCGCTGCGGTGATGTCTTCCTCCAGCTTCTCGTAGGCGTTCGCCAGCGTCGGATCCATTTCCACCGCCACGACCTCTTCGTTGTAGGGCGGCAAGCCGTCAGAGATGTCCTCCAACGAAACGAACGCCGCCATATTCATCAGGTATTTGCCGAAGAGCAGAGGCGACGCTCCCGGACGCCGCTTGACTGTAGTAGTGACCTTCGCGTCGGAGCACGCGTTCTGGGAAGGCTCGATGATCGTTATCTTCTCGAGAACGCCGTAGGCTTCCGCGAACTGGCGCACACCGGCTTCGCCATATTCGAAGCCGTCTTCTCGCATGATGCGGCTCCCCAGGCGGTAAAGAATGTGAAAGAGTTCGTCTGCATAACCACCGAGCAACGTCCCTGTCAGCACCACGGTGCGATCGCAAGCGGAGGCAAGTGTGCCCAGCGCGTTTCCTTGCGCTGTCTCGCCGCTCTTCAACTCGTGCACTTCATCGGCGATGCCATAGTCGAAGAATCCATCCATGTACCGGCCAATAAACTCGATCGGCGCCATGCGGTGGAGCTTCTGGTTGTCCGCCTGCCACAGCGGACTGAAAAACGCTTTCCTGGACTTCTGCGATGCCGGCCAGATGGCTTCCGACATTTTCACTCTACGGAAGTCCGCGCGCCGGAGTTGATCCTCACCGAGGACGACCGGGCAGCCCGTATCAGGATTCGCCACGCATCCATTAAAGCGACCACTTCGTGGGTTCGCGTACGCATGTCGCCAAAAATAGCCGAGCTTAGCCCGCTCTCGGGACACGACGAACAGCGATGGCGCGGTTATCTGAGCCTGCCAGCGAGATCTCGCCGATCGGTGGCACTTCGCCAACCGCATGTCGCTCAAGGTGGTTTTCAAGCCCTCACGAACGATTCGGCCGTTGCGAAGCCGAACTTCATTCACGCCTGTGAATCCATTCGATGCCACACCGTTCCGGCATCCATCGATGATGAATACTCGGATTCCGGGAAGCGTCAAGACCGCTTCTCTGCACCATTTCTCGACAAGTTGAGGCGGCACCATCGCAAGACAAGTGAACGGCCGTGCGCCGGCATGTGTGAAAACGCTGCCAAGAGAAACGAGCGTCTTCCCGGTTCCACACTCGGCCACTGCGGCAGCACATCGGGCCTCTTGCCAACGCTTGACGATGCCCATGATGGCCATCGCTTGGGCGGGAAACGGATGCCGCTTCAACTGCTTCAGTGCGGGCCCAATAGGATCTTCTGGACTGTGCAAGGCCGGAAACCGGGCAAGTACAAACTCGCCCAGGGCCGGACCATACGTGCGGAGGTAATCCGCAATGGATGCAGGTGCAGCCATGGTGTCAAAACTCCTTTTCAGGGAATCGGGCAAATCGGATGTGATCTGCGGTTGTTATCAGAGGATGGAAGTCGCTTGCGATCGTGCGACAACAGAGGGAACTTCTGGCGGGATTTCGATGGCCTTCCGGCGTAAGCCTTGACTCAGGATTCGAAGCAATCGGAGTTTCGTGCCTTTCACTGCAATCGGGTTGCAATTCAAGCCAATGAGTTCCTCCACCATCCCTCGTCGTCGGAGTTCGGTGCTGAACCACTCCGCCCATTCGGGTAGGACAGGGAGACCGAAGCGCACCGCCAGGCGGTGCAAAACGAACTCCGAGGTGTCGTCGTACAGCACCGTTCGTCGCGCCTCGCTATTGGCGCCAAGTGTCGTCTCAAAGAAGACTTTGGAGAGAAGCACGGCGTGACGCACAGGACGTTTGCGCTCCGGAATCTGCAGCGACGCCCTGTAAATCATGGGTTTCTCTCCCAGCGACCCGACGAACTCGCGCTTTCCAATCGATACCCGGAAGCGAAGCGCTTCGTGCGCTGCAGCGAGGACTGCGCCGACATCCTGGTCACCACCGAAAACCGAGACCAGGTGAAGTGATGTTGCTGTCTGCGAGTCCGGCTCAGCCACAAGGCAGTTCAGGCCCAGCGTTATGTTCGTAATCGTGTCCCGGGACTGACGCACAAACGTCAGCTTGCCCATGCGTTGGTGCGCATTCTGCATCGCGCTTCTCCTTTCTCGAATGTGCATCGGATGCCTTCTCCGAAAGTAAGGCGATACGCCCGTTGCCATAGAGCAGCGTGAGACGCTGTGAAAACCGTTCCTTCTCGTGGATGACAGTCGTCCCGTCTTCTTCCTCTTCGCGTCTGTCCACAACCTTCACGCTTTCCCAGTGAGCGACGTGCCGATCTTTGCCTTCGCCGAAGCAGCCGTTCATCATTCCCGACGTGCACAAGAGCGCCACATGACCCTGATGCAAACTCGTCAGGGGCCGGCCGGCAAATTCCGGTTTTGGCGCGTGCGTTACACGCTTCGCCTGACGCCATGCTGGCGAATTGACCAGCAAGTCTTCCAGTTGATCGAGGGGAAGCCCACGATATTCCAACTTGGCCGCCGGGCTCGCGGGAATCGCGTAGCAACGGTCGGGCACGTCAGGAAGAGGCGGAATCTGCTCGTATGACCGGGTCAGATCGCTGAGCTTCCAATTCGCCTGACTCACGGCATGGTCGTTCATCCGCTCCCGTTCCTGACGAGTGCGGCGAACGCCGAATACAACCGCCTGTTTGTAGGCTACGGCTTCGGATTCGGTGAGCCGATAGATCGCCTTGTCCTTGAACTGCGGCGTAAGAACCGTTCGGCAGTCGTACACTCGATCGTAAGGAATTACCATAACGAGAGCGCCGCCCGGTCGAACCCATCGTCCAACATGCTCCAGAAAAAGCCGCTCCATGCGCTGGTTCTTCCCTTCGCCTATTTCAAAGTCGTACGGTGGATTGAGATACACGAGCGAGAACGAGTCTACCGGCACGTGCGTATCAAAGGTGCTGCCCTGAATCACTTCGTCGAGCATCTTGCGCGCTTCTTCCGCACGGTATGCATCCAGTTCAATGCCATACCGTCTCGCCGGCGCTCCCTCACTCAGCGCGTGCAGCGCCGCTCCGGTTCCGGCACAGGGATCGAGAACGCTTGCCGGTTCGGTCGGCAACTGCAGGAAGCTTCGAATCCGCTTCGCTTCGGCCAATACCAGTGGATAGTAACCGAGCTTCAGTTTAGCGGGCGTGCGCACGGTGCCTCCAGCCGGACCGGGTTTTCCGCGAAATCGAGCAGCCGAAATTGCCGGATCTTCTGATGCATCTCGCCGATGGAGTAGCCGCCGAAGACACCGTCCGCAGGCTCCAGCAGCCAAAAATTGCCCGATTTGCGGTCGTAGATGTAGAACGCGCCGGACCTTTTGTCGCCCGGCACCATGATGAACAACAGCACGCCTTTGGCGTATTCGACCCAGTGAGCGATCACACCCTCCGCGGCTGTCACGAACTGGGAAACGACTTTCGTGACATCGTTTTCCGTCGGCATTTTCAAATCTTTCGTGCTGAGCACACGGCTCGCGCACACACGATTTCGATTCATGTTGGATCTCCTTTGGTTTGTGATTTAGTTTGAGAAAGTCGGTGAAGGTACGAACCGGGTTATGGAACCTTTGCGGTCCGTTCACGAAAATGTAACGCAGCATTCACGGCCACGCCGGAATACACTCGATACCCATGGCAACTAAGAAACGTGTTCTCTTTCTGTGCACTGGCAATTCGGCGCGAAGCCAGATGGCCGAAGGCATCCTGCGGCATTTGGCCGGGGACCGATTCGAGGTTTTCAGCGCGGGGACTCACCCGAAAGGCATTCATCCGAAAAGCGTCCAGATGATGAATGAAATCGGGATTGATATTGGTGGTCAGTCATCCAAGGATGTTTCCACGTTTGCCGGTCAGCAATTCGATTACGTGATTACGGTCTGTGACCGAGCCAAGCAAAACTGTCCGATATTCCCGGGCGCTGAGCCGATCCACTGGGGCTTTGATGATCCCGCCGAAGCGACAGCCGAACCACAACAGACCATCATGTTTCGGCGCGTGCGTGAAGAACTCTTTGCGCGCATCCGCCTGTTCCTTACTGCGAATCAGGGGTAATCTTCTCTTGTGAATTTGTTGCTGAAGTCGATTACTTTATTCGTTGTTGCCGGGTTGTTCGAGATCAGCGGCGGGTATCTAGTCTGGCAATGGTGGCGAAACGGCGCAGGCTTCGTACTGGGGGCGCTGGGCGGGCTCATACTCTTCCTTTACGGAATAGTTCCCACATACCAGCCTGCGCACTTTGGGCGGGTGTACGCCGCCTACGGCGGATGGTTTGTCGTTTTATCGATCCTTTGGGGATGGGGCGTCGATCGCGTCGCTCCAGATCGCTACGATGTTATAGGCGCTGTCGTGTGTCTGGTCGGCGTCGCAATCATCATGTACTCGCCCCGCTAGCACCCGCAATGCGTCCCTGCTGGCTCCCGTTCTGTCGGACGCGCAGGCGCAGTTCATCTACCATGAGGCCCTTCTGGACCCCGCCGACCCGCGGATCGGGATCAGTCTGGCCGGCGAGCAATGGCAGATGGCTTCCGCTTTCAACAACCTTTTCGGATTGCCC
>CAZIPZ010000257.1:0-4549 GCA_964541075.1 uncultured Solibacteraceae bacterium | reverse complement strand
AGTCGGCGAATATGGCGAATCAAAAAGAATGTCGCGATTCACGCGAACATTGAATTTGTATCCGATCGGGACCTTGATTGTTGGTTGGACACTCAGATTCTTCCGCGTCATCAGCGCGCCGGTTTGGCTGACCTCTTGGCCGACTGAACTGGCTGCGATTTCCGCGGGGCTCGGATATTGAAGGATGCTGCCACGTTTGCTTTGCGAGAGTTGGAATCCCGCGCTGAACAGACTCGACAAGACACTAAATCCAACGAGACGACCGTAGTGATTATCAACGTCTTGACGGAAGCCGGAAGCGCCGTGGGCGTCCTGTCCAACCATTCCGCCCAGATCGACCGAAGATCCGTCGGGATAAATGATGCGATTCCAGACGACTTGGAGTCCGTCCTGACCGTAGGCGACGGCGGAATCGTATGAGCCGATGAGCCGCGCGCCTTGGGGAATCAAAAGATATCGGCCAGTGGCCGTGTCGTATACGTTCGCGGTCACCAGTGCCTTCAAGTCGCCAGGCAAATCAGAATTCACGGCCTGTTCCATGACAGCAGGAATCTCCCAACCGGCCTTAATCTCATAGCGCGAAAGCGAGGGGACCCTCGTCGATTTGACGTAATTGTCCGGATTGACGGAGCGAGCCTTCGTCAAAAACGCTTCCTTACGCGCTTGCAGGTTCTGGTCGTCCGTGGCCGCCGTCGGTAACGGAGATTGCGCATAGGAATTGGAACCGCTGTTTCGGGCAGCGAGGATTTGTGCGATCGCTGCTAGGGGCGACGTTTCCGGGACTGTCGGTGTAGAAGAGGCTCCGAAACTCGGTCCACCGGCAAGGTCCGCGGTATTCGCCGACTGGATTCCTGTCGGCGCGGCTATCGCGCGCAGTTCGCGCTCATATGCCTCGGCTAGGCGGCGCTCTTCAGGCGTGGGTTCGCGTTGGGTGTACGGAAATGCCGGGTTCGGGCCGCGATCGGCAACATAGCCGCCCACCGGCATAGCTGTCGGCTTGGAATCGTCCGGTATCTCCGAGCTGGCGGAAGTCTTATCAGCATCCGTCGCGAGGTTCACGACGCCCGCGGGAATGTCTTTCGTGATGGCCGTAGCCGCGGCTGTCGCCGGTGCGACGTTCTGTTCGTCAACCAACGCTTCATGTTTGTATTGATCGCCGCGATGGTACACACCATATCCCAACAGCGTGGCGACTCCGCAAATGATGCAGAGACCGACAAGAGCGGCGCGATTACTCACACGTGCCACGCGCGGCGGCTGCGGGTTCAGATCAATGCCGGTTGGTGCTTCCATATCCTGGACGACTGCAGCGGATTTACGATTCTTTTGATTTTCCACGAGTGATCTCCACCTTCTTTGCCTTCTTGTCTGAACCGAGAACGAGCTGCGCTTTCTCGAAGAGTCGATCAGCGATGTACATGTCACCCTTCACGCGATAGTTCAGCATTTCTCCTTTGCCGTCATTTCCAATCACGACGAGAACTGGAGCTTCTCGATGCTGTGTATCCGGATTCATCCGAATGTATGTCTTCTTTCCATCATCGAAGACTTGAACAGGACGAATGCTGTCGTTGCCTCCCTTTATCGAATAATTGAAGTTCATCGATTCGATGGCGATCGGAGACAGTTCTGCGATCCGCGTCGCTTCGAGTTGCTCTTGTTCCTGTCTGGCGAGATGTTCCTTCCACCGTGCGTCCGCCATGTCGTCAGCGGGATAAGCGAAGGCGACGCGTGCAATGTAGTCTTCTGGTTTGGAAACCAAACGCATGTAGTACGCGCGACGGTCAGTCGTGAGGAGAAGATTCGTATCGAGTCCCGTTTCCTGTGGTTTGATCACGATGACTGTCGTGGATGTCTCCCCCTTACCAAAGAGGGCTGGGGAGATATTCCAGCGTACCGAGTCGCCAATATGCGGTTCCCCGATGAGCCGCTCGCCCGACTGCAACTCGACCATGCAAATTCTCAGCGGAGCGCAGACGACCGTCGGCAGGCCTGAGCCATATGAATACACGACTCGTCCATCGGACCCGGGTGTCGGACTGTTTGTTTCAGTCAGCCATTTCTCACTCAGTAGGACGGCTGCTTGCGCCGTCGGTGTCAGCGGCATGTCGGGTTTCGGGCGAAAATCGGTTGGCAACTTTGCATCGTTTGGTTGTGGCGTCGGTGCGACGACACGTTGCACAGGTTGCTGCAATGCCTTCAGGTCTTCATTGACGCGCTTTCGGAGTGCCTCGTCCGCTGAATTGGCAACGGGCTGTTGAGGCGGAACTCTCTTCACATTCACAGCCGTAGGCTGTTGCGTGTCGGAGGGACGCGGGGATTGGGCTGCCGCGTTAGCGGCGAGCATGAAACTCAGAACGATACTGAAATACTTCATTGAAAAAACCTCCACTTTTAGAGAACTCTGGTCCAACTGGCATTCGTAACGTAAATGCCGATCGGGTTTGCGCGTATCGTGCGTTCATCTGCTGGTGGATTAATGGCAATCGTGAACGCACCCTTCCAACGATCCTGTGACTTCACTTCGCCTTGTAGATCTCGAACGGTCTCCGTCCATTCGATTTGAAACGTCTTGTCGCTGGTGGCCAGGACGGATTGAACATCGACGCTCACCGACTGTGTCTGAGCGCGTGTCTGCGGCGGATCTCCGCGAAAGAATTCGTTTATGAGAGTTAACGCAGGACTACCGTTTGCAATTCGCGCGTATACGCGATCAATTGCCTTTCGTTGGGCAACGCCGTCGCCGGTCACCGTCCGGAGATCCTCAACCCATTCGAACAATGCGGCGCGTTTCAGCCGATCATCGACGGCTGAACTTTGTTCGGCGGGACCAGCGGCAACCTGGTGACCAAGCGAGTCTACGGCGACAACGTAGGGCACAACCCTAGCTCGCAGAGACAAAGCGATCAGTCCGGCGGTTTGTATCAGAGCGGTGATGGCACAGAGAATGGCGATGAGTCGCCAATTGCGGGCGCGGGTGATCAGGCTGCCGTAACGCTCGTCCCATTCTCTCCGTGCAGCCAGATAGGGATTGGTCGTGTCTTCACTGGCGGCGAGCTTTTTGAGTTTGGCCGACGAACGTGGCGCAGTAACAGAAGGCGACAGCGTTTTGACTTCAACTGCAACTTCCATGAAAGACGTCCTCCTAAAAGAATCTTTTCGGTGGCCACCAAGCCGAGTCCTACGCCGCTTTCGGCGGCGGAATCTTGGGTGACGAATCGGTCGTGTTTGTTGAAACCCTTGATGGTGGTGGCTGTTGTGTGCTCGCAGACGACATGTTCGGTGCGCCGTTTCCCGCGCCAGCGTTCAGGGCTTTTGCTGACGTACCCGAACCTGACCCTCCACTTCCAAGTCCCGCCGCTTGGGCGACGGAAGTTACAGCTTTGCTCGTTCCGCCAGTCACCCACCGACCCGTGGCCATCGCGGCAGATCCCATAAAAGCTGCAACCGGAAACATCGTTGCCACCGTCGAGACCACATCACCACCGCTTAAGGACGGTGATCCCCCGAGAATTCCGGCCAAAAGTTTCGGAATATGCCAACAGATGGCGGCGAATATCAGTGACGCACCCATGAGCGTGAATGCGTCGGTCGCCGGTTGCGTGGAAGTCGCAATGGCCTCCGCTTGGGGCAGCCATCCAAGGGATACGTTCATTCCGGTGCTGATGAGGAGATAGAGCAGCATGATTTTCACGCCGATCGACACCGCGAGGGCTATGTAGCGTTCCACGTAAGATGAAGACCAGCGTGAGCCACCAAATCCCAGAAATACAAACGCAGCGGCAACGAGGATGTAGCTTTCGACCATGGCCATCACGAATTGAATCGTGATCATGCAAAAGCCGAGCAGACACATGACAGCCGCGACGACCAACGCCAGCGAGCCGCCGAAGTTTGTGAATATGCCAGATGTACTGGCTCCGTCGATTAATGCACCGGCGAGGTTAAGACCTCTCGTAAAGACATCGCCAGGATCTAGTGGTCCCGTTCCCGCGGCGTTCTGGCCGAGGACTTCGAAGCTATCGACGATTGCGGGAATCCACACGCGTCCATAAATCAGCAGGGCGTAGAATGCGCCAATCGTCATCATCTTTCGGACCAGAGCAGCGGCCCACGATTGGAAATCCTGCTTCTCCAAAACCATTACTGCGGCAGACCACGCAAAATCAATGAGGGCCAGGAGAGCGAAGAGTTTATTGGCAGCAGGCCAGACGTTTGTAAACCAAACCGTCCGCTGGCTTCGATACGCATTGAGCATCTGGCTCGGAGGATCAGGGGTTTGCGCGCTGCAAGTTCCGGCAACAAGCAGGACAATGACACACGTGAACGTGGCAAACGTCAGCGCACGAAGTAAGGCCCGCTCCCGGATGCGAATGGTGCTTCTCATTTCCATCCCGCCTGATAGGTATTTCCCGAAGAGGATTGGCGAGAGTATCGGAAGAACGCCTCGGCAGCCGCAGCCGACGCTGCGTCTCTTTGGATTTGCTGCCCCTGGAATGCGGCCTTGCTTTGAAGATCCACGAGCATCAGCGCTCGTAGCTTCATGAGC
>CAZIPZ010000256.1:2176-4550 GCA_964541075.1 uncultured Solibacteraceae bacterium | reverse complement strand
TCGGCGGCCTGATGTTCGTTTGGGTCGGCTACGTTTTATCGCGAGCGCTCATCATGGTTTTTTAGGAAATCTTGAACAGCGGAAAGGCTAGGGATTCCCGATCGAGCTCCAATGTGCATGCACTTCATCGCGGCGACCGCATTGGAAAAACGAATAACGTCTTCCAGATCCCAGCCTTGAAGCAAGCCGTAAATGAAACTCCCGTGGAAGACATCCCCTGCACCCGTCGTGTCCTTTACGGGAACTTCAAAGCCCGGCGAGTCGATGAGCCGGTCACCCTTCACGAATACGGCGCCTGCAGCCCCGCGAGTGATTCCAACCACAGGACAATCGTAGCGCTCCGCGACTGTTCGCGGATCCTGTGCAAAGTCTGAGCTTGCGATCAGATAGTCCACCATGCCAAGCAGTTCGTGCGTTGAGTCGTCATACAACTCATCGATGTCGATGACGACAGGAATGCCCGCCTCCTTCGCCCAAGCCGCCGCCTGGATCGACGCGCTTGAATCACAACCGTCGAGGTGAAGGATGCGGCCGCTGCAAACGAGGTTTCGATCGAGTTCATTGACGGGGTAGTTAAGTCGCGAGTCCCTTCGCCAGAGAATCGTCCGCTCTCCGATTCCTTCCTCCAGGAGAATGACAGCGATCTGACTGGGCGCGTCGGCGACTTCTCTTAGATGAAATTCGAGATTTTCCTGTCGAAGACTTGCAATCTGCGCCTCTCCCCAATGGTCGGATCCGATCGAGCCGATATATCGGGTTTTCAATCCAAGCCGGGCGCAAGTGGTCATGGCGGTTGCCACTTGTCCACCGGCCTCGACGCGTACACTACACATGTGAATCTTGGATCCAGGCTCCGGAAGGCGAGGAACGACGCAAATCATATCCATTGCATTGAGGCCGAACCCGACGACATCGATGGGTGAGACGATTCCTGTCATAAAGCCTTGGTCTGGCGTCCGAAGCCTGACACGTGGTACCTTGCAAGGTCACGGAAAATCCAGAATGCCTGTCCTTCAGAGCGACTCGATTATATTGAAGACGTATCCGCTCGGAGAGGCTGACCGGATCGTTTCTTTTTTCAGCCGCGACTACGGCAAGTTGCGGGGCGTCGCTAATGGCGCCCGCCGCATGAAGAACAGATTTGGAGCATCGCTCGAGCCGATGGCTCATTCCCGCATCGTGTTCTTCGAAAAGGAAAATCGAGACCTTGTGCGAATCCAATCGGCTGATCTTCTGGATTCGCCCATGAAACTTTTCCAGGACTACGATCGCGCCGTTTTTGCCGGCCGCGTGGTGGACCTCGTTGATCGGTTTTTGCCCGAACACGAGCCGCACGATGCAGTATTTCGGCTTGTGCGTATGACGGCTTGCGCAATGGAACAAGGCTGTTCCATTGAGTTTGCGGCATGTTACTTCGAGGTGTGGATGCTTCGGTTGGCTGGCGTCTTTCCGGACCTGTTCGTCTGTTCGGTGTGCGCGCGAAGGCTGGAAGCTGCGGAGGAACGATGCCTGGCTCCGGGCCTTCAAGCTGTGATTTGCAGCACTTGCGGTGATCGGGGCGGCGCGGGAATTCTGATCGAGGTTGTGGACCTGGTCCATTCGATCTTGCGGCGCCCGCTCGATACTGACGCCGATTACCGGCCCGGGAAAGGCATTCAAAACCTCGGCGAGCTGAATCAATACTGGATTCGGCGCTATTGTGAACGCTGAAATTCAAAAAAGTCTTCGACAAAACCGGAGGGATGCACCAGAATCCTAAAGTTCGGAAAGGGCAAGCTTCAATCTCAGCGACAGCGCTTCAAGCGGCTAAAACCCCTTCCGAGGTTTTGTGGTTTGGGCCGGGCAACATGCCGTGAACGCGGTGAGCCGGCGTGTGAGTCCGACGGAATAGATAAAGGAGAGGCAAGAGATGAATAAATACGTTTACTTCTTTGGTGGCGGAAAAGCGGAAGGGCGTGGCGACATGAAAGACACGCTCGGCGGAAAAGGCGCTGGATTGGCCGAAATGACCAATGCGGGACTGCCTGTGCCACCGGGATTCACGATCAGCACCGATGTGTGCAAGATCTTTTACGATAACAAGGGCCAGGTGGGTGACGACATTCAACGCCAGGTGAACGAAGCGCTGGGCCGGCTTGAAGCCGCCACCGAACAAAAGCTCGGATCCACAGAGAAACCGCTTCTCGTATCTGTACGTTCCGGCGCGAAGTTCTCGATGCCCGGAATGATGGACACCATTCTGAACCTCGGCCTGAATGACACCACCGTTAAAGCAATGGCGACTCGAACCGGCAACGACCGATTCGCATGGGATAGCTATCGCCGCTTCATTCAGATGTACTCCACGACCGCCATGGGCCTCAGCAAGGAGCCC
>CAZIPZ010000256.1:0-2166 GCA_964541075.1 uncultured Solibacteraceae bacterium | reverse complement strand
ATTCAGATGTACGGAAACGTTGTGCTTCAAATAGAGAAGCACGCCTTTGACGAAGTCTTCGATCACATCAAGGAAAAGGCCGGAGCCAAGCTGGACACCGACCTGAATGTGGCGTCGCTTCAAGAAGTCGTGAAGCAATACAAGGCCCTGGTAAAAGAGAAGACGAAGGCGGACTTTCCGGAAGATCCGAAGGCGCAGCTACAGGGCGCCATCAATGCGGTGTTCTCGTCCTGGATGAATCCTCGCGCCATTCATTATCGCCGCATGAACAAGATTTCCGAGGCGCTCGGCACCGCAGTGAATGTCCAGGCGATGGTTTTCGGCAATATGGGCAATACCTCGGGCACAGGGGTCGGTTTCACGAGGAATCCTTCTACCGGAGCAAAGGAATTCTATGGAGAGTTCTTGATCAATGCGCAAGGCGAAGACGTCGTCGCCGGTATCCGGACGCCTACCCCTATCCGCGAATTGGAACGTGTGCTTCCGGAATGCTATAGGCAGCTTCGTGAAATTACGGATCGCCTCGAGAAGCATTACAAGGACATGCAGGACTTCGAGTTCACGATTCAGGAAAGCCGTCTCTACATGCTCCAGACAAGAAATGGCAAACGGACCGGAAAAGCGGCCGTGAAAGTCGCTGCCGATATGGTTCAAGAAGGAATGATTTCGCCTGAAGACGCCATCATGCGCGTCGAACCGGCGCAGCTTGACCAGTTGCTCCATCCCATCCTGGATCCCAAGGCGAAGACGATTCAGCTTGCGCAGGGGCTGCCCGCTTCGCCCGGCGCAGTCAGCGGAAAAATCGTTTTCTCGGCGGACGACGCCGTTGTGAAAGCAAAGGACGGAAGAGTCGTTCTGGTGCGCAAGGAAACGGTGCCTGATGACATTCATGGAATGGAAGTCGCGGTAGGGATTCTCACTTCCCGCGGCGGTATGACCAGTCACGCTGCTGTCGTCGCGCGTGGAATGGGCAAGTGTTGCGTAGCCGGCGCTGAAGCCATTTCCATTGACGAAAAAACGAGAATCCTCAGCGTGGGCGGTAAGACTCTTCGTGAGGGCGATTGGATCACTCTCGAAGGTTCGACAGGAAAGGTCTTTGAAGGACAGGTCGCCACGATCGATCCGGATCCGAATAGCGGCGACTTTGCTGCATTTATGGCAATGACCGACAGCATTCGCCGCCTCAAAGTCCGAGCCAATGCCGATATCCCACGCGATGCTGAAGTCGCACGCAAGTTCGGTGCTGAAGGAATAGGCCTTTGCCGAACCGAGCATATGTTTTTCGCGGAAGACAGACTCCCGCATGTTCAAAAAATGATCTTGTCCAATACTGAAGCGGACCGTCGCGAGGCGCTCGCAAAACTGCTTCCATTCCAGCGAGCCGACTTCGAAGGTTTGTTCCGTGCAATGGATGGGCTCCCAGTAACCATTCGCCTGCTCGATCCTCCGTTGCATGAGTTCCTCCCAAAACGCGAAGAGCTCATGGTGGAAGTGGCCGTACTGCAAGCGAAGGGTGGAAATGCGAAGGAAATTGAAGAGAAAGAGAACCTGTTGCACCGTGTTGAAGCGCTGCATGAGTTCAACCCGATGCTCGGCCACCGTGGCTGCCGACTTGGCATCACATATCCGGAAATTTCAGAAATGCAGTGCCGCGCCATTTTTGAGGCCGCCTGCATTCTGAAAAAGGAAGGGAAGAACATCAAACCAGAAATCATGATTCCGCTCGTTGGACTGCCGAAAGAGTTGGAAGAGCAGAAGGCGATTGCAAATCGCGTCGCTGAGCAAGTGTTCAAGGAAAAGGGAGTAAGCGTCGAGTACATGGTCGGAACGATGATCGAATTGCCTCGGGCCGCAGTGGTTGCCGACAAGATCGCGGAAAACGCCGAGTTTTTCTCCTTCGGAACGAACGATTTGACTCAGACGACCTTTGGTTTCTCCCGTGACGACGCAGGTAAAATTATTGCCGATTACCTGGCGAAAGGGATTCTCAAGTCGGATCCGTTCCAGGAACTCGATCGCGATGGTGTTGGCAGTCTCATAAAGATGGCGTTTGACAAGGGCCGCGGCGTCCGACCTGGCCTGAAGGTCGGAATCTGCGGCGAGCATGGCGGAGATCCATCATCTGTGGAGTTCTGTCACCTGGTTGGCCTCGACTACGTCAGCTGC
>CAZIPZ010000255.1:0-4560 GCA_964541075.1 uncultured Solibacteraceae bacterium | reverse complement strand
AAGACGCGGGACTGCTCGAGCAATTGAAAACATCAAGTCAGAACGCGGCCAAAGCGTACGAAGACAGCTTGACGTTTTTGCGAAAAATCGGGCCGCGGGCGAAGGGCGGTCATTCCATTGGCCCCCGATTCCTGCAGCAGAAGATTTATTACGACGACATGGTCGACACTCCGATCGATGCCCTTCTGCAGACAGGCGAGAAGAGATTGAAAAGCGTGCAGGCCGAACTTGCAACGGCCGCCAAAACGGTGGATGCCGGAAGGAACGTCCTTCAGGTGCTCGATATGATTTCGAAGGAACAGGCAGGTTCGGGCGATTTGCTCGTCTTAGCCACGGAACGCACCGCGGACGCTCGAAAATTCGTCGCCGATATGAATATCGCAACGATTCCTGACGATGCAACGCCTCAAGTCAGGGCCGAAGCTTCGTACGGGCATATCTCGGTCCTGGCGCATCTCGATCATCCGGGAATTCTGGCGCCGCCGGGCGAGGTGTTCTATACCATCACTGTTCCGGACCCGGCATGGACACCCAGCCTCAAAGCCGCCCACCTTCAGCGGCTGAACCGCTCTGCACTGGTGATCCTGTCTTTGCATGAAACCTTTCCCGGCCGCTATCTTCATTTTGTTAACGCGCGTCGGGCGCCATCGAAGATCCGAAAAGTCTTCGGTTCGGAGGCATTCCGGGAAGGCTGGACCGGCTATGCGGAACAACTGATGCTGGACGAGGGGTATGGCGACAACGATTCAAAACTTCGAGTGATACAGCTTCAACGGAAACTCCTTCGGACTGCGCGCCTCGTTGCCTCAATTCGAATCCACGGGAAGGGCTCAATGACGAATGATGATGCCGTCAAGTTTTTCGCAACGGAGGCATATTTATCGGTGGACAACGCGCGGCAGGAAGCCTGGCGCGCCGCAATTGATCCGGGAGTCGTCCGGTACGCGCTTGGTGAAATGGAGATCATGCGGCTCCGTGACGATTACATGAAGGAAAAGGGGGCCGCCTTCTCGTTGAAGGAGTTTCACGACAGCCTCCTTAGCCACGGCTACGGGCCGGTAAAATTCATTCGAGGAATGCTTCTGAAGGCGGAGGCGCCCAAAGGCTCATAAGGTGTGCTGCAGGACGTAGGAATCGAGAGCGCAGGGCGGCATTTTCAGCAACCGCCACGCCCTGCGCTCTTGCGTCTGCGGCATAGGCGCCCTCGAACGCGGTCTTTGATGTGCGCATCGAGGGTGCTTGCAGGTCAAGTGTGTGGCTCTGATCTTCCGCAGGCTGCATTCGGCTACCGCCGCAATTTCTTCAAGATCGATCCAATCCGCACGCGAAACCAAGAATGCTTGGGGATGGGCGCATGAAAACTCAGTCGTGCGCGGCAACGTAGTTGCTCATCTCGTGATGCCTTGATCCGCTGCTTGTCCACTCGACTTGAATCATTCTGTGGCGGCGGCTCAGCGATTGCGTGAAGACCGGAGGTGTTAGATGAGCGCAAAAGTCCAATCCCTACAGGGACACAGCGTGAGCAATCGGAGTTTGAGCTCATTTCTCCGTTGTCCAGACTGTTTCTCCGATCAACTTTATACATGCAGAGCGGATGCGCAGTTGCAGCATGTCTGCGCCGGATGCGACCGCACGTACGGGCTGGTCGGTCCTGGAATTCCCAGCATGTGGGCGAATATTTTCAAGAATCGAGCCTCGCATCACGAAAAACATTGGAATGAGCTTTCGGAAACCGATTATGAGCAGGTGTGCGATGACACCAACGCCGTGTTAAACGCCGCTGATGAAATTGAACTGCAATACTGCGGCGGTGCGGTGCTTGAAGTCGGATGCGGCGGCGGCCGCTTCCTTTCCAAGCTCCGAGAGCGGAGCAAGGTTCAAACCATCGTCGGCGTCGACGTCTCCATTGGAATGTTGTCTGCGGCTTGGAAACGCGGACATCGCTCGCTCATTCATGCCCCAGGCGAGCATCTGCCCATTGCTGACCAGAGTTTTGATTCGGCGGCCAGCACCTTCAGCGCATACAAGTACGTCAATCGCAGAATCGGATATCCAGAGATCGCACGGGTTCTTAAACCCGGCGGCTATTTTGTGTTCGACCTGCTGAACTACTGGCCGTATCTGATGGATTATGTTTGGTGGAATTACCTGTCCAAAGGGCGATGGCCAAAGAACGTCTCGAGCGAATACATCCTGGCGGACAACATGCGGAGCGTAGGTGCAGAAATAAGAATGCTGCGCGACGCAGGATTCAAGATTGTTCAAATCAAATCGATTCCTTACATTCCTCTTCTACGAAGCAGGATAAAAAAGGTGCGATGCATCAATGGGCGCTGGGGAAGCAAAATCGCCTATACAACCATCTTTGTGACGCAGAAGCGTTAGGCGGGCGGCGGATTGGCCGGTCTGAAGTATTGAGCGGCGAAGCTATTTGGTGGGCTTGGGCTTTTTTAAATATTCCCGAAAAAGATCTTCAGTAATCGCGCTGACTGTGCGTTTGTCTTTGACGGCCTGAATTTTGATTTTCTCGACGATGTCTGCGTCGATCATGAGAGTCAATTGCTGCTTGATAGGCATGCTCCGCACTATACGTGCACACGTGTACACTTGCAACTCCGAACGCACGGATGGACCGCGACAAGGTGAAACAATTCTAAGTGCTCAACCTCGAGAATGTTGGGCGTCTTCTTTGGTGGGGATCCTAAACGTGAACTTCGAACCCTTTCCCTGGACGCTTTCAACGCTGACGCTTCCTCCGTGGGATTCAACGATGTCTCTTACAATGGCCAGACCCAATCCAAGTCCGCCCTCGCGTACGTGATCGGTTTCCAACCTTTCGAAGATCTTTTGAAGGCGACCAGGCGCAATGCCCTCGCCCGTGTCCTCGAC
The DNA here is from genome assembly GCA_964541075.1 of uncultured Solibacteraceae bacterium. Lineage (GTDB taxonomy): Bacteria > Acidobacteriota > Terriglobia > 20CM-2-55-15 > 20CM-2-55-15 > CAZIPZ01. Next base: position 1,671 of record CAZIPZ010000255.1, on the reverse strand, counting down.
CCAGAGAACCGCAAACGAGCCGTCAATGCGACCGCCGGCGACGATCCGCCCGTTCTTTGTGTACTTGATGGCGTTGGAAACTAAATTTTGAAACACCCGCGAGATGGCGTGAGCATCCGCTGTGATCCACAGATCCTCAGGAACCTCGTTGAGCAATTCCGTTCTGACTTCCTCAGCGAGCGGACGGCAGTTCTCCATGAGATCTTCCACCAGCGGCCAAACATCGCACGGCCTCTTCTCCAGGTGCGTGGCTGCGGTCTGAAGGTTGGAGTGGTCCTGGAGCGCCTGCGAAATGAGCGCGTTCAGCCGTTGAGCGTTCCGCTGGATAACATCGAAAAATCTTGTTGCCTCTCGCGCCGTATCTCTGTACCTACGATTGATGAGGGCCATCGCCGTTTCAATCGCCGAAAGCGGTGTTTTCAGATCGTGCACGATGAAGGAGAAATGCTCTTCACGCCTGCGCTGGATCTCAATCGTCTTCTCCGTCGCATATGCTTTTACTGCAAAGGCAATCGCGTGATCGATCGTCCGATTAATGATTTGCGCGGCTGCTCCGGAAATTGGCGCTCCCTGGTGATCGGCCAGTTCATACAGGACTTCCCGGAGGGCGTTGTATTCCGCCACCACTTCGGTGATATCGAATCCTGCTTGAAAGCGTAGACGGCCGTGCGCGCGGGAATTCCCATTTCCGTTGGAATTGCCGATGGAAGGCGTTTCCTGCTTCTGAAGCGCACGCCCGAGTTCTTCGATGAGACCCGGCATGTGATCAACAAGCGCCGGCCGCTCCAGTTCCCGGGCTGAAGCCAGCAGCTTCACCTTGTTGATCCATTCCCGAATGATCACCGGCGAGTCGTTAAGGACCAGGCCTGAAAGTCTCTGCAGTGTTCGTGTATCCATTTTCCCTTGCTCTTGAGAAGATCGAATTTCAGCCTAACATTTCAGATTGGTTTCAAGAAAGGGGATGGAAACCCCGGTTTGGAGTCGACAGGGAGGCAGCGGTCGAAGTATTTGCAGTCAAAGCATCCTGCACCCTGGCAATGCTATAACCATCAACAACTTAGGCCAGGAATGGTTAGCGCATGGGTCCCGAGTGCGGTGGTGCAGGCAGGCGCTACTTGCGGTCGGCTGGGTCGCCTTCGTCGCTGTTTTGTTTAAGAATCTTCATTGCGAGTAATTGTATCGACTCTTCCAGCAGGTCCATTTCCGTGCGGCCTGTAGCTGCAACCAGAGCCGCCAACCGCCGGCGCCAGTTCTCGGACTGTGAATCGACCGAGGCGGCAGCACCGGCGCTGGCCGGACCGGCCGCCGGGAAATTGTGGATTTTTCGACGCTTTCCGGCCTTTTCAACAGAGAGCCTGCGAATCCGCTTGGAATCCGCCAACTGATTGCACAGTTGCTGGACCTGTTGCCTGGGCTGAATTCCGGTCATCTCCCCGATGTCATCATCATCCAAGCCCTCTGGGTGGCTGTTGATCAAGTCGAAAATCTCTTCTTTATTCGTCATGACAGTATTTTACTTTGAAAAGTGTAAAAAAAGAGTTTTTGTTACCTTTTTAGGATATGCACGTCTATAAAAAAGTATTGATTGGTTCTAAAGAAGTTTTTCTCATCTGTTGTCTACATTTCTACAACACTTTAAATGTTAAGGAGGATAAGAAAATGAATCTCGTT
>CAZIPZ010000254.1:0-4634 GCA_964541075.1 uncultured Solibacteraceae bacterium | reverse complement strand
GAAGTTCGCCTCGTGCGCCACCAGCAGGATTCCGGGTCCTTGATGAATGTGATGGTAGTCATGCACATCCACAAGCAGGTGATTCCTGAAAACCTGATTTTGAATCCAGCTGTGAAAAACGGGGATAAAATCTCGCACCCGAACGGAGGCGGGATCTTTAATGAAGAACTTAACTCCGAAGCGATGCACTTCCATTGCCACTTGCACTAACGAGAATTGGCGCGTTCCATCAACGAGCAGTTTGAACGGACTTTCCAACTTTCAGCGAATTGAGTTCGGCCGACGCGCCGGAGCGCCGTTCGGTAATGAAGTCGTGACAAGCGTACACAGCTTCAATGAACAATTGGGCTTCCTCCACTGTCCGGTGAACCTGGTCATGCGAAGGATTCTGAGGCGGAGTCTCGTGACGTCGGAACAGATATAGAGCGAACTTGCTTCCGGCGTATCTGTCGTGAAACAGGTCCGATTCATAGAATCGTGTGCGAAATTCTTTAACGATGGTGTTGGGATCATCAGGGACGTCCCAAAACTCAGTTTTGACGAGCGCCAAAGCCGCCTGCAGCATCGCTTTGTACGCCAGGGCGTCGGCTTGAGAATAGTCGCCGCGTTCTAGCTGCAGTTGGCTTTCAAACGCCAATCTTTCGGCAGCGGCCAAATCAAACTGTACCGCGGAGATCACCTCGCCGGCGCACTCGCCCATCCCCATATCGCCGATGGTATAAACACGCGGATTTCCCCAGTCCGAATAAAACGACGGATCGGTTTCGAAACCCGGAACTCGCATGAACTCTTCAAGCAAATTTCGCAGTTGCTGCTTGCCGACTCGTTTGACAAAGTCCTGAAAAGTCTCAGTGCTGTTCCGCTCTCGGACGTAGCGTTCCGTAAGACAATCAATGACTTCCGGAATTCGTTTAGACGGAACGGATCCAATAGCTAAACCGTACGCGCCTGCATTGTCCTGCCATTTCCCGCCAAGCACGACCTGAAAGTGAGGGACTTTTCGGTTTCCAATTGTTCTACTCGTCCCGTAAAAGCCCAGATCCGCAATATGGTGCTGACCGCAAGAATTGAAGCAGCCGCTGATTTTGATTCGCAGGTTCCGAACGGACTGGTCCATATCGAAAGCTTTGGTAGTCAGGCGTGATCGAATCTCTTCAGCAAGACCACGCGACGAGGCAATTCCCAGTTTGCAGGTGTCCGTTCCCGGACAGGCCGTCACATCGACGATTGTTCCCGCACCGGACTCGTTCAATCCGATTCGCACCAGTTCGCGATACAAATCTATCAAATCGGCCTCGCTCACCCACCGGAGAATAATGTTTTGTTCAACTGTGGTTCGAACACTTTCCCCACTGAACCGTCGCGCAATCCCTGCCAATTCGCGCGTTTGCCACGACGAAATATCTCCGAGCGGAAGGGTGACCGCCGCCACGACGTAGCCGTCCTGCCGCTGGCGATAAACATTGGTCGCATACCATTGCTCAAAGCCGTTCGGTTTTTCCTGCCCGCTGAGGCGGCCTCCCGCACGGAACGGCCTCTCACTCCATTCTTCCAATTCGGCTAGATGACTTGTCCACCGAGCGTCCTGCGGCATGATCTTGCGTTCTTCCAGAACAATTCTGCGGAATTCCTCGATGCCAAGCTTAGCAACGAGAAATTTGATGCGAGCCTGAGCACGGTTCTTCTTCTCGCCCAGCCGAGCGAACACTCTTGCTATCGCCTGAACAGTGGGAAGGAGTTCCTGCTCCGGTAGAAAAGCGTCAAATAGTTTGGCATCGTGCGGAACCGCTCCGAGCCCTCCTCCAACATAGAGTTCAAAGCCACGTTTCTCCTTGCCGTCTTCGATTCGCTTCGCGGCGATAGCTCCGAAGTCGTGCATATTCACGAGGCCGCAAGCCTCCTCTTTGCAACCGGAAAAGGCGATCTTGAACTTCCGGCCAAAGCCTTGAGCGTCAGGGTGACCTAATAGAAACTTTGCGGACGCCTTTGCATAAGGCGTCACATCAAAAACCTCACCTCGACATACACCGGCCAACGGACAAGCCGTAACGTTGCGGACAGAATTGCCGCAAGCTTCCCTCGTGGTTATCCCAACTGAGGCCAATCGCCTCATCAGAGTTGGTGTGTCGTCGATGTGAATGTAATGAAGTTGAAAATCCTGGCGCGTCGTTACATGTAGAACAGAATCCGCATACTCTTCTGCGAGGTCCGCCAGCACGTCCATCTGGTCCGGCGTAACGCCGCCAAAAGGAATCTTTATGCGCTGCATACCTGGCGCATCCCAAAGAGTCTCCGGACCCTTTGTCAGATTCGAAGGATAGTGCAGTTCTTGAGAACGAATCCCATCGTGCCGATGCCCGTTGTCATATCGCTGGCCATAGCACCCTCGCCGGAGCCGCGTTTCAGCGAAAAGCTTCTCGTCGAGCTTGCCCTGCTTCCGCAGAGCGATCTCGGTCTCGAAGATGTTGATCTCCTCGGCGATCTGAGGATCCATTTTGTCGGCTAGTTTTTCTTCCCAAGTGGACATGGCGGGTTTTTGATTCCTTAGACAAACTTAAGGCATGAATTCTTTCTTATTTGATCGAAATTGTCAAGAATGCCATTTTGGGCACATGTCAGTAACTAAGTCATTGAAGGCCCAGGACATTAATGTTTATACAAATGCTGCAGAGCCTCAACATCTGCCGCTGAAAGACCTGAAAATTTAGGAATATCGGTCCTGGCGGAAAGTTTGTCTCGATATCGCAGAAAGTACTTGAGGGGATCTCCACCAAACCCGAATGAATACATGATGTCCTCGTAGGTATCTGTGTGTTGAAGCCCAACGGCATGCCCAAGTTCGTGAACGCACGTTAAATAGACGATTGCGTCACGAAGGAGAATGTCCTGGAAGGCAAGATCAGAAACCAGCCGACCTAACTCGTTGACATCGGGCATTACGAACACTACGGCTCCTGATTTGCCGTTCACTCGTATTCGACGTGTTTGGCCAAAGAGTCCCGAAGCAGGACCAACCCACTCCAAGCGAACAATCGCATTGTCCTCGTCTTGTGCTTCGATGAATTTTAGCGCTCCGCCGCTTTCGCGCGACCATGCGCCAAACGCCATTTCTGCGAGTTGCCTGTCCGCGGCGCGGAACCCTGAAATTCCCATGCCATTTCCGATGTAAAAAGGAATCGGCTCTGAACTATCCAGAATCCGGGGTCTGGACCGTGAGAATTGAGCGGCAAAGTCTGACTCCAGAGAGATGAGTCCGAGAGCACAAGCGCCCACTGTAAGTACTATAAATCTCAACATATTCCAGTAGCAATATAGCCAAAACGACCGGCAAGCGCACCGGTATAATTCATTAGTCTTGACGAACAGGGCAAGCAATTTCGATAATCTCACGCCGCAAGCTGTCAGCCGGAAGCCTTCAGCGAGTTAAACATAGGGTTTATAGGGTTACTGCGAGAAATTTCCGGGGATGCCTTGAAATGTAGAGATATGAAAAGGATTACCTGATGTGATAGAAAAGGATACCGGCTGAAGACTGCAAATCAACCCCAGTTAGCGGCTACATCGAAGCGAGAGGCAATTCATGATAAATACCCAGGTCCAAGAATCCATAGCGCGTAAAGCGACAAGCACCATCAAAAATAAGAAACTTTCAAAATGGGTGGAGGAAGTAGCCGCCATCTGCAAACCAGATCGCGTCGTCGTTTGTGATGGCTCCGAACAGGAATATCAAACGATGTTGAGGCTCATGCTGCAGACCGGCGCCGCCATTCCGTTAAACCCTCAAAAGCGACCCAATAGCATCCTCGTTCGTTCCACTCCGGCTGATGTGGCTCGGGTTGAAGACCGCACTTATATTTGTTCCAAGAATAAAGAGGATGCAGGCCCTAACAATAATTGGGAAGACCCCGAAAAGATGAAGCGGGTGTTAACCCCCCTGTTCGAGGGCTCGATGGCGGGCCGCACAATGTACGTCATTCCGTACTCTATGGGCCCGATAGGTTCCCCAATCTCTAACATTGGCGTTGAGATCAGCGATTCCGCGTATGTCGTCGCCAACATGCACATCATGGCGCGTGTGGGTTCGAGGGTGTTGGACCAACTGGGGACGGACGGCGACTTTGTGCGTGGATTGCATTCTGTGGGTGCGCCTCTTGCTCAGGGCGCTCAAGATTCACCGTGGCCGTCCAATACTGATCATAAGTACATCTGCCATTTCCCCGAGACGCGCGAGATCTGGTCGTTCGGATCTGGATATGGCGGGAACGCTCTCCTGGGTAAGAAGTGTCATGCTCTGAGGATCGCATCTGTTCAGGCTCGCGACGAAGGATGGCTTGCAGAGCACATGCTCATTCTCAAGCTGACTAATCCGCAGGGCGAGGTTCGCTATGTGACCGGTGCATTCCCGTCCGCTTGCGGCAAAACAAACCTGGCCATGCTGATTCCAACAGTTCCCGGATGGAAGGTTGAAACAATTGGTGACGATATCGCATGGATGAAGTTTGGAGCCGACGGAAAACTTTATGCCATCAATCCCGAGGCTGGATTCTTCGGCGTCGCTCCGGGAACGAGCATGAAATCGAATCCAAACGCGATCCACACTTTGACGGGTAATTCGGTTTTCACCAACTGCGCCA
>CAZIPZ010000253.1:0-4644 GCA_964541075.1 uncultured Solibacteraceae bacterium | reverse complement strand
ACACCTGCAACAGGATGTTGAAAACGTCCGGATGGGCCTTCTCGATTTCGTCCAGAAGGATGACCGAATAAGGATTCCGTTTCACCCTTTCGGTAAGCTGTCCGCCTTCCTCGTATCCGACATATCCCGGAGGCGATCCGATCAGCTTCGAGACCGAGTGCTTTTCCATGAACTCCGACATATCGAAACGGATCAAAGCCTTTTCGCTGCCGAACAGGAACTGCGCCAGCGTCCTGGCCATTTCGGTTTTTCCGACGCCCGTCGGACCAAGGAAGAGGAAGGATCCCGCAGGACGATTCGGAGATTTCAAGCCCGCACGCGACCTGCGAATAGCCCTGGCCAGCGCGTTGATCGCCAAGTCTTGGCTGACGATTCGCCGATGCAGTTCTTCCTCGATTCGGGAGAGGCGCTGCATTTCTTCTTCTTTGATCGACATAACCGGAACACCGGTCCAGCGGGAGACCACGTCTTCGATGTCGGCCTTCGTAACAACACCCATGCTGGCAGTCTCGCTGATGTTGAACTTCTCACGAACGTTCCGCAGGTTTTCGCGTTCCAGCTGCTCTTGATTCTTATAGTGTTCGGCCTTTTCAAAATCCTTGCTGGAGATAGCGCTTTCCATCCGCGCAACAATGAACTTGATGCGTCTCTGAATGTCCGTCATTTCAGAGGGCAGCGTGGCCTGGCGCAGCTTTACACGCGCGCCTGCCTCATCCAGCAAGTCGATGGCCTTATCCGGAAGGTAGCGATCTGGAATGTACCTGTTGGAAAGATACACGGCGGCTTCAATCGCCTCATCTGTGTAATTCACCATATGAAATTTTTCGTAACGAGGCTTAACTCCCTGCAAAATCCGAACCGCCTCATTCTCGCTCGGAGCTCCCACCTTCACGGCCTGAAAGCGGCGCTCAAGAGACCGGTCTTTCTCGATAGATTTACGGTATTCCCCGGGGGTCGTCGCGCCGATGCACTGAATCTCGCCGCGTGAGAGAGCAGGCTTGAGAATGTTTGCCGCATCGAGGGAGCCTTCAGCGGAGCCGGCGCCCACCAGCGTGTGCAATTCATCGATGAACACGACGGTGTTCGGATTGTCGACGAGCTCCTTCATAATCGTCTTCAGGCGCTCTTCAAACTGCCCGCGGTATTTGGTGCCGGCGACAATCAACGACAGGTCGAGAACTAGAATCCGTTTGTCGGCCAGGAACGACGGAACCTCACCATCAACGATTCTCTGCGCCAGGCCTTCAACGATCGCCGTCTTTCCCACCCCAGGATCCCCGATCAGCACCGGATTGTTCTTGGTGCGTCGGCAAAGGATCTGGATGACTCGATCGATTTCCTGATCGCGACCGACCAGCGGATCCAACACGCCGTCCATCGCAGCCTGTGTAAGGTCTCTGGAAAACTCGCTGAGCAGCGGGGTCTCCTTGGGCTTGATGAGAGTCTGGCGATCCACCACCGACCGTGCAAGTTCTTCTCGAATGGCGTTCAAACGCAATCCGCGTTCGTGCAGGATTTCCGCCGCTACGCACTTCTCCTCTCGAAGAATTCCCAACAGCAGATGCTCCGTACCGATATGCCGATGATTCAGGCGCTCGGCTTCTTCAGCCGCATAAGCGAGGATGCGCTTGCACTCGTTGGATAACGGCAGATCGATTGACGTCGAGACCTTCTCGCGTATTGTGGTGCGGCCCTCGATCTCCTTTCGAATGCTCTCGATCGAGGAATGATTCCGCAGAAAACGGTTGGTCAGATTCTTGTCTTCCCGGATCAGACCCAAAAGCAGGTGTTCCGTCTCGATGGTGGTGCTGCCGAACTGGCTTGCTTCGTAGCGAGCGAAGAAAATCACTCGCCGTGCTCTCTCAGTGTATCTTTCGAACATAACGTTTTGATTCTCTCAAGTGCCGCATATCCAAAAGGGATACCTCGACCTCCCGAGTCCGATTGCCTCTTAATAGCTGGGAGCGCCGGATTTTACGGCTGTCTTGATTTTAAACGAAGCGCGTAAGTCGAACAATAACTTTATCTGGAGCTTGCATGGCATTCAGGGTGTATCGACCGTTCGCGACTCCAATTTTCTGAAAACTCCTGCATCCATCTCCCAAACTTCATCGGATTGGACGGCTATTCTTTCATTATGGGTGACAATGACCGAGGTGAGGCCTCTTTCCGAGTGAAGTTCGCGCAACATCCTGAAAATAGCGTCACCTGTTTTATGGTCTAAATTGCCGGTTGGTTCGTCCGCCAGCAGCAAATCCGGTTCGCCGACCAGGGCTCGGGCGATCGCCACCCGCTGCTGTTCGCCCCCGGAAAGTTCACCAACTTTGTGGTCAAGCCGATGCGTCAGGCCCACCCGATCCAGGATTTCTTTTGCGGCCTTTTCCGTTTGTGCTCGAACTCCACCCCGTATCATTCGCGGCATCATTGTGTTTTCAAGCGCGGTAAATTCAGGGAGAAGATGATGGAATTGAAATACAAAACCCACGTGTCGATTCCGGAATTGGGCAAGTTTCTCTGGGGTCCAGCCAAAAATATTTTCATCCCTGAAGATCACTGCCCCTCGGCTCGGGGTGTCCAATCCCCCCAGCAGATGAAGCAGCGTGCTCTTGCCTGCACCCGAAGGACCAATCACGGCAACGAGATTCCCGGCATTGACGGTAAGGTTGAGACTGTCGAAAACAACCAGTTCGGAAGTCGGTGTTTTGTAGATCTTTGTTAAATTCTCGGCTCGAATCATTCGTACCGCAACGCCTCCACCGGTTGGAGTCTGGCGGCGGCGGCTGACGGATATAGTGTTGCGACGAAGCTGATCAAAATGGCAGCCGCGGCAATGATTGCCGAGTCCAGAAGCTGTGCTTTAAATGGGACATAGGCGATGGTGTACACGTCCGGCGAGAGGCTGATCATGTGATGCTTGTCCGCAAGATAGCTGATCACGTGTCCCAGGATCAACCCGATGGCGGTTCCCACAACGCCGATCACGACGCCCTGATAAATAAAGATGCGGCGAATGTTATCCTTCGACGCTCCCATGGACATGAGGATGGCGATATCCCTCGATTTCTCAAGAACCATCATAATCAGCGTCGCCACGATGTTCAGCGCCGCAACCAGAACAATCAGGCCGATCGTAATGAACATCACCAGGCGCTCAAGCCGAAGCGCCTGAAATATCGAGCGATTCATGGTCATCCAGTCGGTAAAGTCGACGCCTTCCCCTATCTGGTGGACGATGGCGTCGCCGATGGAATTGGCCTTATAAATGTCGTCAACCTTCACTTCGATCACGGAGGCAACGTCTCCCAATCCCAACAAGCGTTGGGCTGCACCGATCGGCACATAAACCCAAGTCGCATCGTAATCGTAAAGTCCGGAAGAAAAGATCCCCGTGACTACAAACACCCGAGGCACAGGCATTCCTCCCAGCGGAGTGAGCTTCATTTCTGAACTCAAAATTCGAACCTTATCGCCGACGAACGTGCCGAGACTGGCCGCAAGCTCCTGCCCCACGACAATGGAATTGTCATTGAAGTTTTTCAGATCGCCCTGAACCATGTTGCCGGCAAGCGCGGACATCTTTGTCTCCATCTCCGGAATGATCCCTTTCAGAACGACGCCTTTATTCGTGGATCCTGTCGAGATCAGCACCGTCTGAAACACGGCGGGAGCTGCCGCCATCACGCCATTGACTTGCTCGATCTCAGCGGAAACCTTTCTGTAATCCGGAATGCCTACATCCCGATGCTTCGCGAGTACGGAAACGTGGGCTTGAGCTCCCAGAAGCTTTGTCTGCAGTTCTTCGCGAAAACCTGCATTGATCGCGAGGGCGATCACGAGAGCAGCTACGCCTGCGGCGACGCCGGCGATCGAAATGATAGTGATCAGTGAGATGACAGCCTGTTTGCGCTTGGCTTTGAGATAGCGGATTGCGACGAGCAGCTCAAATTTCATTGTCATCCGGGAAGTTCACACCCGGTTACTCCCCCCGCAGGTGCGGGAAAAGAATCACGTCACGAATCGAAGTGGAATTCGTCAGCAGCATAGCTAGGCGATCCACTCCAATGCCTTCTCCGGCCGTCGGCGGCATCCCATAGCTGAGCGCCCGGATATAGTCATCGTCCATTTGGTGGGCCTCTTCATCGCCTCTCTCCCTCGCCTCCAGTTGCGTCAGAAAACGTCCGCGTTGATCGACAGGGTCATTCAATTCCGAATAGCCGTTGGCGATTTCCATCTTTCCGATATACAGCTCAAAACGCTCCACCAGACTTGGATCGCTACTCTTGACTTTCGATAGCGGTGACAACTCGACCGGATAGTCGTAAATCAACGTGGGCTGAATCAGATGCTCTTCAGCGACGACCTCAAAAAGCTGCCCCACGAGATTTCCAAGCGGCATTCGTGGATCGAAGTCCGCGTCCAAACGCTTCAGCAATGCTTCCACAGATGCATGGTCTTTCAACTCGGTCAAATCCACTCTTTGAGGCGAAAACTTCTGAATCGCTTCATACATCGACAAACGCGTCCACTTTCCAAAATCAATCTGCTGATCGTCGTAGGTGATCACCCGGGAACCGCAGACCTTTTCAACGATACCGGTGAGCATCGTCTCCGTGAGATCCATAAGGTCGGTGTAGTTGCTGTACG
>CAZIPZ010000252.1:0-4649 GCA_964541075.1 uncultured Solibacteraceae bacterium | reverse complement strand
TTTCCGACTGACAAATGGAAATGTCAGCGCGATCGGAATCTCGCATGGCGTCCGGGAAGAGAACGTCGCCTTCATTGAATTCTCAAAGCATTTTCGAAAACACGGCCTTCCAGTGCCGGAAATTTATGCCGAGAACTTAAGCCAGGGGGTCTATCTTGAAGAAGACCTTGGAGACATGACCCTTTTTGAATTCCTCTCGAAGAATCGCAACCTAGACACGATCAGTCCCACCGCGATTGAGGCATATTCAAAGGTCGTAGCCGTGTTGCCCCGTTTTCAGGTGGAGGCGGGCAGAGGGTTGAATTACAAGGTCTGTTATCCGAGAGCAAGCTTCGACCGGCAGTCGATCTCCTGGGATTTGAATTACTTCAAATACTATTTTTTGAGGCTCGCAAATGTTCCCTTCAACGAACAGGCTCTGGAGAATGATTTCGGCCGTTTGACGAAGTTTCTTCTGAACGCGCCCCACGATTACTTCCTTTATAGAGATTTTCAATCACGCAATGTGATGTTGCGCGACGGCCAACCATTTTTTCTGGATTATCAGGGTGGTCGCAAGGGAGCGCTTCAGTATGACATTGCCTCCCTCTTGTACGATGCAAAGGCGGACCTGCCGCCCGACCTGCGCCAGCAATTGCTGGGTCGCTACTTGGACGCCCTTGCGGGACTCGTTCCGCTCAAACGCGAGGCGTTCATGGAGCACTACTACGCGTATGTTTACGTACGAATCATGCAGGCAATGGGTGCATACGGTTTCCGTGGATTCTACGAACGCAAGCCTCATTTTTTGCAGAGCGTTCCGTACGCTCTTAAGAATTTGAGGTGGCTCCTCCAGAATGTCGAGCTGCCGATTGGCCTGCCCCATCTCATGGCCGCATTTAAGAGCATGGTCGGGTCTGAGAGGCTGCAAAATCTCGCGTCAGCCGCCGAAAACATCGTGGTGCGTGTGTTCAGCTTTTCGTATCACCGCGGTTTGCCAAACGATGAGACTGGACATGGTGGAGGCTTTGTTTTCGATTGTCGCGGCCTACCGAATCCCGGCCGGGAAGAGCGTTTCAAGAAGGCCACCGGCAAAGACGCTTCTGTTATCGACTATTTGATCCAGCACGAGAGCGTTCATCAGTTTCTTGCAGGCGTTATTTCGCTGGTCGACCCGACGCTGAACAACTATCAGACGCGAGGGTTCAAGAATCTCATGGTTTCGTTCGGGTGTACGGGCGGCCAGCATCGTTCGGTTTATCTGGCGGAGCAATTCGCGAAGCACCTGCGGGCGCGCGAAGGGGTGGACGTCATCGTTCGGCACATCGGACTGGAGACGCTGGCACAGTGAAAGCCATGATCCTCGCGGCCGGTCTCGGAACCCGGTTGCGGCCCTTAACGGATGACCGTCCGAAGGCGCTCGTCGAAGTGGGCGGCCGCACGTTGCTTGAGATTACGCTCTCCAGACTCCGATCCTTTGGAATTCATCAAGTCATCATCAATGTCCATCACTTTGCTCAGATGATTCTCGACTATCTAAAAGCAAACAGTTACTTCGGAATGCGTATTGAAGTCTCGCGGGAGGATTCTTTGCTGCTGGATACTGGAGGAGGACTGAAGAAGGCGGCATGGTTTTTTCTCGAGGACGCAACCGCTTCGGACGAGCCTTTTGTTTTGCACAATGTGGATGTTGTCAGCACGGTTGATCTGGAGCGGATGGCGCGGTTTCACAAGGAAAGTCACGCATTGGCGACACTCGCGGTGCAGCAAAGGGAGACTTCCAGGTACTTGCTCTTTGACCACAGCCTTCAGCTTTGCGGCCGGAGATTTGTGAAGGAACAGCGAACGGAAATCGTCCGATCGTCCTCAGAAATGACGGCGCTTGGTTTTTCCGGCATCCATATTATTTCGCCTCGTTTTTTACAGGTGATGGAAGGTGAAGGCGCTTTTTCCATTATCGATTCGTACTTGAAGCTGGCTGCCGGCGGCGAGAGGATTCTGGCATTTCGAGCCGATGACTACTACTGGCGCGATCTAGGCAGGCCGGCCGATATCCGGGAAGCGGCAGAGGATATGGGAAAGGGGAAAACTTTCTGAGTGGAAGAACTCACGGAACGTCAATGATCTATCGCGAACGCACCTTAGATCGCGCCTAAGGTGTATGCCTGAATTGACCGTTGATACCGGACAGATTATTATTCGCGGGCTGTGTTCCGCTGGATACTCATTGTAATCATGCTTCTTACGTGCTTTCCACTCGGGACAGGCCCACAAGCGATCAGCGCTCCGAGAAACGGCGAGAAACCAGCCGAAGCCTCACCTTCCGCCCCACGCCCCCTGTCCCCATCTCAAGCAGCTCTAGCACTTATGGATTTCCCCTGGCAGCAGCTGAAGTATGAAATTGTTTTCCTTGGCCCCAAGCGTGGATATCGAGCAATGACGATTTCCAGCAAGCAGCGGATCGAGATCTATGTTCGCACCGGGGACGATTCACAAATGCTCGCCTACGATATTGCACATGAATTAGGACATGCTATCGATCTGACCTTGAACACCAAGGAGAGCCGGAAAAAATGGATGGAAGCGCGCGGGATCAAGCCTTCGACGCCGTGGTTCGGCTGTGACCGGTGCTCCGATTACAACACTCCCGCTGGAGACTTTGCAGAGACTTTCGCCTATCTCCTTCTGGGCCCCGGCTATTTTTACAGCCGCATAGCGCCGGCCCCCACTTCGGAGCAAGTCGAGCGGCTGACAGGCTTTTTCCCGAAAGGTTTTCTTCCAGTGCCGCCCCAGAAAACGGCAGCCAACTGAGCGATACGGCGGCTGGATCACCGGCCCCACCCGAGCAATCCTACCGGTTGCAGACGACTGGCTTTTTTCACACCTTCTAGTTTGCATCCCTAACCATTTGCGGCCTATACTTCGCCCATTCACTGTTGTCCACGGAATGAATGGATCTCAGAAGGAGGGGTTGTATGAGCATGTATACCCGATCGAAGGTGTGGAATGCGTTGCTGCTCGTATTGCTTGGGGCGCTTGCCGCAGGAGTGGCGGTGGTTCCTAGCAGCGCGCGTCAGACACGGCCGTCGCCTTCGCCAGAAGGTTACATCAGCGGTACGGTGGAGAGTCCGCAAGGTCGCGAAGCAGGTGTATGGGTCATCGCAGAAACACCTGATCTTCTTACAAAGTACGTGAAAATCGTTGTGACGGATGATCAAGGCAAATTTGTGCTGCCTCAACTCCCGGACGCAACTTACAACGTTTGGGTGCGGGGTTATGGTCTCGCTGACTCGACTCCCGTAAAACTGAAACCGGGAAGCTACGATGTGGCATTGAAGGCCGTTATTGCGAAAACTCCTCAGGAGGCGGCCAAGATTTATCCTGCGAATTATTGGTATTCGTTGCTTCAGCCTCCCGCAAAGAGTGAATTCCCCGGCACCGGTCCTGACGGAAACGGCATCTCGACAGGTATGAAGACGCAGGCGCAGTGGCTGGACAACATGAAGCAGGGCTGCACGTTTTGTCACCAACTTGGAAATATTGCGACCCGAAGCCTGGATCACATGAAGAGTATGGGATTCAAAACCCCGGCGGAAGCCTGGGATTATCGCGTACGAACGGGGCAGCGCGGTGCTGAAATGAACAATGCAATGAACCGCTTTGGTCGCGAGCGCGGAATCAAGATGTACACCGATTGGACGGATCGTATCGCAGCGGGCGAAGTTCCACCTGCTCCTCCGCGTCCGAAAGGCGTCGAACGCAACCTTGTGATCACGATGAGGGATTGGGGAACCGAGACCTCTTACATGCATGACGAAATCACGACCGACAAGCGCGATCCTAAAGTCAACGCCAACGGGCCCGTGTACGCCGTATCCAGCGGGCACGGCAACGTGGTTGTCGTGGACCCTGTGGAAAACAGCGCGTACGAAGTGAAGATTCCGTCAGCGGCGACTGGCAGCTGGCGTGGTCCGGCGCCGACAATTCCGCAACCATCCAACTACTGGGGCAATACCCCGATTTGGACCGATCCGGCCGATCCGCACAACCCAATGATGGATGGCAAAGGCAGAGTCTGGCTGACTTCAACGGTTCGGAACTTCCCGAACCCCGATTGGTGCAAGGACGGAAAACTTAACAAGTTTGCCGCTTACTTCCCGATCCAGTCCAGCAATCGTCACACGTCATACCTCGACCCGAAGACCGGAAAGTTCACGTTGATTGAAACCTGCTTTGGAACGCATCACCTCCAATTCGACGAGGACGCCGACTCAACCCTGTACTTCAGCGGCGGCGGCGCCGTCATTCCTTGGCTGAACACACGGATGTTCGACCAGACCGGCGACGTGCAAGGATCTCAAGGCTGGTGCCCGACTGTGCTGGATACGAATGGGGACGGAAAGATCACGAAACCCTGGAATGAACCGGTCGGCGGCGGACGAACTCAGGAAGAAGGAGGCGGCGGCGGACAACTCGGCAAGTTCGATCCGAAGCTTGATACACGGATCAACATGGGCAGCTATGTTGTCATGCCGAGCGCCGTGGACAACTCCGTGTGGGTCTCGTCCACATCTTTCCCGGGTCACATCATTCGCTTTGATAGGGGTTCTAATCCTCCGGAAACGTGCATCTCGGAAGTGTATCGCGTGCCGAACGATGACGTTTCCTAC
>CAZIPZ010000251.1:0-4685 GCA_964541075.1 uncultured Solibacteraceae bacterium | reverse complement strand
TCTCGTGGAGGCGTTGAGCTTCCGCTACATCGGCGTCGTTCGGGACGAGTACGCGGTCTCACCCGACGGGATGAAGATGTTCGGTGTTCTCGATCTCGAAACCGCCTTCGACGGCTGTCGCTTCGCGATCGGAATCCGGAACGCAAATGATAAGTCAATGCGTCTCGGCCTCACTTCGGGCGTCAGGGTTTTTGTTTGCGACAATTTGTCGTTCCAAGGTGAGTTCACGCCAGTTCTCGCGAAGCACTCGAAGAACTTCTCAATCGTGGACTCGCTGGCGATCGGCGTGGACCGGATTCAGCGCAACTTTGACCCTCTCCGGCAGCAAGTCGAGACCTGGCGATCGAGTCAGATCACGGATGAGCAGGCGAAAATCGTTATCTACCGCGCGTTCATCGAAAACCATCTCGATGTTCCGCGGCATCTCGCCCGCGACGTTCACAAGAATTACTTCGAGCCGACCCATGCTGAATTCGCTCCTCGTACGATCTGGTCGCTTTCGAACGCCTTCACTTCCGCTCTGAAGTCGCTGGAACCCATCCCATTCTTCCGCGCGACCGCAAAGCTCGGAACATTCCTGCAAAGTAACAATTAGCCGACTGTTCGGCAAATCAACTTCTCGGGGGCTCCGCATAGGGCGGACAGTCACGCCTCGACGACGGAACTCCGGGCCGGATATCCGCCCGAGCGGCGTGACTGCGGCCCCGGAGGATAGTTCTGTAACTGTGGGGAAAGGTTGTAATCAAGTGGTGCATAGATCAGTGTGGTTCTGCACCTCGGGGAAGATCCCTGTTCTGAAAGGCCTGATCAGTCCCTGGTTCCCGTTATGATGAAATCACGATGACAGAAGCGGAGCTGCGCGTTGAAATTCGCCGAAAATGGGAAAGCCTCTGGTGGAGGAAGAGCCAGTATGAGGAGTATCACGAAAAGATAGGTCCGCGTCTCAACGAGGCGATGCAGAGGGTATCTGAATTGTTCAATGAGGAGTGGGCGAGATATGCGCTCAGTCACCCGATGCTGGCGAACGTATTCAGTGAAGGCACTCACCCTTTGAGCAATTTGTTTCCTCTCGGCGACGATTTGATCACGCTCGAAGGTTCTAAGAATCTCGACAGGCTGGTGGAGGAGCTACGTGGACCCGGATTTCACAGCGCGCATCTGGAACTGCTGCTGGCTGCCCAACTTAAGCGGTGCACTCACACGATTGAATTTAAGCCTTCGGTGCCGGGCGGAAGGGAAGCGGATTTCGTTGCAACTTTCCACTCCCAAACGGCGTACTTTGAGATCAAGCGCATGGAAGAGCCTGATGAATACGTTTACATGCGCGCCGCCACAAGTCGGGTCATATTTGCCCTTGGCGATCTCGATCGAGAACTGACCGCTAGCCCGCATTTCTCACAAGTGATGGAGATCTGAGGTTTGGAAACGTGAAAGGCGCTCAAAGACTGGGTGTGGAAGGCAGCGGACCGGCGGGAACGGGGAACGTTGATGGGAAATCGGCGCCGAGCGGGATAGGAAAGACGAAAAACTCATTTTTGAAGACACGACGGCCCGTGGAGTTCGCGAGCAGAGCGATCGCGAAAGATTCAGCAGCGTAGGGCGGCCCAGGCGTGTTGGAAGAGTTGAGGATGGGGATAGCTGGCCGGCATCGAAATCCAGATCCTGCGGACAGTGATTCGCAGCAGTGCACCGATCTTCAATAATCGAAGACGAATCGTTCCTACCTGAGCGCGAGCCATGTCGGTTCCTGCCAGAGCCATGCGACGCAAACCATCGACAAGCAGATAAGCGATTGCCGAGAAGTAGATTCGGATCTGGTTGGCCTGCATGGTTTCGGCACTGACGCGATCGGCAAACAGCGAGAGCTGTTCCTTGATCCGGTTCTCCATATCTCCACGTGCACAATAGAGGTCTTCATAGAGTCGTTGAGGCGTCCAGGATTCGGCGTTTAGTGAGGTGACCAGGAAACGCGGATTGGCTTTGCCTTCGGTGTGCTCGGCCTTTCCAATGACACGGCGAGGGCGGCTCCAGCTATCGAGGGTTTCGTATTGGAATTCGGTGAAGATTCTGGCGCGTTGCCCGGTTTGGGCAAATTCGGCCGCCGCGTCTCGCATCCGTGGAGCCAGAATGGTTTCCAGTCTGGAATTGCGCGCCAGCCCGAAAACAAAGTCGACGGCGTTGTGTTCACACCAGTCCATCAGTCCATCGCGGCAAAAACCCGAATCGGCGCGCAGAATAATCCGCACTCCAGGCCAGCTTTGGCGGATGTGTCCGACAATCCGCTTCACTTCCTCCAGCGATCCGGCCGATCCGTCGATATTGGATTGCCGCAAACGGGCACACAATAGATGGTCGTCGCAAAAGATATAGAGTGGCAGATAGCAGTAGTGGTCGTAGAAGCCATGGAAGAAGCGGCCTTCCTGTCGGCCATGGATGGCAAAGTCGGTCGCATCCAAATCCAACACGATCTGATCGGGTGCTGTACGGTAGGACTCCAGAAACACATCGACCAGCAACCGGTCGACGGCTTCGGTATCGCAGAAGATTTTCTTGTAGCGGTCGTCTTTCTTTCCCGACAGCTCCAGGCGGTTTAGCGTGCTCTTGCCGGCCAATGCCGATTCCGTATTGGACCGTCCCGACATCACCGCCAGCAGGGGATCATGCCGCACATGCTCATGGTCGTTGAGATCCTCGTAGCCCAGCGCCATCCCATACACTCGTTGCGATACCATCTCCTGGACCGGATGATCGATCCGACTCGGATCCCGCCCATCCACAAAACACGCCGCAAACCGCGACAGCAGATTCAGCCGCCGATCGACCTCTCGCAGCAACAAACCTCCGGCGTCGGAGGTCTGCTGACCACCGTCGAATCGTGCCGTAATTTGTCTGGAAAAATGTCCTTCGAACTCGAAGCTTTGCTGATTACACTCTGTCATTAGAAAGGCCGCCTTTCGTTGGTGAATTCGGACTCTTCGCAAAGCCTGAATGCCACGTCTGGCGGCCTTTTCTGGTCTATCTGAGGTTCTTCTCCCTACCTTTTCTTTATCCTCGTGAGAAATGCGGGCTAGAGGCTGGGGTCACATCATTGAGCTCGAAGCCGAAGCGACGAAGCGCATCACGAAGGCTTCCAACAGCGACCGGAGGGCGGTGATAATAAAGATCGCGGAAGAAGTCAGGAAAGGACTGCTTTCAGCCGCGAGAGGTAATGGTTACACCGACATCATAGTTCCGGGCATCGCAAGGATTCAGACCGGACCAGGTTTGGAAGTTTCAATCGGCTACCAACCGTTCAAGCCTGACAATGACGAAATTCGCCGAATGATCCCGCGACTCAAAGATGGTGCTCGACAGCTGCACTCCGATTATCCCGGCATCATCGCGATACAGACACCGCAGATGCTCACCTCAGACGTCGTGGACGAGATAGAAAAGCTTCTCGACACGGAACATTTCAAGCATGTGCTTGCGGTACTCGTATTTCCTGTAATCTATGCGCTATCGGTGCCGTGGTCGAAGTTTCCGCCGTTCTACGTCACTAGAGACCGACCGCGCTTGCCGGCCATCATCCTTTGTGCTTTTGCGGACCTGCTTTCGCTGTTCGAGGATCGCGTAATGACCGCGGCGGACTTCCATGCGCAGCGACGTACAGACTCCCGTCAAGCTTCAACGTGACTTGATAGCATGCGTTATGCAGGCCTTCTCCGCTTGCCTAGATGTTCTCGCACGCGGTTCGTAGTGCTCGTGCGCTGCTCCTGGGGTATTGGGCGATGATGGACGCAGACGCGCACGGTGAAGAGTTCGTCAAACGTGCGCCCAGTAGGTTGAACGAGTTCCACGAAAAGAATTCCGATAGTTTCCTGCAGCTCTTCGCGCCTGGGGAATTCAATAATGCTCTTGAAAGTCTTCGTGTCTGAATAGTTGCTTGTAGTCGTGTGGTCGATTCCACGGTTTGGCACGTTGCAATCCGTCTGCTGGTGAGCATCAACCACAGTCAGGATGCCAAAGCACGTTTGGGAAAATCCTAGCTCCCGGAGGGCATTGGCTTGCACCACGCCGCCACCTACGTTCTCCAGCCTGTTTACGCAGTTGGTGCCATCCCCTTGGGGAGATACCTTGACACGCTTCCACTCCACCACAAGCGCTTCCTGCGGCCGTTCCGCATCACAAATGAAGAGATCCACATCGCCAGGCTTATGATGGGGATTTTCGATCAGTGGATGCTTGATCGCGGTATCCGTAATGCTGCAAGGGTGACGCCGCAACTCCTCAAGTAAGACGAGTCGCACAGGCTTCTGGTCGATAAGCCACCGCACGAGCACGGGCTCAGCATCCTCTGTGACACGGCGATTGTTGCGGTCCGCGTCAGTGAGCAACTCAAGTACTGGTCCTGTGATTCTGGCAGTTTGGATGGTGAGTTGGCGGAACAGAATCACTTCATGCATATCAGAACGTTCCTGGTTGGGCCCTTCAGATTGATCATTATTGCTGTCTCACAGAAGTATCCAGCATTTCATCGCTGCATGTACGCCTTTACCCCCAGCGTCGTTCCGGCGCTCAGGATTCCGCTGGATTCATGAGCAGATCCGCGGTGCTGCGCGCGAGCTTCATCGCGTCGTGACCGTACCCGTTTAAACACATCAATTTCGACTGAATTCGCGCCATTTTCTATCACTTCCTCCGAT
>CAZIPZ010000250.1:0-4701 GCA_964541075.1 uncultured Solibacteraceae bacterium | reverse complement strand
ACGCCGTCCCTTCACGCGTGCTGAGCGCGTGAATGCTGCGTGCGACCAAGTCCTTGCCCGTTCCGCTCTCGCCGGTGATCATCACAGAAACGTCCCGATCGGCCACGCTCTCGATGAGCTCAAAAATTTCCCGCATCCCCTTGCTGCTTCCAATAAACTCCCCGAATCCGGAATCCTCGCCCTGGATTCGAGAAGCCAGTCGTTTAGTCTTCCGACGCAGCGCTATTTCGCGCTCGGCATCTTCCAGAAGCGCCCTCAACTTCGGCAAATCGGTAAGCGGTTTGGTGAGGAAATCACGGGCTCCCTGTTTCATCGCCTCAACCGCCATATCGATGCTGCCCTGCGCCGTTATCAGGAAAACGGGCCGGGTGGGATCACTCGCCTTCAGTTCCCGAAGCAATTCCAGTCCGGAAGTTTCAGGCATGACAACGTCCGTAATGACAATGTCCGGATCATTCCGGTGGACGAGGCGAACCGCTTCCGCAGCGTCGCGAGCCTGAATGACTTCAAACCCCCAAGTCCGGAGGAGGACTTCTAGAGATTCGCGTATTGCTGGATCGTCGTCGACGACTAAAATTCTCTTGGTGCGTGCGGTCATTTGATCCTCAATAACTCCTGAGGCGTCACTCTGCGAGGGCTTACACCTTCGTGAGGCTGTCCAAAAATGATACAACTTATTCCTTTTGAATGCTTATGCTAGAATTTGCGCCATTGTCCCCCTTGAGAACGTGGGAAGGAATCCTAGTGGTCAGGACCCCGCGCGTTTTCGTCAAGTTCATAGTTGTTTTTGCGTTCATCACAGCATTCTGCGAGACAGCGCGGGCGTTGCCAATCTTTGCTCGCCGTTATGAGACTTCCTGCACAACGTGTCACGTTGTCATCCCGAAACTGAACGCTTTTGGCATCGCCTTCCGCAACAACGGTTATCGCATTCCTTTAAGTGACGCGCGCCTCCTGAAGACACCGGACGTTTCCTTGGGAGCCCCAGCCTGGAAAACGCTGTGGCCGCAGGCGGTCTGGCCGGGCGCGCTTCCGGGTATGCCCCCCCTTGCAGTGCGGGTTCTACTTGATGTCAATCTCCGTCCAACAACGCCAATAAACGTGAACTTCGACTTCCCTAGCGGCCTTGTCGGCTACTTTGCAGGCCCTGCGGGCGATTCTTTCTCTTTTTTCGGAAACATATTTTTCCAGGGTTCAACAAACGCCATATTCCTTGACCGGGCGTACGGCCAATTTCGTTTGACGCCTGAGACGCCAGGCAACAATTGGCTGACGCTTAAGGTCGGGCGGATCGATACACGGGCGGAGCCGTTCTCTAGCACATACCGCAAATCCACAATCCAGAATTTCAACACGAGCGATTTCCGCTTAACCTCCGATGGCATGGCGCTAAGAGATCATGACGCCGGAATCGAGTTGTGGGGTGCTTCGACAGGGTTCGATAACAAAGGCGGCGTCGAATATGCGGTTGGTGTGGTTCAAGGAAACAACGGAAGGGCCGAGAACAATAATTTCAAGGACTATTATTCATCCGTCTCCTACAAAATCGGAGGGTTGGGCGTGGTTGGGTCACGGCGCGAAACGGAGGAAAATCCGGCAGCACCTGAAGGCTACACGGAAAACGCTGTCGCCTTCGGCGGCTTCGCGTATAAGGGAAAGGGGGTGCCCAGAACGTTGGGCGCCGCCGTCATTGAGAGCGCGCTCAGTCGCACCGGCTTCAAAGTCGACTTGTGGTTGAAGAAGTTGAACGCCTATGGGGCGGTCGTGCGGGGAAGAGACAATCTCCGCGGCGCGGGGCCGCGGGAAGTCAGGACCAGCGCCATCATGGCGGAAGCGGACTATAGCGTGTTCCCGTGGATTCTTGCTGTTTTGAGGTTTGAAAAAACGAATTGGTCAGACGGCCGGCGGAACATAATTCAGGTGATCCCGAGTGCATCGTTCCTTGTCCGAGCCAATGTGAAGGTCGTTACGGAAGGTCGATTTTTCAATCGTATCGACGGAAGCGGCGCCACCCGGACAGGAACCAATGAAGGCTTGATTCGACTCGAGTTTCTTTTTTAAAGGATGGCTGAAGTCGTGTCGATAAGGAGATGGGTTTCGTTTTTACTTATGAGTCCATTTCTGATTCTTTTGTTGGCTTTGGGCAGTATCCATGCGGACGCCGCGGCCGTCTCTGGGCGGGTGACCGTTCGAGGCGCAAGAGATAATCGCGACGCCGTAATCTACATCGACAAAATTCCGGGAAAACGATTCAATCCACCATCGTCGCCCGTAGTTTTGGATCAACTCAATTTGACCTTCACCCCGCACGTCCTGCCGGTGCTTGCTGGAACGACGGTGGCTTTCCCCAATGGCGACGAAATCCGTCACAACGTCTTTTCGCCAACCTCCTCTTCAAAATTCAATCTAGGCAGCTACCCACGGGGTACTACAAAGTACTTCGTTTTCGACAAGCCTGGACCGGTGACCGTCCTATGTAACGTTCATACCGAAATGTCCGCATATGTCATCGTTACGGAAACGCCCTACTTCACTGTTAGCGACCGGGCCGGTAATTTTTCAATTTCCGATGTTCCTCCTGGGAAGTACATACTCAATCTCTGGCATGAGAAGGCGAAACCGATCAGCACCGAAATCGAAGTTCGCGAAGGCGAAACGTTGTACCTATCGCTCGAACTGAAGAGATAGACCTAGATGAACCTCAAGCAGAAAACCGCGTTCTTTGTAGGACTGGTCGTCGCAGTCCTGCTCCTGGTTTACGTGGTCTTCAGCAACTTCTACGTTCGGCGGGAAGAACAGCAATTTTTCCACGTCAGAGAAACAGCCGCGAAAACGGTGGCGTCGGAGTTCGACGAATTCTTCACGCGCGGAATAAACCGGCTTCGAACTGTCGCCGAACTGCCTGGTCTGTTGTACAGTCTTCAGAATTTCGACCCTGGCAGAGACGGACGTCAAATCCCAGCGTGGACCACGCTGCACTACCTTTTCTACGAAAACGATGTCTTCTCACGAGGTGTTTACATTGTCGACAGCAGGGGCAAGGTGCTGTGGAGCGAACCGCCCGATGTGGACCTCCTCGATACGGATTTCGATCCGCATCCCGAAGTACTGACGGCGCTGAATGCCAAGGATGCCCCTGAATTCGTTTTTACACTGTGGGACAACTCCGGTGACGCCAACATTCTGGTAAGCGCTCCTCTGAGAGATGACGAGGGCAACCTGGTGGCAGCACTTGTCGGCGAAATTCCGACGTCGCATCCATTAATCCGCGCCATGCTTGAACGCATACCGGCAAACCAGGGAACAGCGCAGCTTGTCAACAGCTCGGGAAGGATCGTGGCAAGCGCCGATTTGAGTCGAAATTTACGCGACATTCAGAATTGGCAGCCGATATCCAAGGTATCCGACGCCACAGTTGTTCAATACAGCGATGCATCCGGCCAGGCGATCGTAGCGGCAGCCCCAGTAACGGCCGCTCAGTGGATGATCACGATTGATCAGAATGCCGCCGAAGCTTTGGCGGACATCCAAAACCTGCGGCTTTTCCTGACTGTCTTTGGCGCCGTCTTCGTCCTGGTTGCGATGACCAGCCTCCTGTTCATACTCAGAAGCTTCACACGGCCTTTGGAAATACTGACTGCAGACGCCCGGAGAATTGCAGCCGGCGATCTTAGCGGAGGTTTCACGCTGGATCGTGACGACGAGATTGGAATCCTCGCAAAGACGCTGGATGACATGAAGGTGAAGCTTCGATCGTCTTACGAGCTTTTGCTCCGTTCGGAGAAAATGGCTCTTATGGGGCAAATCGTCGCCGGCATTGCGCATGAACTTAACAACCCGTTGACGATCGTTATCGGAAACATACAACTCATGCTGATGCGCGAACGAAATGAAAAGAACATCAACACACTGACTCGTGTTCAGGAAGGCGCGGAGAGGGCATCAAAAATCGTCAAGAATCTTCTGACTTATGCGAGACAGGAAAAGCCTGAACGAAAACTGACGGACGTCAATGCCGTTGTCAGCAAGGCGCTGGAACTGCGGATGTACGAGCTCAAGGTGAACAACATCGAGTACAGAACAGATCTCGATCCGAACCTTCCCGAAACCATGGCCGATCCGCATCAGCTCCAGCAAGTGTGTCTGAATTTGTTGGTGAATGCGGAACATGCAATGCTCGACGCCCACGGCAAGGGGCTGTTGCGCATTAAGACGCAGTACAGGGATGGAAAGCTTCTTGTCTTCTTTTCTGACGACGGACCTGGAATACCGCCGGACGTGCTTCATCGCATTTTTGACCCCTTCTTTACAACCAAACCCGTCGGCAAGGGTACAGGCCTCGGATTAAGCATTTGCCAGGGAATCATCGCCGAGCATGCAGGCAAAATCGACGTGGACAGCACCATCGGCCGAGGAACCACTTTCATTATTGAGTTGCCTCTTCAAAGATGGGCGCCTAAAGAGACGGTCGTCGCCGCCCCGCCGCGTCTCGTCAAAATCGGACGCAAGAAGATTCTAGTCGTCGAGGATGAAGCGCAGATCCGGCAGCTATTTGAAGACGTGTTGCGCGCGGAGGGCCACCAAGTGGAAACGGCGAGCAACGGCCGGATCGCTCTCGACATGATCAACGCCAACACGTACGACCTGATCGTCAGCGATGTGAAAATGCCCGAATTGAGCGGACCCGACCTCTACGCGTCT
>CAZIPZ010000249.1:4264-4723 GCA_964541075.1 uncultured Solibacteraceae bacterium | reverse complement strand
TGACGGGAACGTTTCCGGATTGGTCGCCGTTGCGTGTGACATCACGGAGAACAAAAGGCTGGAGTCGATGTATCTGCGCGCGCAGAGGCTGGAAAACATCGGCATCCTGGCGAGCGGAATCGCCCAAGACATGAACAACATCCTTGCGCCGATTCTCATGGGAGTGCAACTGCTGCAACAGCGGCTCCCGGACGAGCAGAACCAAAACACCCTGTCGACCCTGGAATCGAGCGTTCGCAGGGGCGCCAGTCTGGTCAAGCAAATCCTCACGTTTGCGCGGGGCGTTCAAGGTGCCCGAATGCCCGTGCAGCTCAAGCACCTGACAAAGGAGCTGGAGCGCCTGATACGAGAAACCTTCCCAAGATCGATCCACCTTGAGGTCTCTTTGGGCGAGGCGCTCTGGCTGGTGCTGGCGGATGCAACACAACTCCAGCAGGTTTTGATGAATTTGTGCGTGAA
>CAZIPZ010000249.1:0-4239 GCA_964541075.1 uncultured Solibacteraceae bacterium | reverse complement strand
GGATGCGATGCCGAATGGTGGGACCTTGCGCATATCAGGGGGAAATACAGAGCTGACCAAAGAGCACGCGCACGAATACCCAGGCGCGGTTCCCGGCCAATACCTTGCGATCGAAGTGGCCGACACCGGACAGGGTATTTCGGAAACGCTCTTTGAAAAGATTTTCGATCCGTTCTTCACGACCAAAGAAACCGGCAAGGGAACGGGCCTCGGCCTGTCGACGGTGCAAGCGATCGTGCACACCCACGGCGGATACGTGACCGTGAGCAGCGAGGTGGGAAAGGGCACAACGTTCCGGATTCTCCTGCCAGCGTCGGCTGCCGAAGCTGTCGATAAGCCGAAGGAGCACGCACGGCACTTGCCGGCTGGAAACGGCGAGACCGTGCTCGTCGTCGATGACGAGGCCGCTGTCTGTGACATTGTGCGAATGGCCCTGGAAAGCTACGGCTATTCCGTGCTGACCGCACGAGACGGGCAGCATGGTCTTGCCATGCTCCAGTCCCACAAGAGCGAAATCCGGGTCGTAATTACCGACTCGCAGATGCCCGTCATGAGCGGCGGGGAAATGGTGGAGCTCATCGAAAGGATCAGCCCCGGTCTTCCAATTGTGTCGATGAGCGGTCTGCGCCACAAAGCCACGTCCCGAGAAAGCACGACCCGTTTCTTCCTCTCGAAACCGTTCACAGCCGAGCAACTGCTGAAGACGCTGGAGGCAGCCTTGCAATCGCGATAAGGACGTCAGGTCTTTCGGGCTCCAAGGGGTTCATTATGGCGCCAGACAACAAATCGGTCCTGATGGTGAGCAACCGCAACCTGCTCACCGATGCTGTCGGCGCGCATTTGCGGGCAATGGGTCTGAACGTTCTCGTTGCAGCTACCGGTAAAGAAGGGATCGCCAGGCTCTCTGCTGACATCAAGACCACCATCGTCGACGCCAAGACACCAGGAATGGAGGAATTTCTGGACAGGGTCAAGGATCGCGGTGATATCAGAGCGTTGCTGGTTTCGGACGGACCGGTTGCACCTGAGCTGATTGGCCCGAATATCCTGCTCGTGCCATCGACGCAGGGTCTGACTTATCTTCTCTCGCTGCTCTCTCTACCTCTGCAAATGCGGACAGACAACCTTCGCGATGCGATTGTCGTTGCTGGAAACCGCCCGGAACTGGTCGGGCTTCGAGCAGCTATGGAGGCAGAAGGGATGGTGGTAGCGTCGGCAGCGAATACAGCGGAAGTGGAAGATGTTCTCAGTAGAAGACGGGTAAGAGTCCTCGTCCTTGATATCTCACTGCCCGGCGAAGGAGGCCTCGGCACGCTGCGGCTGGTCAAGGAGTCATTCCCGTTGGCGGAAGTGATTGTCGTCGGGCCCCCAGACAAGGAGATTGCACGGCACGCCATAGACCTGGGAGCATTCGACTATATTCACGAAACCGGAGATACCGTGGCGTTCCAGACAGCTGTTCGCATGGCGTCATCGCACTCGCTCTTCCGTGAAGAGTTCTCGATCTGGCGTTCTTTGTGGCCTTTTCGGTCCCGCCATGCTGGGCAGAACGAGCCAGAACGCGCAACAAGCGCTGAACTGATAGCGAAGCGCAGGCAGTTGATTCGGAAACTGGGCGAGGTCCGTAGCGCCCTGACGGACGAAGAAGCGGATCTTGCTATGGCGATCGATTCGTGCGTCGGCCGCGCAGCCGGCGGCGATTTTCATTGCCCGGTCGGTCAGCTATACCTGATGGACTACCTGAAGGGCGGATATTCACCCAAGCTTGTGCATGCGAGCGGAGGTCCCGCCTTGGAACTGGAAGAAAGGCTTAAGGCCGACGGCCCGAGGCGCGTCCTCGATAGCATCTTTTCCCAATTTGAGGACCTCGCCGCGGTCGAGCATGACGAAGAGTTTCGTACCGCCTTGCAGGAGTGCCGCCATGACCGCGAGAGTTGCGGGAGTTGCCCGCTGCACTCCTTCCTGTCCAAGCCCCGCAAGTGAGGAATCATTGCTTGGGAAACGTGTCCTCTACGACAACACGCGAAAAACGCGGA
The DNA here is from genome assembly GCA_964541075.1 of uncultured Solibacteraceae bacterium. GTDB lineage: Bacteria > Acidobacteriota > Terriglobia > 20CM-2-55-15 > 20CM-2-55-15 > CAZIPZ01. Next base: position 2,203 of record CAZIPZ010000249.1, on the reverse strand, counting down.
ACCGTTTCGCGCGGCGAAAGCGCGGGCGCTTACGCGAACAGGCAGACTCCGCGCGTCGAAGGGCACGTCTAAACGCCACACATCAAAAAGGCACGTCATCGGCGAACTGGGTCTCCTGACCATTGCCGCGAGGCCGGTCCGTAGACGCAGTGCTGCCCTCCGTTTCTTCACGCTTTCCCGTACCGAGAAAAGTGACCTTGTCCGCGACTACCTGCATGACCTCATGCTTCGTTCCTGCCCGATCCTCGTACTCGCGGGTTTGAACGCGGCCTTGAACGGCCACGAGCCGACCGCGATCAATGTAATTCGCGCAAGTCTCTGCCAGACCGTTGAAAGCGATCACCGGAAACCAAGTAACCCTTTCACGCTTCTCGCCGTCTGTCTTCCATTGCTCGTTAACGGCGACGGAGAACCGGCAGAAAGGCACGCTGCTCTGTCCGTAACTCAGTTCCGGCGCAGAACCGACGTTGCCCACGATCGTGATTTGGTTAACTCCACTCATGTTGAAAACTCCTCAATTGATTTCATTGTCTGAGAATTGGTCGGCTCACTTGTTCTCCGCGGGAAAGAGTTGGCCTTGTAGTTCAGGAATGGGTATTCCACGGCGGACGTGTTGCCAGAATGTGGCTGGATCAAGGCCGGTATAAGCGCGGATCGCTTTGCGATAGTCCGGGGTGACGTAGTACTTCAGAAAATCACGTTTAGTGAATCGGCGTGCAAGCTGGACCAAGGGTAAGGCTTCACGCATCATCCGCTTGATCTGTCGCCGCGCTTCCAAACGCTGCCGGAACGGAGATGATTCTTTATGGATACAGGTTACGCGCCTCGGATCGATGGGATCGTCAGGATCTAATGGATCAACGCGGACGATACTTCCCCATCCGCGCTTATTTCGACCTTTCCCCTTATCGCCACCAAATCCCCCGGCCCAACTAACAGCTTCGGCGACCGTGCCGAAAACAAAAACCTGTTCAAATTCCACCCGCAGTGGCACATTTCGGGCTAACTGCTCATCGCTCCAAAGTTCTGGGAATTCTTTCTGCCACTGCTGCACATAGATGTTTGCTTTGGCCGCAGCGAACGCCACGCTGAAGACCTGCTCGATCTCAGCGCGCGTCATCATGGCGACTGCTCCGCCGCGTGATGATTGATACCATCTTGGCTGCTGTATCCATTCAGCCAGTACGAGCGCAGGTAAGTCGTATAACTGTCATCGCCGTCGTATGGGCACGCGTCCTGTGGTAGACACTGTCGCTTGGCTTCGATCCCTTGACGAAAAGCGACGTTACCGGGCTTTTGTGGATCGAGTTTACCGCGAATAGATTTCATCCGCTTCATAGCTGTCCTGCCGGTCGGCGGTCGAGCTGTTGTGAATCGTGACGTTGAGCAGCTCGGCGTTCGGATTGATCGGACTCATGGCGTCGTCGTCCTCCATGGCTTCCTCGAGCGCCGCTTGCAGGTTATGGGCGCTGCACGAGAATGAGGTCTCAGACTCGTCAGACCATTCAAAAGTGATGTCGTATAGATCAAGACGTGACATATACATTTACTCCTCGACTGGATTGAAATAGTTCGGATTCGCGGCAAGTTCAGCCGCGATGATGCGATCGGCAAATAACGGCGCCTTCTTCCTGACGCGCCGCTCAAGCGCCTTCCTGCGAATACTGCCTTTGGCCTGAAGTGAGAGCCGGCGCTTCGGCCTGGCATCTTCGTCGATGCCAATACAGAGTGCCCATCCAGATCCGGGCCGAGCGACTGTCTCAAGTGCCTCGATAATCTCCGCTGGAATGTCCCGCGTCGATTCCTGCATGCGGGTAACGGCAATCAGCTCGCGCGGCATTCCTTCTGGCGGGTTCGTGTAGGGATTCCCCCACTTGATCGAGAATAGGATTGGCCGAAGCTTCGGCTTCTGCATTTCACTCCTTACCCGATCGCTTCCGTTTCGACTTTAGGAAAGCTGGGACTTCGCCACGTTCCTTTCGCTCCTGCGCGACGGCTTTCGCCGCCTTACTTCGTGTCTTTGCCGCCAATTGATCACGCTGGCGAGCGATAACAGCGGAAACCTGCGGCGGGATGACGAGGCGCACTGTTCCGGTTTCGCTGACATGTTCGAGAAAGATCGTGTCGCCCTGTTCTCGCTGCCGGTACGTCTGCACGACATAGAGTTGGGTGCCGCCGACACCGAACGAGGGGACGACGCGCG
>CAZIPZ010000248.1:0-4729 GCA_964541075.1 uncultured Solibacteraceae bacterium | reverse complement strand
ATCCTGAAAAAACGCGTTCGGAACGCGCACATAGAGAGCCTTGTCGTCGTGTTTGATTAACTGAGTCGGCTTGAACCAGGTGTTGTAGCTCTGCTGGTTAATCTTTTTTTCAACGACACTTAGAACCTGTTCCCAAGCATCCATGGAATGACTAAAAACTGAAAGGGAGAGATTTCCACAAAAATTTCCACAGCTGTGGAAAAACTGTTCGCATTGTCTGGTTTCCCTCAAAGGAGACGAAGTTGGTGTGAGAAACCGCGAAAGGGTAGCACTTTCATTTGTAGTTTTCAACGGATGGTTCGAAGAAGAAAGTGAAATCGTTCTTTGGAGGAAAATCAGAGGATGAAACCAGCCGCAACTGACCTCAAAATTGACGGAAGGACGGTGGGTGAAATCGTTGCTACCGCGGCTGAACCTCGCAGATTTTCAGCGTCATATGTGGTACATTAGCAGTTTTCGAGGAGCGTAGAAGATGCCACAGAGAACATACCAACCGAACAATAGGCGACGGGCTAAGGCGCATGGCTTTCGCCAGCGCATGAAAACCAGGGGCGGGCGCCTGGTGCTGAAATCGCGGCGTGACAAAGGCCGGAAGCGCGTTGCGGTTGAGCACTATTAGTGTGTTCTATCGGTGCTCGCAGCCGGAAAGAATGCGTTGCCGAGAGACCGTCGACTGAGAAAAGCTGCGGAGTTTCGCGCAGTGTATGAAGGTGGCGAGAAGAAGGTCTCGCGCTCTTTTGTGTTGTTTGTGCTCGCCAACAGACTGGAACATAGTCGCTTTGGTCTGACGACCCCGCGGAAACTAGGAAAGGCTCACGATAGAAATCGAATTAAGAGAAGGGTGCGCGAGATTCTTCGGACGTCGAGCGACTCCATTCCCGGAGGGTTCGACTTCGTCGTGAATCCGCGCCGATCGGCAGTCAATCGCGACTTCAGGGACTTGCGCACGGAGTTGATCGCCCTAATTGGAGCGGCCGCATGAGCCAATCGCTTGGTCAAGTCGTCGCACTCAGGGCTGTGCGGTTTTATAAGATTTTTATTTCTCCGTGGCTGGCTCCCGCATGTCGTTTCACCCCCACATGTTCTCAATACATCGCCGAAGCAATCGAACGTGAAGGCCTTTTAAAGGGGGGAGTGCGAGGCGCTGGGCGCCTTCTTCGGTGTCATCCGTTTTGCCGAGGAGGATTCGATCCTTTATCGTAGGTTCTTGATTTATAAATGGAAAAGCGCATCCTCATAGCATTTGTCTTATCTTTTGCGGTTTTGTACGCATTCCGTACTTTCTACGCTCCCCCTCCGACTGCACCGACGCAGGTCACGGAATCTCAAACCGCGGCGCCAGCTGAAAGTACGCCCTCCGTTGAGCCACCTCCTCCAGAGCCTACAGCCGAGTCGAATATTCAGGCGGAATCCGTCGAAGAGAGTGTATTCGATACGGCGCTCTATACGGCCACGGTGTCGAACGTCGGCGGAGTCCTGAAAAGCTTCAGACTGAAGGCATACACGGACGCGGAAGGGCGCGCCATCGAGCTCGTTGACAGTAATGGAGCAGGCAAGATCGGATGGCCGTTGTCGATCCTCTCGGGTGACGCTGCGTTGGACGACGCCTTGTCCAAAGCTAGATTCAGAATCACCAAGGAGGGCGACCGAACCACTCTTGAATTCGCAGGCGGTGATGTGCATGCACGGAAGACATTCGAGTTTTCGGCTGACAACTACAGTTTCTCTCTGAGCTCGACGCTGACGCAAGCCGGTAAGAGCGTTCCACATGCGATGGTGTGGCAAGGCGATTTTGGCGACCAGTCGCTGCCTTACGATCCCTCAACTAAGAAAGTCGTGTATCAAGTAGATGCCGCGTTCAAGCGGATTGCGCTCGGCAGTGCAGAGGAACCCCAGGAACTCACGACGCGGAGCCTCGGACTCGAAGATCAGTACTTTCTTGCCATGTTTTTCATGCCTGAGGGCGCGGGGCCATCGAAGGTGCAGCAGCGGGAATTCACGCGAGCCGACGGCAAGCCGGCGCCCAGCCTCTCGATTGCGGTTCCGATTCAATCAGGACAAGCGCTGCGTGTGTACGTGGGGCCAAAATCGGAGGAATGGCTCCGTAAGGTGGAGCCCCAGGCTGCGGCCGTCATCGACTATGGCATCTTTCATTTCATAACACGCCCACTTATCGTCGCTCTCTTATGGATTCACAGCTATATCGGAAACTTCGGATGGGCGATCATCATTCTGACAATCGTTATCAATTTTATTCTCTTTCCGCTTCGACTAAAGCAGCAGGTATCCATGCAGAAGATGCAGAAGATACAGCCGCAAATGCGGACGCTGCAAGATAGGTATAAGAAGCTCAAGTCGGATGACCCGCGTCGTGCTCAGGTTCAAGCCGAGATGATGAACCTCTACAGAGAGCATGGAGTCAATCCGATGGGTGGATGTCTACCCCTTCTCCTACAAATGCCGTTCTTGTTCGCATTTTGGAATATGTTGTCTGTTTCTATAGAGCTGCGACAAGCTCCTTGGATGCTTTGGATTCACGATTTGTCTCGTCCGGACCCCTACTTCATTATTCCGGTATTGATGGCTGTATCCATGATCATCACCCAGAAAATGACTCCTACAACCATTGATCCTGCGCAGGCAAAGATCATGATGATCATGCCTGTCATGCTCACTGTGATGTTCCTGTGGGTGCAGAGCGGTCTCATGCTCTACTGGCTGACGAGCAACGTTGTGGGAATAGGACAGCAGTGGTTCATCCAAAAATACTGGTCGGGCGCGCCCGATCCCAAAGCCATTCCGCGTCCCGCACAGAAACAGCCGCCAGCTGGTTAAGGCATGCGCGAAGGGTTGCACAAGATCGTTTCAACCGACGAAACGATTGTCGCAATTTCGACGCCGTCAGGAAGAAGCGCCATTGGAGTGGTGCGCCTCTCCGGATTGAGCGCCAGATCCATCGTTGAGACTTTCTTCAAAAGTAGCAAAGAACTGCAGCATCGAGGCGCCGTCTGGGGCCGCTGGCACGGTAGGGGCGGCGAGGTGCGCGACGAAGTGATCGCCACCTACTTTCACGCCCCGGAGTCTTACACAGGCGAGGACATGGTGGAAATCAGCGCACACGGGAACCCCGTGATTCTTTCACAAATCATGGCGGACTCCTGTGGCGTCGGTGCGCGGGTCGCTTCTCCAGGCGAATTCACGTTGCGAGCAATGATGCACGGAAAAATGGATCTCATTCAGGCCGAAGCGGTGCGCGAGTTCATTGAGGCGCAAACTGAAGGCCAGGCGAAAATGGCGCTGAGACAGATGGAGGGTTCGATTTCAAGACAGATAAGGCCGATAAAGACGGCTCTTATCGATATCATCGCAGGCCTCGAAGCGGGTATCGACTTCGCCGAGGATGATGTAGAGGTGCCCGGCGAGGCGATGTTGATTGAACGCATTCGGCCATTGTCGCAAAGTCTGTCGGAGCTGCAGGCGACATTTGGTTATGGTGCACTGCTCGCAGCTGGTTGCAGGCTGGCAATTGTAGGAAAGCCGAATGTCGGTAAATCAAGCCTGTTTAATCGATTTGTTGGAAAAGACCGCGCAATCGTCACCGAAGTGCCGGGTACAACGCGCGACGTTTTGACGGAAACTATTCAATTGGGTGGAATACCGCTCCGATTTTCGGATACAGCGGGTGTCCGCACCACGTCGGATCATGTGGAGAGCCTCGGCGTCGGTCGCACTTTTGAAGTTATTGCTGAAGCGAATTTGATATTGGTTGTGTTGGATGGCGCGAGTGAACTGGACGAGGACGACCGCCGCGTTTTGTCGAAAGTCCGCGGACTGCGGCACATTGTGGTTCTGAACAAAAGAGATCTTCCTCAGGTTGTGTCATCTGAGGCTCTGGTCGGGAGCGCCGTGGCCGTCAGCGCGAAAACAGGCGAGGGATTTGCTGCGCTCCAGGATGCCATTCAGGGATTTTTGCTGGATCAAAAAACTGAGCTGGCGGATGATTCGGTGATAACAAGCGCCCGACAGAACGAGGCGATTCTGAAGGCGTGCGAATCGTTAAACGCAGCTATCGACGCGTTTGGAAAGGCGCTTCCCCACGAACTGGCCTTGCTGGACCTTTATGGGGCGTTAGCGGCCTTGAATGAAATGACGGGCGATACGGTGACCGAGGACATACTGGACCGCATCTTCTCGTCATTCTGTATCGGAAAATGAAAATGTTTGATGAGAGCTATGATGTGCTAGTTGTCGGCGCGGGGCACGCTGGTTGCGAAGCCGCGCACGCCGCAGCCAGCATGGGCCTTCAGACGGCCCTTTACACCATCAACGCGGACCTTATCGCCCAGATGTCATGCAACCCCGCTGTGGGCGGAATCGCTAAGGGCCATCTGGTTCGGGAAATTGATGCGATGGGCGGCTTGATCGGAGTCTGCGGGGACCTTGCTGGCATTCAGTTTCGACTCTTGAACACCAGCCGCGGGCCGGCCGTATGGTCGCCTCGGGCTCAAGAAGACAAGGCCGAATACAGACAAGTCGTGAGGCGGATGCTGGAGAAAACGCCAAACCTGTTTATCAAGCAGGCGGAGGTCGTTGACATTCTATTTGAGAACAACCGGGTCACGGGAATCGAGTTGCTTGATGGCAGGCTTGTGGGGGGGGCGCGCCTGGATCCTCACTCCGGTAACATTAATGAACGGGTTGGTACATTTCGGTGAAAAACAATTACCCG
>CAZIPZ010000247.1:3908-4737 GCA_964541075.1 uncultured Solibacteraceae bacterium | reverse complement strand
ACGAACTCAGACAGCTTTTCGGAAACGATTTTGCAGAACTTGACGCACACAACTGGTTTTTCTAAAAACTTAGGTTTATTAAGTGACAACAGTCAGCTGCAGGTTGTAACATCCGCCTCAATTAGTCTTAGAATCACGTCAATTCGGTATTCCTGACAATTTTTCGATTCGGTGTTTGAGATGAAAAGCACCGGCCATTTTCTATTCAGCGTGAAGGTGCGACTGTCGAAGCGCAGCGAATTTGGTGTTTTTGCACTTCGACGGTTTTTTTCTGAAGTCAACTCAACGGCAGAAGCAAGTCTGGTGTTTCTTAGACCAGTGAACAGGAGTCCCTTATGGTGTGGAAACTGCGTTCAGTAACATTGCTTGTCGTTATCGCTTGCTCGTCTTTAGCGGGTTTTTCTCAAGGTAGCGCCGGCGCAATCACGGGCACGGTCGCGGATGCATCGGGCGCATTGATACCTGGAGTCGCAGTGATGGCTACGAATCAGGCGACCAACCAAGTGCGCCAAGTGGTCACGAATGAAGCTGGATCGTATCGAATCGATCCTCTGCCATCGGGCGTGTACAACGTTTCGGCCGAACTGGCGGGATTTCGCAAAGGAATACGCAACGATATTAAAGTGGATATTGATGCTCGGTTGCGCATCGATTTCAAACTGGAAGTAGGTGCTGTAACCGATGTGATCGAAGTGACCAGCACGGCGCCGGTGGTGCAGACCGACAGTTCGACGGTGGGCCAAGTGGTCGATCAGCGCAAAATCCAGGACTTGCCGCTCAACGGTCGTGTTTTGTCTTCCTTGGCCTACATTACGCCGGGAGCGTATGC
>CAZIPZ010000247.1:0-3898 GCA_964541075.1 uncultured Solibacteraceae bacterium | reverse complement strand
ATGCGCCGCGCCCGAATTCTTTCATCGCGGCGAGAGGCGGCTTTGTTGCGGTAGGAGTGGCTGAGACCAGCAACCAGTTTCTGATGGACGGGATCAACAACAACAGTCCACGGGCCAATGAGCTGAACGTTCGAATCAACGTAGATGCGGTGGCGGAGTTCAAGGTCCAGACCCAAAACTACGGGGCGCAGTACGGACGTTTCGCGGGCGCCCAGGTTGACGCCATTACAAAATCAGGAACGAATGAATTTCATGGTGGGGCATTCGGATTCCATCGGAATGACAACCTGGATGCACGGAACTTCTTCGATGCATGGCCCCTGCCCAAGAAGCCGGAATACAAACGGTGGCAGTATGGCGGCACATTAGGCGGACCTATCAAACGCGACAAGGCCTTTTTCTTTGCCGCCTGGCAAAGTCAGGACTTGGTCCAGCAACGGACAACAGTGCCGACGATTCCGCTGCCGGAGTTCTGGGATGGCAACCTTTCCCGAATCAGTACGCCTATTATTGATCCTCTGACGCGGCAGCCCTTTTCGAACAACATCATTCCTAGAGCTCGAATACATCCCATTGCGCTGCGGTACCGTCCGCTGTTCGATCGGGCTACTTTGACTGAAAACACGCTGGTGCGAAATGCCAGGGCATCGCAGGCGGAACCGGAGGACTATTATCAGCCGACGTTCAAGATTGACTGGAATGTTTCGTCCAACCATCAGCTCATAGCGTCGCTGAATTCTTATATCGCAAAGTTTAAGGAATTCAATTACGCGGGCCGGCCAGAGATTCCGGGATTTCTGATCAAAGGAGAGTTGCACAATCATCACATCACGCTTCAAGACGTCCTGACGATTTCGCCGACGGTGATCAACGAGTTCCGCGGTGGCGTGACAACGAGCATCCGTGTGCGGCTGGCGGAGGAGTCCGACCGGAACTACAATCGCGAGGTTCTGGGAATAGAAGGGACGGGTGGTGACTTTGATCGGCGTTTGTGGGGGTACGCCCGCACGACGATCACCGGATTCAGCGCTGTCGGTGTGCAGCCCAATTTCACGGAGAACTCCTCGGAGAGAGCGTGGAGCTTCATTGATATCGTATCGATACAAAAGGGCAGTCACGCACTCAAAGTCGGGTTCGACTGGCATCGCCAGGGTTACATTCGGGCGGACATCTTCACGAGAGCGAACGGCATTCTGGATTTTACGGGATCGACGACAGGAAATGGCTTTGCGGATTTCCTGTTGGGCTTTCCGGACACGACCGAACGCCGCATACCGCTCGCCCCTATCGGAGGGAAACACACCCGCACTTCACCCAACGCTTTCATCCAGGACGACTGGAAGGCTTCTTCCAACCTGACGCTAAATTTGGGCCTCCGCTACGAACCGTTGAAACCCTATACACAAGAGGACGGAAAGCTTGCGACATTCGATCCGACGTTGGGTGGCGGCCTAGGCGGTATTCGTGTCATGAAAAAGGCGCTAGAGCATCCGGAACTCGTGGCCGGGATCAACTATTACAAGAACCTTTTTCCCAGCCTGATCTTCGACTACTCGGATCGCTATCACAAGGCGGATTTGAATAATCTGGCGCCGCGATTCGGGTTCGCGTGGACGCCGGCAGGGCGGAGCAACACGGTTGTGCGCGGCGGGTATGGCGTCTTCTACCATTGGACAGTGTTGTGGTATGGCGCTCAATTTAATCAACCCCCGTTCAGCGTCGCTCAGGCGTTCGTAAGAAATGACGGTCCAACATGGGACAACCTGTGGCCGGGCACGGGCGTCGGGGCGATCCGTACAGTGAACCATAATTACGATTTTGTGACGCCGTATTACCAGCACTGGAATCTTGGCATTCAGCGCGAGATACCGTTCGGCATCGTGATCGACACATCCTATGTTGGGAAAAAGGGAACAAAAATCGACCGGAATATCGATATCAACCAACCGCTGGCGGCGCGAGGCGCAAAGCCCTTTCCGTTATTTGCCTCACCGCTCAACATCAATTCCTCAGATGCAAATAGCATCTACCACGGGCTGCAACTGCGGGTGGAAAGGCGAGCAACGACGGGTGTGACAGTACTGACTTCGTATGCCTGGGGAAAAATGATCAGTAGTGGCGCCATTCGAGACGCGTACAACCGCGCCATCGAAAGGGGACCGGACGCCGAAGACATGCGACACCGCCTCTCCATCAGCCTGCTCTACCAGTTGCCCGCTTTCGGAACCGGTGTAGTTCGGTCGGTGCTGAGCGGTTGGGAAATATCCGGCATCACTCGGACGAACAGCGGAAGTCCGGTCACGCCGACTGTAGCGGGAGACTTCAGTCTGCGAGGAAGCCGCCGCGATCGCCCCAACATCATCGGGAATCCTAGCCTTGGCAGCGCTGCCAACGCAAAAACCTGGTGGAATAAAGCGGCCTTCGCTCTGCCCGAACCCGGCACGTTTGGCAACGCAGGACCGGGAAGTCTGACCGGACCGGGATATTTCGCTTCGGATCTATCGCTCATGAAGAAAATTACCTTGACAGAGAACAAAGATATGCAGTTTCGATGGGAGATATTCAACCTATTCAACCAGACCAATTTTGGCCCTGAGCCTCCGGTCGCCAACTTCTCGTCGAGTACTTTCGGGACGATTGGTTCTGCTCTTCCTAGCCGGCAAATGCAATTGGCCCTGAAGTTTACGTTTTGACCGGGGGCCCTGCTGCTAGGATGATGCTTAGTGAATTGTCCTAGCAGCTCAAAACTGAATATTTGGGCCGCAATTACGCAATCTTGAAAACCAAGGACTGCTAACGAAAGCGAACTGTCGATCTACTGGAAGGTTACTTCAACCCACAAGTGGTGTGCCCGTTAGATCTTTCCAACATTGAAGAGCAATAAGCTCTCAGTCGTCCTTCACTGGCTCTGACACGATGAGCATTCGATGTCGCCATCGCTTGCTCGTCCAGTTTGGATGCGCCGGTTTCCAACTTCTCGTCGAGCACCTTCGGGACGATAGGTTCTGCCCTTCCAAGCCGGCAAATGCAGGCTGCACTCAAATTTTCCTTTTGACAACCTGCCGCCAGGATGATCCGCAAGGGTTGTCCTGGCGGGCAAGAGCCTCAATCTCTCTATTGCAGAAATTAGGGGCTTTTTTTGTCCTAACGAACGGGCGTGATTCGATTTCCCGTATAGATCGCGTGCCCATAAAGTAGACACAATGTGCGCGGACCCATTGATGGCGTTTTTTTCAAAACATTCTTAAAGGATTTCCAAAACATTCCTAAAAGACGACGGCATATCGCCTGAGTACACTCAAAGTTCATGGTTCCATCCCAACGGGCTGAGAGAAAGCATGGGCGTCCATACCATCGCCTCCGAAATCTCAGCCCTTTTTTCTGCGTCCCCTTTGAAATGTTTAAAGATTTTTAAAACTTTTCTAAAAGACCACAGCAGTTGATTCACATACAGTAATCGGTTCGTAGGTTTCCTCCACCTTTTGGGCTGGGATGAACCAATCGTATCCAAATCTCAGCCCGTCTTTTCTACCAAAACCTTTCGACTTCAGGTTCTGTTGAAAAGTCGGGCAGGAGCGGTCCAGTTCAAGTGTGACTCTTCTGGCTTGAATGCATTCCCTGGACAAAATCTTTCCTGAGCGAATGTTTTTCTAAAATCGCGCTAAAAATGTTAAAACCTAGTAAACACAGAAAGGTCCACAAGATTTTCAAGGGAAATTAAGGGTTTAAGAGAGTTAGGTTGTACGGAATTGTACGTTTCAAGTTGCGTCAGGGTTTCGGAAGAACCGGCAGTTGGTTTAAAGCCATGAATTTCGGGAAGCGGAGGCGGAAGATGAGAATAAACAGGGTCCGACCTGTGTTCCTCTTTGTTGCATTGTTATGCGTGGCCACATTGTTG
>CAZIPZ010000246.1:0-4844 GCA_964541075.1 uncultured Solibacteraceae bacterium | reverse complement strand
ATTTTTTGCAATGGCGCGAAGGCGACGCCATCCTCCTCGGAGAAGCCAATGTGCATCCTTGCGAGAACAGGGAATACTTCGGGCGCGACGGCGACCGCCTTCAAATGATGTTTAACTTCTTCGTGAATCAACATCTGTTCTATGCCTTGGCGTCGGGAGATGTCACACCTCTTGCCAGGTCGATCCAGGCGACCAGAACGATTCCCCAATATGCGCAGTGGGCGATCTTTCTGCGGAATCACGATGAGTTGGATCTGGGGCGGTTGACTCGATCGCAACGTGAAGTTGTTTATTCCAAATTCGGTCCCGAGAAGCACATGCAGCTCTACGGACGCGGCATAAGGCGGCGCCTTGCTCCGATGCTGGGAAATCTGCAGCAGATGCAGTTGGCTTACAGTCTCCTCCTGTCGTTGCCCGGAACTCCAGTTCTACGATATGGCGATGAAATCGGAATGGGCGACGACCTCGGCCTCACGGAGAGAAATTCAGTCCGGACGCCAATGCAATGGTCGGACGATCCTCAAGCAGGATTCTCTTCCGCGCGAGGCACCGTGCTTCCCGTTATCAGCAAAGGGGTCTGGAGCTACAAGAGGATTAATGTAGCCGCCCAGCGCCGTGATCCAAATTCAATGGTGAACTGGATGGAAAGGATGATTCGTTTGAGGAAGGACTGTCCAGAAGTGGGATGGGGCTCCTATACGATTCTCAAAACAGGGAATTCGGCTGTTCTTGCAATGCGTTATGAGTGGCGAAATAACTTTCTAGTCACGATTCATAATTTCGATGAAAGGCCGCAGAGCGTCCGGATTGACGCCGGAATTGCGGAAGGTGATCGCCTTGTCAATCTCATTGTTGGAGAGCACAGCCAGGCAGAAGCGGATGGAAAACATCGGATCATTCTCGAGGGCCACGGCTTTCGTTGGTTTCGTGTTGGCGGTCTGGATTACCTCTTGAAACGCGACAAGTACTGACACTCCGCGGGTTCAATAAAAAGGATTCGGGTGCCGGCGTTTGACGTGACCTCCCTCGGCAAGACCTACCGACATCTGATGTCGACTGCTAAACTCCTTTCCGGAGGTTGCATGGCGCTTATCGGAGCAAACGAACTCAAAAAGAAAATGCTGATAGAGCTTGATGGCCAGCCATATACGGTTCTGGACGTCTTTTTTGCTACTCCCACCGCGCGTGGCGCGAGCACCATGGTGCGGACGCGCCTCAAAAATCTCTTGAACGGATCAGTTCAAGAGAAGAGCTTCCGAACCAGCGAAAAATTTCCGGACCCCGATGTCCAAACGGTCAGAGTCTCCTTCTTGTATAACGATACAGAGGGTTACCACTTCATGGACGAGTCAACGTACGAGCAATTCACCTTGTCGGACGATGTTGTCGGAGACGATCGGTTTTACCTGAAAGAGAATCTTGCACTCGATCTTTTCAAGTTCAAGGGGCAAGCAGTTTCATTAGAACTGCCGCAATATGTCGAACTGCGTATCGCTTCGACTGAGCCGGGCGTCCGGGGAGACACGGCGGCAGGCGGAGCGACGAAGAGCGCCAAACTTGAAACCGGCCTCGAGGTGAAGGTAGCTTTGTTCATCAAAGAAGGCGATCTTGTCCGCGTGAATACTCAGAACGGCGAAGTTGCCGGTCGCGCATAGCTAACGGATCATTCCTACTCGTCACTCACGGAATCATTCCAACGACTCGCTCCGCGATGGCCATGCTCGCCGACAAGCCTGGAGAATCGATGCCGATCAGATTGATCAGCGGCGGGGTAGTGCAGTCGAGGCGAATCACGAAATCCGCTTTGCCGCCACCCGCAGCATGTTTCGGCCGAATGCCGGCGTAAGCCCACTGAAGGTCGTCGCTTTGAAGCTGCGGAAGGAATCGTCTGGCCGCCGCCAGGAACAACGGTTTGGACATAGGTTCGGATTGAAGCGTTGCACTGGGGCCAAAGTAGAGTTTCCCGTCCGTTCGGGGTCCGAAATGAACGCCTTTTGATGGAGAGTTCGGCGGCATTGCTGGGTAGACAAGCGTGCGGATGCCCCATCGGGCAATACCTCCTGCCAGTTCGTAATAATCTCCTCGTAGAAAATCGACCCGGTATGACGGCCCGCCGGCCATGACCGAGATTTCATGAGCTCGCAGGCCGCCGGAGTTGATCAATGTGTGGGCGCGAACCTCCTTGCCGTCCAATGTGATGACGCGATAGCTGTCTCTTTCCTTTCCGATATCCACAACATCGCTTTGATATAGAAATCTCGCGCCTGCCTCTTCGGCGTCTTTCTGGAGCGATGCGACTGTTTGTTCGATGTTGATCACGTAGACAGATGGAATGAAAATTCCGCCAATGGCTTGAATCGGAGCCAATGCGTGGATCGCTGACTGTGAAAGGACAAACCGAAAGGGCACTTTGTGGCTGCGTCCACGTCGCCATAGATTCCAGAGCGCCCCAGGGTCTCGCCACAATCCTTCGCTCACTGCCCCGTAAGGGATGGCGATCAGCATGCCGGTTCTGGAGTGTTCTACTCCGTGGGCCTCAACGTACTGAGTCAGTAGGCGGCTTCCTTCCAAGGCGAGCTCGGCCTTGAGCGTGTTGGGATGCTCGTGAAATCCAGAGTGAATCACCCTGCTGTTCAAGCCCGAGGTTTCGCGGCAAGCCGAATCGTGTTTTTCCAATGCCACAACGGACCTTCCCTGCAGTGCGGCTTCGCGGGCGATCGCCGCACCTACAACTCCGCCCGCTCCTATGATGCAAATATCGAACATCGATCAGGAAAGTCCGTGAAAATCCCATCCGCCCCTATCTGCTTCAGGAACACAAAATCCTCGGGGTCATTGACGGTCCAAACGTGGACTCGCAGATTCGCTTGATGGGCAGCGGCAACCAGGCGGTCCGTGACGATGTCCTTGCGCGGATGGATTGCCGTGGCTTCGAGTTGCAGGGCCCTCGGAATTAGGGGGTCCCTCGAATCCGATGAGAGAAGCGCTAAGGGGAGCCTCCCCTTCAAGAGTGCGAGTTGGCTCCAGTCAAATGCGGATACGAGCACACTACCTGCAAGATTTCGATCGAACACCTGCGTTGCGACGTCTTCAATCAAGTCGGGTTCTTTGAGCTCAATGTTCAGGAGACACTCGCCTCCGAATCGATTCAACACGTCGGATAGAAGTGGAATGTGGTCGCCATTACCGGCGTCGAAGCGCCTCAGCGATTCGTAGTCGAGGTCGACGACTCGTCCTTCTCCGTTGGTGGTGCGGTTGACGGTGTCGTCGTGGATGACGACGAGCCGCCCGTCGCCGCAGCGTCGTACATCAAACTCCAGCCCGTTTGCGCCGGAAGCTAGGGCCTTCGTAAAGGAGGTTATCGTGTTTTCGCCGTAGCGAGGGTAGCCGGGTGAGCCCCGATGACCGAAGATAAGCACATTTCAGTTTAAACCTAAGGCACTTACCTTATAGCTTGCGCACCATGCCTAGTGGATACTAACGCAGAATTTTCTCCGTTAGGTGTTAAAGAAAGATGACCATTAAGACTATTTCCCCAGCGCTGGTGCTGGCGCTCTGCTTAAGCGTTTCTCCTGTGCATGCGATGGTGCAGGAGCAGCCTGAAGTCCCTCGTCCTTCAGATAACTTTGCAGCAAAGTTTCTCAAGGACCACGCCTCTCTCTGGGCGAGCCCGGTTAAGATCAAGCGCGGTGATGTGAAATGGCTTCTGCCTCTTAGCGCAGGAGCAGCCGCACTCGTGGCTTCCGGTGCAGATTGGGGAGTCAGCCAGGATCTTCGCAATACAGAAAGCATTCGACCCGCCAGCCGGTTTCTTTCGAAGTTTGGAGGCGGCGCACCAATGATGGGCGCTTCCGGCGCCATCTTCGCTTTTGGAAGACTCACGGGGAACAACAAAGCCGCCGAGACCGGCCTGCTCGCGAGTCAGGCAGTACTCCATTCGCAGTTGCTCGTTGGCGGTATAAAGCTGCTTGTGAATCGCGAACGACCGAATAAGGTAGATGGCCAGGGCCAATTTTTCGGCGGCGGACGGTCGTTTCCATCAGGTCACGCCGCGACGACATTTGCGTTCGCGGCCGTTGTCTCCGATCGATACAAGAGTCCCTGGGTCAAAATCGGAGTCTACAGCCTCGCAACGGGCGTCAGCCTTTCACGTATCGGTGGATTGAATCATTTCCCGTCGGACGTACTGATTGGCGCGACCATAGGTCACTTGATCGGCCGGTACATCCTTCGTCAGCATTCTTCCGAAATTCAGTAGATTGCCTCCCATTGATGCGATAACCTGCGGGCGTTCAATTGGGAGACTTCATGGGAAATTCGGTCATAGATATCGATCGGGATAGGGATTCTTTCCATAGAGAATTCCGGCGAGTCCACGACGAGATTTCAAAAGTCATCGTGGGCTACACCGATGTTATCGATGGCATTTTGATGACAATATTAGGCAAGGGGCACGTTCTCATTGAGGGTGTGCCCGGGCTCGGCAAGACCAAACTTGTGCAGACGCTAAGCGACGCGCTGCATCTGGTCTCATCACGCATTCAATTCACTCCCGACTTGATGCCCGCCGACATTGTCGGCACTACGGTGGTCCAGGAAAACGAACAAGGCGACAAATTCCTCGACTTTCAGCCCGGCCCTGTCTTTGCCAACATTATTCTGGCTGACGAAATCAATCGAGCGACACCCAAGACTCAATCAGCCCTTCTCGAAGCGATGCAGGAGAAGACGGTTACGGTCGGCAAGCAGACCTATAAGCTCGATGAACCTTTCGTCGTTCTGGCGACTTTGAATCCCCTGGAACTGGAGGCCACCTATCCGCTGCCCGAAGCGCAGCTCGATCG
>CAZIPZ010000245.1:0-4860 GCA_964541075.1 uncultured Solibacteraceae bacterium | reverse complement strand
CGGCATCACTGTGTCGCAGGTGAGTATGACGCCAGTGGCTAGATCCTCTCAGTACAAGGTTTATGTGGAAAGAACCGGCGCGGCAAGCGCAGTAGGTTCAACGCGCTCGGGAGTTGTCCTTGCTAACACGTCGTCCGCTGGTCTGTATGTTTTTCTGGACCTTGTACGTTTCGATGGCGTGCACGTTGGATATTCAAGTTTGAACCTTCCAGCGAACGGGCAAATCAGCAGGTTTATCGATGAAATCTTCACGGGATTGCCACCGACCTTCCGCGGTTTCCTGCGGGTGAATTCGGCCACCTCGGCAACGAATGCTCCGCAGCTCGTGGCCGCGGGTATTCGCGGGAGGTACAACGAACGAGGTGATTTCCTTCTGACATCGACTCCGGCGGCAGATGAGAACGCTGCTCCCTCAAGCGGCAGTACAGTGTTTACTCACGTGGTTAATGGAGGCGGTTACAACACCCAATTGATCATTTTCAGCGATAGTGCAGGCGGGTCCATCGGGAGAATGCTGTATCGTTCCCAGAATGGAACAGTGTTGGAGACCGGCAGCCTGAGGCCCCAACAGTAAGCCGTTTGTTTTGCTTATACATGGTGCTGGTCTAAGGGCTTTGCGATTGACAAAAGAACGACGGAGTAGAGACTTGAATTGTGGCGGCATGACGGGCCATATTTTTGAGTCAGCAAGACCTCAATGCAGAGTAGGACTATGAAGTGGATTGGGTTAGCCTTTGCGTTCTTGTTAATGTCGGCATGCGGTAAGCAAACCGCGGCGGTTGATGAAGCAGCTACATCACTCCTTGGCTCTGTCCCTCCTGACCGATGGAAGGAACTGTCAGAACGCCGCATCTTTTTTGCCCACAAGTCTGTCGGCTATAACATCACAGAAGGTCTCAGCGACCTGTTGCGGGAAAATCCGGGGATTGGTGTAAGGCTTATCGAGTCCAGCAGCCCTGCCGATCTGGGCACGCCGGCTTTCGCGCACACAACAAACGGGGTCAATGGAGATCCGTCAGGCAAGATCGCCAGCTTCCGCAAGGCGCTGGATACGGGTTTGGGCGAAAAGGTCGACGTCGCTTTGCTTAAATTCTGCTGGGCCGACTTCACTTCGGAGACCGACATCAAAGGACTCTTCAACGAGTACAAAAGGGCGATTACCGACCTGAAGGCCTCATATCCACGTGTTACGTTCGTTCATCTCACTGTTCCCTTGACCGTCACCCAGTCCGGGCCGAAGGCCTGGATCAAACAGATTCTTGGCCGCCCTGTTTTCGGTCTCGCGGAAAATGTTCAAAGACATAATTTCAACGACCTGATTCGCCATGAGTATGGAAACAAAGAGCCCGTGTTTGATATAGCCGCATGGGAATCCGTCACGCCGGACGGCCGCCGTGATGAATTCACGGCAGACGATGGACGCGCGTACCCGGAACTGGTTGGGGCGTACGCTGCCGATGCCGGGCATCTGAATCAAGAGGGCAGGCAGTGGATTGCAGCCCAACTGCTTGCATTCTTAGCATCGCTCCCGCCTTCATACGTCAGCGAGTGATCCCTCATCGATCTTCTGGTTTTGTGCGATAACCGGCAATGCTGATTCATCATTTTCTCGAGATGTCCGCAGACCGCGCACCCGAAAAGGGCGCGGTTTGGTGCAAAGGTGAATGGAAGACCTATGGGGATCTCGAAGCCCGGGCCAACAGGCTGGCATGGCGTCTCCAGGATGCCGGTGTACGGCGGGGCGATAGAGTCGCTCTTCTGCAGGAAAACTCCACGGAATACGTTATTTCGCACATGGCCGTGTTCAAGGCCGGCGCCGTAAACGTTTCACTGAATACCGATACCACGCCGGACACGCTGGCATATCTGCTCAACGACTGCGAGGCCAAGGTTCTCATCGCTGGCCAGAAGCACCTTCGTCATGTGGCCGGTATAAAGGAGATGCCAGCCGCATTGAAACACGTGGCGGTTGATGGCAGTCTTCCACCAGGTTTTGGCGGCCCTTTTGAGGTGACAAGTCTGCAAGAGGTTTGGAAGGAAGGTCCCGACAGCAGGCCGCCCTGTTCCGCTATCGACATCGACCTTGCGTCCATTTTTTACACCTCCGGAAGTACGGGAAAGCCGAAAGGCGTGATGCTGTCGCACCTCAATCTCGTTAGCAACACGAGATCCACCGTTTCCTATCTCAACCTCAAAGAAACCGATCGAATCATGGTCGTGCTGCCGTTCCACTACATTTACGGCACATCACTGTTGTACACGCATTTGTCCGCTGGCGCTTCTGTGGTGATTGAGAATCGGTTCCTCTACCCAAACGTCGTGTTGGACGCCATGGAGCAGCAGAGTGTGACAGGGTTTGCGGGCGTCCCTTCGACGTTCATGTTGTTGCTGAATAAATCGACGCTACGCTCACGGAAGTTTGCTTCCTTACGCTTTGTAACCCAGGCCGGCGGGGGGATGGCTCCATCAATTCAAAAACAAGTCCACGAGGCCTTTGCTCCTGCCCAGGTTTTCATCATGTATGGAGCGACGGAAGCGGCGCCGCGATTGACTTATCTTGATCCGCATGACCTTCCGCGAAAATGGGGATCAATCGGCAAGCCGGTTCCGAACGTTGAAGTGTATCCGGCTGACCAGTACGGCCGAAAAGTCCCGGCCGGCGCGGTCGGAGAAATCGTCGCCCGCGGTTCGAACATCATGATGGGTTATTGGAAGGATGCTGCGGCAACGGATGAAGTTTTGAGGTATGGCCTCTACTTTACCGGCGATTTGGGCAAGGAAGATGCCGAAGGCTTTCTCTACATCGAGGGGCGCGTGAAGGACATCATCAAGGTTGGAGGGAATCGCGTCGGTGCGAGAGAAATAGAAGAGAAAATCCTCGATCTTGAAGGTGTGGCCGACGTTGCGGTGATCGGAGTTGAAGATCCCATTCTCGGCGAGGCCATAAAGGCCTTTGTTGTTCCTAAGGAGAACCACACCCTTTCAGAGGCAGATTTGAAGGGGCGATTGCAGGCTTCTCTGCCGCCGTACAAGCTGCCAAAATGGGTCGTATTTCGATCCGAATTGCCGAAAACAGAAGCCGGAAAGATTCTGAAAATCAAATTGAAGGAAGAGGACGCTGCCGCCGGTGGCTGATGGAGTTACAGTCGCTGGGTGGGCTGAGAAACACCACGGAGGGAGGCTGTGCACGCCATGGCCAAAATGTCGTTGACAAAAGTTCCACCGAGTTGCAATTTCCAGTGTGTACCTCAGCGCGCCGGGACTCCGATGGCGGTAGCCTGAGCGTTACTGTCCTTGAGTTCGTCCCACTCATAAGACGCTCCCCAACTAAAAACCATGTGTGGTATTGCAGGCATTTTGAATTCATCAAACCGCCCGGTCGATCCGGATTTGCTCCGGCGCATGATTGCCGCTATTAGGCATCGAGGCCCGGACGACGCAGGCGTCTATACGAATGAAAACGCCGGGCTTGCTCATGCTCGATTGAGCATTATTGACCTTGCCGGCGGTGTTCAGCCGATGCAGACGTTGGACAAAACACTCTGCATCACATTCAACGGCGAAATTTTTAATTACGTCGAGCTTCGTGAAGAGCTTATCCGGAAGGGTCATCAGTTCGCCACGCGATCGGACACAGAAGTCATCCTGCATCTCTACCAGGAAGAAGGAGAGCGGTGCGTTGAGCGGTTGAACGGTCAATGGGCATTCGCAATATGGGATGCGCCGCGACGGAAGCTTTTCCTTTCCAGGGACCGGCTTGGCGTGCGTCCCCTCTTCTACACTCAGGTAGGCGGGAGGTTTGCGTTCGCGTCTGAAGTGAAGGCGCTGTTGGCCTGCCCTGACGTGTCACCGCAACTGGATCTGAAAGGCCTCGACGAGATCTTCACGTTTTGGGTGAACCTGCCTGGGAACACCGTCTTCCAGAACATCAAGCAACTGCCGCCGGGACATTCCCTCGTCTTGCAGGACGGAAAAATGAAGGAGCTTCAGTACTGGAACCTTCAACTCGCGCCTTTTGAAGATGACTCGGATGGTCGCGTTGAGAGCTTGACGGAAGAGCTTTTGGCTCTGCTGATCGATGCAACCCGAATTCGCCTTCGGTCGGATGTTCCGATTGGAACGTACCTTAGTGGGGGTCTGGACTCCACATTCATTACGGCGCTGGTTAAGCAAGCAGTCGGCGACAGGTTGCGTTCGTTTTCCGTTCGATTTGACGACGCCGAGTTCGATGAGGGGGCGTTCCAGCAGGAAGCCAGCGACTTCATCGGCACCCAGCACACTTCCGTGCAGTGTTCGTCGGAAGATATCGGAGAGATCTTTCCTGACGTGATCTGGCACGCCGAGCAGCCGATTCTGCGCACAGCGCCGGCGCCGCTCTTTATGTTGGCGCGCCTCGTCCGAAACAGCGGATTCAAGGTGGTGCTCACCGGAGAAGGCGCGGACGAAGTGATGGGCGGTTACGACATCTTCAAAGAAACGAAGATTCGCCGGTTCTGGGCGAACAAGCCTGATTCTGCCTGGCGTCCCCTGCTGCTGAAACGCCTCTATCCCTACATGGATGGAATCCAGCGACAGTCGCCGGCTTACTTGAAGAAATTCTTCCAAATTGCGCCGGAAGATCTGGCGAGTCCTTTCTTCTCACACTTGCCGCGATGGAGACTGACAGCAAAGCTGAAGGGGCTTTTCTCCGAAGCTGCCCGCGCAGAAATACATTCATACGACGCGATCGGCGCACTGGAGCGAATGCTGCCGGCTTCATATTCAGGTTTGGGCGCCTTCAATCAAGCCGAATACCTCGAAGCCAAACTGCTCTTGCCTGGCTTTATTCTGTCGTCTCAAGGCGATCGCATGGCAATGGCG
>CAZIPZ010000244.1:0-4908 GCA_964541075.1 uncultured Solibacteraceae bacterium | reverse complement strand
ATACCACGGAAAAGCGGACAGGTCGATCCCGTCGCGAAGGACAATGCTGGCGCCATGATCCAGACTATACGGCGCAAGATTGTGCCGTGACAGTTCCAGCAGAACCTGTGAATAGCTGATCCTCGCGGGAACGTAATAAGACCGAAGGCAGTTGGTAAACGAATCGACTGAAAACTGATTGTTGAGAACATACTCAATCAGCTCAATCGCCTGACTCCTGGCTGCAGCCCCAACTTCGGCCTGAGGCACGAGCTTTCTTCGAACAATCGCCTCGCCAAAAGCCATGTTCTGACGCCGGGCATCGGACTGGACTTCGTCGAGGGCTGTAGCAGCAAGATAGCCTTCCTTCGCCAGATAGTCGCCCAGTCGACGTGCACCCAAATTGGATGAAACAGCTTCGATCAGGCCTTCACGAAAGAACACATCGACGCGTTCGCCACCCTCTGCCACCAGAGCGAGAACGCCGCTCTGCCGGTCTTCGTGCAGGCGTTGAATCTCGTTCAGCAATGAGTTTGAGGACGTCGATATCATCTGTACACGAATCTCTGAATGAGTGGTTCAAGCTGCTGGAGTATAAAGTTGTGTTTGAGATACACAACGTACATGCAGAACCCGTATGCAAGCGCACCGGCAAGGGAGGACAGCGCCCATATGCGTTTCTTCCGCCGAATCTCGGCAAGGTCGGCGTCTATAAGAATCTCAGGAATGTCGACCAGCACCGGCACGCCCCAGAAAGCCTCGACTTCGGATTGCGTCCGGACTCTCTGACGACCGACATCGATCAGAACAGCTAAGGCAACGGCGAAAACGAGGCTGGCCATGCTGCCCGAAAGCATCAGCATCTGCTTGTTCGGCTTCGACGGGGCGAGCGGAAAATTCGCGGGGTCCACGATTACAAATTGAGAACCCTTCTGTTTGCTTTCCAGACTCTCCGCTAAGCGCGCTTGATCCAGCTTGGCCTTCAGGTCTTCGTACTGTTTCTTCAGATCCGTATTCTGTCGAAGAACATCTGCGATTCTCTGTTCGCTCTGCGGTGTATTTTCCAAGCGCCGCGAGTACTTTTCGAGTTCCGCTTCAATAAACGCTTTCTCTCTTTCCCTGATCTCGAACTCGGTCTTCGCATCCCGCAGCTGGCCGGTCAGCGTTTGGTAAAGAGGGTTGGGAACAAGAGCCTGGGCAGACTCTCCACCCGATTCCGCCGCCTGTTTCTCGGGAGGAAGCTGCTCCTTGAGTCGTTCGGCTCGGATCTTGGCGCTCTGAACCTCAGGATGCTTATCCGTATATTTGGCCGCCGCCTGCGTATACTCCAGTTCGGCTCTTCGGTACTCTTCAAGAAGAGGATCCGCAGGAGCAGCTGCACTTGGAGTTCTTGCTCCCGGTGCAGGAGGAGGAGGAATTTCCTTAGGAGTCTGCGATATTTGGCTCTCGAGATTCAGGCGGATGGACGCATATCGGTCGAGCGCTTCCGCGTTGGTCTGTTTCTGCGCGATCAGGCGATCCAGCGATCTGAGGTTCGTTTCCAGCTGATCCGGAAGTTCGAACTGGTGAGCGCTCTTTACGCCTTTGAGTTGGTCTTCCGAAGCGTCGAGCAGTTGGGATACCTTGTCCAACTCTGCGGAAAGGAACTCCGTCGTGCCATAAACCTGAGTTTCACGAGCGCGGTTGTCCTGCTCAATGAAGAGCGAGGTCAGCTTATTTGCAATTTTCTGGGCGAGCTCCGGATTGCGGTTTTGATAAGAGATCCGGAAGTAGCTCAACGTCGGCTGCTGTCTCAGCAGGGCTCGTGAGCTATCCAAATCGAAGTTGATATTGATTTCACTACGCAACCTGGCAACCCGCTGATCCATGTTGAAGCGGCGATACTCTGGAAGCGAGTATTCAAACTCGCGAAGGATCTGAACAAGATTCGTGCGACTCAAAACCGTCTGTTCAATCGACTTCAAGCGCTGTTCGGTGTTGCTCTCGATCAAGTCAACGACAAAATCCGTGGGCACGTCGCGATTCCGGACCAGAATCAGCGTTTCCGACACGAAGATTTCGGGAAGAAAATACGTTATCAGTGCAACCGCGAAGGAAAGCGCCAGAAACGGCACAACAATCCACCACTTGCGACGGACAAGCAGCCCAAGAAAATCCTGCGGGTTGTTAATTCCTATTCTCATTTTAGGCTAGCAATGGAGCGATTGAGGGCAGGGGGTCGAACCGGATTTGGCGGTGAAGATGAGCTACCGCCATTGGAATCCCATCATTGTTTGGAACCGGTCCCGGTCAAGAGCCTTAGACCAGCTGTAAACAACCTCATTTTTCATTCGCACGCACTTATGTCAAGGAACAAATTCTACTTGTCCCGAGCTTCCCTCATTGCAGAGGAACAGTGCTTGAAGACGTGCTTCCTTGGGCGTTTGTAAGCCTCACGGTGACGCTTTGAACTGCGCTTGCCTCGCCGTTCTGAACACTGAAGTTTTGAAGGAAAGAAAATGCGCTGCCATAGGCATTGGACGCCGTATTCGCGTACCACGCGGCGAAATCGGCATCGACGTTTCGAGTAAGAGCCACTTTCTGGGTGGAATTACCGACCTTAACATCGAAGCTGAATTCCACGCTCGATAGCCGTCGAGAAGGTGCATATCCGGTGATCTGGACGTAGAAGCCCCCAAACGTCCGAACAGCTGTCACGCTGGTCATCTGGGGCGCCGTGGGAAGAATCTCCACATTCCCTACCAACACATCCCTTGGTCCATTGTCGATGTTCGCCGTTAGTCGCACCGTTCCTGCGACGGTTCCCGTCAGCAGGGAAATTCTGGATGGAAATACGGCGGAAGTAGCGTTAGCTGGGATTGAAAACGCAACGGTCCTGGAACCTGATGAGAATTGCGTCATTGGGTCATCGACTGGCACCTCGGCTCTAGGCGTGAAGGTGAGAGTCATTTGACCGGTAAGCGGGCTTGGATGAGGCGCAGTCAGCTGGAGATTGATCTCTGCGCCCTGGGTGGGGGCCAAGTTGCCCGGAAGACCAGCAATCGTTAACGGAGACGATGAGGGATCAATCGTTAAGGTAAATTCCCGGGTCACTGTCCCTCCACGGGAGTCCGTCACTGTCGTAGTGAACCTTGAGGCGCCGACCTCCGTGGGAATGCCTTGAATCAATCCACTACTGCCGAGCGCCAGCCCGACAGGCAGCCCTCCGGTGGAAACGATCCAGGTGAACGGCGCCGTTCCACCAGCGACTTGTAGTTGCTGACTGTAGGCCACATTCTGCATCCCATTTGGGAGCGATGTGGGATTCGTGATCACAATGCCGGCTTGCACATTCAGCGTAAAGTTCCGGCTGGCTTGTTGCCGCGGGCTCGATTCATCAGTCACCTCCGCGGTGAATGAAAAATTCCCAATGGCTAGAGGAGTGCCGCTTATGACGCCCGCCGTAGACAGAGCCAAGCCAGTCGGCAACCTTCCTGAAGTCACAGTCCATCTGTAGGGTTGCGATCCGCCGGCGGCGATCAAGGGCTGGGCATAAAAAACATTGGGCGCAGCATCCGCCAGGGCTGCAGGCGTTGTGATTGTCAGGGGTCCATTGATAACAATTCGAAGGTCACGCGTCGCTGTTTGCCGTGGATCTCCGCCGGCTGCCTGAACCGTAAAATCGAACGTGCCGGCCACTGTCGGAGTGCCTGCCAGCGTGCCGCCTGTCGTTAAGACCAGCCCCGGCGGGATAGCTCCGGAAATAATTGCCCAGCTCACCGGCGAAACTCCCGCCGATACGATCTGACGAGAGTAGAACACGCCGACCGTGCCCGCGGTAAGTTCTCCCGAAGTCGTTATTGTCAACCTGGGCTGAATAACGACCGTCAGTGTTCTTGTTGCAGTCTGCTGTGTCCCTGCACTATCTGTGACCGTGAAAGTAACATCAAACGAGCCCGACGAATTCGGAGTTCCACTGATCACTCCATCCGACGAGAGCGTCAGTCCGTCCGGCAGACCGGAGGCCGTCCAGGTGAACGGCGGAGTGCCTGCTGCAACCGCCAACGCCGTTGAAGGATAAGCGGCCCCTGCGGCGCCGGTAGGGAGCGAACCCGTGGTGATCGTCATCCGGTTTCCAACAGTCAGCGTGAATGTGCGACTAAGCGTCTGCTGAAAGGTGTACCCGTCAGTCACCTGGCCAACGAAAGTGAACGTGCCAGTAGCCGTTGGTGTTCCGGTCAACTCGCCCGTAGAGGAAAGCGACAGTCCAGGCGGAAGACCTGCCGGTGGCAGCCAAGTGTGAGGCTCAAAAGAGCCGGACGTCCTCAATGTCGCTGCGTAAGGCACACGTAAGGTCGCATCCGGCAAAACCGAGGGTGTCACGATCGTAAAAGCACTTCGGATTCTAAGATTGAAGAGCCGGCTTACCGTTTGCTGGGGGTTGCCGCCCGCGGCTTGAACAGTAAATGAAAAATTCCCAGGAAGATTGGGTACACCAGTAAGCGCGCCATTGGTGGACAGACTGATGCCTGATGGTAGGCTCCCTGAAATCACAGACCATGTGACGGGTGCAGTCGGTGTTAGCGTCGTTGACGTGAATTGATACGAATAAAATGCGTTCGCCACACCTTCCGGCAAATTGAGAGCGGGAGTTGTGGGCGAAAAATCCAGAACGGTTTGAACTACGAGCGTTAAATCCTTTGTTGTGGTCAGCGGCGGGCCCGATAGATCGCTGAGAATGATCCCAACTGTGTAAGTACCAGCTGCTGAGGTGAGAGTTCCACTGATGATGCCATCGGAAGAAATGGTTAACCCCGCGGGTAGCGGCTTGCTTGGATCGACGGTCCAACTGTAAGAGGTTGTACTCGGAGTTGCTGCAGTTAGAGTGACTGGCCCGTATTCTTTATTTGGGGTGCCTTTCGGGAGAGTTGTAGTTGTAATTGTCGGAGG
>CAZIPZ010000243.1:0-4942 GCA_964541075.1 uncultured Solibacteraceae bacterium | reverse complement strand
CCCTTCAACCTGATGTTCAAGACAACCGTCGGTCCCATCGCAGATGACGACAACATCGCGTACCTGCGACCTGAAACCGCACAGGGTATCTTCACTAACTTCAAGAATGTGCTCGACTCTACCAATAGAAAGCTGCCCTTTGGAATCGCGCAGATCGGGAAGGCCTATCGGAACGAAATCACGCCGAAAAACTTCATCTTTAGAGTCCGTGAATTCGAGCAGATGGAGATCGAGTATTTCGTCATGCCCGGCACCGACGAGGAATGGCATCAACGATGGGTCGCCGATCGAGTCGCATGGTATCACCACTACGGAATAAAGCCGGCAAACCTCAAGCCGTACGTTCAATCACAAGCAGAACTCGCCCATTACGCCAAGGCGACGACCGATCTCCTTTATCGGTTTTTCCCCGAGCGAGAAGAGGGAAAGCAATACGACGAAGTGGAAGGCATCGCCAACCGGACAGACTACGACCTCACGTGCCATACGAAGAGTGGAAAGACCGGATTCAAGGACGGTTCATCCATCCCAAACGAGCATGCGGTCTTGAAGCAGACTTACTTTGACCAGCCGACTAATCAACATCTCATTCCTTACGTGATCGAGCCGTCAGGAGGCGTCGACCGAATCACCCTGGCATTCCTGATGGACGCTTACGAGGAACAGGTTTTGGAGGGCGGTAAAGAGCGCACCGTCCTTCATCTCCATCCGGATCTCGCGCCAGTCAAGGTCGCTGTGATACCCCTTGCTCGAAACAAGCCGGACATGGTTGAAATGGCGAAACGCATCAAACGCAATCTTCAGGCGACCGGAAGATTACGAACGCTCTTCGATGACAGCGGCAATATTGGAAAGTGCTATGCACGGCAGGACGAAATTGGAACTCCATTCTGCGTGACTGTGGATCACCAGTCTCTGGAAGACGCACAAGTGACTGTTCGACACCGCGACACGATGGCGCAAGACCGGATATCGGTGGACGTTCTTGAGCGTTATCTTGAAGAGCGTTTGCGGTAAGGACTGACGGCTCAGGCGCCGAATGGCCGCCGCTTGTAGCGGCGAGCTTCGTCCTTCAATCCGGGATCGCAATCCAGGGCTAGTAAAGCGTCGTATTGCTGCAGGGCCCGACTCCTGTCTTTTTTGGAGTCGAAGATCTTCCCCATCCACAGATGCGCGCCGCCTTTCTCATCGGCGGTCGAATCCGAGCCGGAAACCACCCGACTAAACGCGTCCAGCGCACGGTCGAACTGCCGTTGCTGAATGTTGCTGTCGCCGATCCTGTAATACACGCCTTCCTGACGCAGGCGCTCATATCCATCTTTCTTCGCCCGCACCTTGTCCAGCACTTCTTCATAGACCCGGATCACATCATCCCAACGCTTCATTTTTCCGAGAATGGATGCCTTGGAGAGTTCAAACAAAAAGTTTCGTGGATACTTCGAATGAAGTTCCTCGATCAAACGCAAAGCCTGGTTGAATTTCTTCTCCCGACTGTAAACAACGACCAATAGCATCCGGGCATCCGTCGAAGCATTGGCGCCCTTCTGGGCAGCGGTCTCCAGTTCCTTAATCCCATTTTGTTTATCACCGCCTCCAATAAAAAACAGAATGCGAAAAAAGCGAGGAATCACGCTGACAACGTAATCGTAAATTCCGACAGCAAGGCGTGCGTCATGGAAGGTTGGATCCAACTGCAGCACGCGCTGATGAAGACGGCGCGCCTCTTTCGCCTTGCTGTATGCAGTGAAGTAGGAGCGCTTCGCCGTTCCCTCAAAGCTGGCCAAAGTGGCATTCGAAGCTCCCAAGGCGTACAGAGCGCGAATATCGTTCGGGTTCTTCGCTAGGGTGGCATTGGCTTTCGCCATTGCCGTGGACAGAGCTTGGCGGAGCTTGGCTTCGTCTTTTGGATTAAGTGCATCCCGCGAGTCTTTCGTGCCGAATGACGCGCTCGAAGAAAAACTCTCCAGATCCAGTTTCTGCTGGTTGTAAATGATCTTCAGCCACTCTGCCGAAGCTAGGGCGTTCCAATAGTCCGCCACTTGCGGGTATTCACGGGTCAGGCTTTCAAAACTGTTCTCGGCGGTGTTAAAGTCGAGGTTGTACAACGCTTCTGTGGCTTGTTTATATGTCTCATTGGGCCCTGCTGCGGCCGACGCGCTAAATAGGAACAGGCTCAGCACGGCAGCCGACAAACCAACAATGATTCCCTTTCGAGACAACATCCCGTCGCGTTCGTTTCCAATCATCACTGTCTTGCTGATCCTCATCAACGCGGCCGCGTTCCTATACGAACTTTCCCTAGGAAGCGCTCTGGAGTCCTTTGCTGGCCAATACGGAATCGTCCCTGCGCGTGTTCTCGCGTGGCCTGAGTCGGAATTGCCCTTCACGGCGCTCGCGCTGCCGTTTCTTACCTCGATGTTCCTGCACGCCGGTTGGATGCATCTGATCGGCAACATGTGGTACCTGTGGATTTTCGGAGACAACGTTGAAGATCGTCTTGGCCATTTTAGCTTTCTGGCGTTTTATCTGCTCAGTGGCGTTGGCGCAGGCATTGTCCAGACCTCCATCAATCCATATACAACCATACCGAGCATTGGCGCCAGTGGCGCGATCGCAGGCGTCCTTGGAGCCTATCTTGTGTCGTACCCTTTCGCTCGAGTTCTTACGCTGCTGCCCCTCGGCATCATGTTTCCAATCGTGGAGATTCCCGCCATGATTGTTCTCGGATCATGGTTCATCATTCAGTTCTTCTCGGGCGCTGCGGCTCTCGCCGTTACGGACACAAACGTTGGGGGTGTGGCATGGTGGGCGCACATCGGCGGATTCGTAATCGGAATCTTTCTACTTGGCCTCATGCCAAAACGGAGCGTCCAGCGCCCTGAAGTCTACTCGCGAAGTTAGACGCTCGTGTCCTCCATTAGTGATGAGTCTCTCCGGTCGATCGCCGTGTTATTACAGCTTACTCACTAACTACAAACCAACCTATTCGACGGTTTACGTCCGGGATTGAACGGGTGTAGGCTTTGTAGCCATGAAACGCCTCCTAGGTCTGATGTTGTTGTCCGCGCTTGTGCGACCCTCATATTCGGCCGACCGCTGGCTTCAGATAACCACCACAAATTACGACTTGGTCGGTAATGAAGGCGAAACCGAGATGCGCCGCATAGGACGCTCTCTCGAAGAGTTCCGCTCTGCGCTTGCCGTCCTGTTTCCAAGGCTGCAGCAACGATCGCCCGTCGACACTGTAGTCCTTGTCTTCAAGAATGATGCAACTTTCAAGCCTTTCAAGCCGCTTTCTGAGGGTAAAGCTTCCAACGTGGCGGGATTTTTTTTACCTGGACCCGATGTGAACTACATCGGCTTGACCGCTACAGACCGCATCCCGGAAGAAATGCTCCACCATTACGCTCATTGGCTCGTTAAGAATGATGTCGGCGGCCTTCCCTTGTGGTTGGGCGAAGGATTGGCTGAGTATTATTCATCTTTCGACTCGGGAACCAGAGCAAACGAGTTTAGTTCCGGAAGAATCCTGAATCAGCACCTGAAGTCGCTGCAAAACACCATATCCCTGGAGTCTCTGATCAGCACTGGACCGAACTCCACGCAATACAACGAAACAACAAGACAGGGACCGTTCTACGCGCACTCGTGGGCGGCTGTTCATTATCTTATCCAAGGCGACGGGGGAAAACGACGGCCGCAGCTTGCCAGATTCCTTTCGCTGCTTAGCGAGAATAAATCACCCGACGAAAGCTTCTCTGAGGCCTTTGGAGTTGATAGGCGAACGATTGACAAGGAACTGAACGCGTACGCTCGCGCCAGGAACACTTGGACATTGATGCGTTCACCTCCGAGAGAAGGCGCGGCGATCGACAGCGCGTGGAAAGTCACCGAACTGACCGAAATTCAGGCCGAATATTATTTTGGCGATCTTCTTCTACACATGGGCCGGCAGGAGGAAGCGGCTTCCCACCTGCAACGAGCCCTATCAGGGGACTCCCGTCTCATTGCCGCCCAATCCTCGCTTGGGACTTTGCGATCTCGGGAGCGCAAGTACGATGAGGCCCACGCACTTCTTCAAAAAGCCGCAGACGCCGACTCCCGCGGTTACCGCACGCATTATGCATATGCTTCCTTTTTGAAGCTCACAGATGATCTCGGAGTTGGAGATTCCTCCATGGATTCGACGGACCGGGCTGAACTCGCGAGAAAGCATCTGAAGCGAGCTATCGAGCTTGCTCCTACTTTCGTGGAGGCATACGCACTGCTGGCACAAGTTGACCTTTCTGGTGCTGATCACTTGGACGAAGCGGAACAGATCCTGGAAAAAGCGTTATCGCTGACTCCCGGACGGCATGACATCGCCTTGTTGCTCGGAGAAACATTCTTGCGAACTGATCGTGTCTCGGCTGCGCGCAACCTGTTTGCGAGTCTTGCCCATGTGTCATCGGATTCACGCGTTCGCAGTCAGGCGCGAAGCATCACGGAACAGATTGACGCTAGACGCAGCCAGTTTGAAGAACTTCCGGTTAGAAAGGACGCCGTTGCAGAACCTGCCCCCAGACCGCCGCGAGACAGTTCTTCAACCGTTGTCAGAAGAAATCCAGGTCTGCAAGCGCTGACTCCAATCACACCCGTCGTTGAAGGCCAAAAAGTATCCGGGCTGTTGCTTCTCATGGATTGCACTAACGGTGTTATGTTTCGCGTCCAATCCGACAGGGGCCTAGTGAACTTTCACTCATCAAAACCAGAGCAAATACAATTTTTGAGCTACACCTCTGAGGTCTCGGACAATATCCGTTGCGGTCCTCGCGATCCAGGCGTTCCGGTGACGATAACTTACCGAGAATCACCTGGCGGAGCCTTTGCCGGTGAGCCCCTGGTAGTCGAATTTGTGGAAAAGTAAGGACTAGCCGGCGAGACTCCATCATTGCGTCAAATG
>CAZIPZ010000242.1:0-5009 GCA_964541075.1 uncultured Solibacteraceae bacterium | reverse complement strand
ACTTGCGTCTGCGCATCGCTTCCAGAAGTGAGAAAATGGAAATGGTGTTTTCGTTTCCGGTATTCGCCATGATTTCCTCCTACTTCGGACGCTGCCGCCGTTGGCTGCTTTGTTCAGTCAGTGCGACATTGTCTGCATCGCGATTCAACCGGCTGGTCCGACGCTGGGCTTCACTTGAAAGTGAAATCTCAATTCCGGTGAAAAACCTGTTTCGCGACAGCGGCGTGTTGATAAATTCGTTTCGGCTTTGCTGGTAGGTTTCGGCGGAGAAGAAAACCACGGTTCGATTCGACAGTCTGTAGTCGATGCGTGAGCGGCCAAGACCCATTTTGGTCTGACCAATCAGTGATCCATGCACTTCGTGGGATCCGACTCCCGAAATTTCCAGACCAATTCGTCGCGATACTTGCCCGCGAAACCGAAGGAAAACCACTTCATAGAATGCCGCCGGCGCTATGCCGTTAGAGTAAGTAGTGTTTTGTCCGCCAAAAAAGGAAAGCGTCCGCGAGTATCCGCCCCCAAGCCACATGGAACCGATCCGTCTGTCCGCCAGCCCACCGAAAATAAACCTCGGTCCTCCGCCGGTGTGCACACCACCGCCTGTGAACTCAAATACGGTGCTCGGGTCAGGACTAAATCGGTATTCGAGCGTTACGCTCTGCGCCGGTCCTTCAAGGCCCGCGCTTTCGTGATCGACTTCGCCGTCGCCAGTCTTTTGTGAATTGATTGGCGTTACTTGGAACACTGAGTAGGTTCCGCGCAGCCGATGGTTTCGTTGAAGCATTCTTGTCGCGACAAGAGAGAGGCTGTTGGCTGTGGAGTTGAGTACACGACGTTGAAATTGGTCGACTTGGTCGAACAACGTGAGGGTGTGGTCGGCTCTAATTCCGAATGAGGTCAGCTCCGATTTGTTGAAGTTGAATGAACCTCTGAGGGTATTTTCTTTGTACCCTCCGCGGGGCAGGAGGAGAAAAACATTCTGCAGAACGCGACTGGGATCCTTTGAGGTTCTAAAATTGTCACCCACTGAAATCTGCGTGCGCCGAGTGGGAAAGTAAGAAAAATCCGCACCAGCTTCATGGTTCCAGGAATTCTGATCGCGGTTTCCCCGAAATATTTCGAACTCGGGCTGATATGAAACGGTGAGTTGATGCCGCATCGAATCGCTGACAAAAGCCGTCTTTGGGAGTCCGAGGATCAGGACCTGATCGTCGAACCGTTGCGGCAAAGCATTTGGCGCCATGAACTGCACGCTGGGCGGCAGTGAAAGAAAGAAGAGGCGTTCTCCAGGCTTGGTCCGGTCGATCAGAAAGTTGCTGTCATGTCCGGCGTTGATGGTCAGAGGCGTTATGAAAGATAAGCCGCTGTATCCGCTCTTGCCCTGCTGCGCATACAGCGGCAGGGTCGTTGCAATCATTAAGAGTGCTGTTACTAGTTTCTTCATAATTGAATCTTTGATGGCTTAAAAGGCTTGTTGCTCTATTGCACGTAGATCTTGTCGTACGGCAGTACGTAGAAGAGCTCGCCCTTGGAGCTCTTTATGAGTTCCTCGACGTTCAATTTGATTCGTTTTTGATCGCCGGACAAACCGGACCGAATCACCGTAACTTTGTTGCGCTTCGCGTATTCTGTGAATCCGCCGGCTAACGCGACTGCATCAATGACCGTCGCCCGATCCTTGATTTTGTAAATGCCGGGATTCTTGACTTCGCCAAGGATGGACACCTTCGCGCTGTTGACTTCTTTGACGATGACGTTCACGACAGGCTCCGCGACATATTGGCTGAGTTTTTGGCCGATCTCCTTCTGCAACTCAACAGCGGTCTTCCCGCTTGTCGGCAGCTCTCCAATCAAAGGCAAGGAGATCTTGCCGTCAGGCCGAACTACGGTCGTTGTGGACAGCTCAGCTTCCTTCCACACAAAGACCTCAATGACGTCGTCGGGACCGAGGCGATACTCCGACTCCCCGAAGGCGGTCACGGTGTTTTTGGATTGTTGGCCGACTGCCACTGACCCGAGGCAGAAAGACACGCCCACAATTGCGCTCAGGATGCTGAATCTCATTTTTGCTCCTATATACAAGTCCGGTTGCATGACGTATGGAGAGTTGCAAGAGTTATGCCGTAGTGAAACGCGGCATTTTCAACCCTTTGCGATAGTCCGCCAAGAGAATGACAGTTCTCTCAGAGAACGTAGGTGCTAATAACGGCCGAGGATGTAACAAAAACCAAGCGGATAGGATCTGATGAGATGCCGCTCGGAAGAATTCTGAGAGGTTTGAGTTTTTGTGGGGACTCCGTCAGGAGCCGCTCATTCAAGCAGCTCCTGACTCAGCAATGCTTTTCTAGAAAGGCATCGGTTCGAAATGTCTTTCCCGAGGACGTTGAAGGGAAGGGGGAACGCTGTGACGATTGTCGATTTGCCAGCGTTTGAGTTTATTCAGCAGCGCCTTATAGCAGATGTTTAGTCGCCGCGCCGCCTGCTTCCGATTCCAACTTGTTTCTTCCAAGATTCGGAGAACGAGCTCCTTTTCGGCTTGTTCTGCAGCGCGACTACTGACGTCTTTTAGAGACATGCTGCTTTCTTTCCCTTTGACCGGAACAGGCGCTTCGCCAGGCATCGGCTCTTTCAGTTCGGATATGGTCATGTCCACGTCAGGAAGAATTAGGTAACGTTTGATTGCGTTCTCCAGTTGACGAATGTTCCCTGGCCAATCGTACCGGAGGAAGCAATCCATGAGCTGCGGCGAAACCTCTTCGACCTGGCTTTTGTAGCGCTCGCGATATTTGTAGAGAAAGTAGTTGCACAGCATTGGAATATCCTCACGCCTGTCACGCAACGGCGGCAGGTCCAATCGAATGACGTTTAACCGGAAGTAGAGATCTTCCCGGAATGATCCCTTCGCCACCGCTTCCTCGAGGTTGATGTTGGTCGAAGCCAAAACGCGGGCGTCCACGCGAACAGTCCGTTTGCCTCCAAGACGGCTGTATTCGGAATCTTGGAGAACATGCAGCAGCTTCGCTTGAAGATGAGGCGTCATTTCGCCGATTTCATCCAGCAGCAGGGTGCCCTTGTCGGCAAGCTCGAACTTGCCGGGTTTTTCGTTCAGCGCACCTGTGAACGCGCCTCGCTCATATCCGAACAATTCGGATTCGAGCAGATCGTTCGGAAGGGCCGCGCAATTCACTTTAATGAAAGGCTTGTCTCGACGGCACGAATTCGAGTGAATGAATCGCGCGAGGACTTCCTTGCCGACACCGGATTCACCGAGAATCATGACTGGTACGTCGGTATCCGCAACGTGCTTTGCAATCTCCCGGATCCGCAGCATCTTTGGATTTGTCGACAATATGTCGCCTTGCTCGACGTATTGATCGAGTTGTCGCTTAAGAGTCTTCACCTCTTCCTTGAGTTTTTGCTTTTCGAGAACGTTCTCTATGGCGAGTTCGAGTTCCTGCTCCTCAAAAGGCTTTACCAGAAAATCTGCCGCTCCCATCTTCATTGCGTCGACGACTGTTTTCGTCTGGCCAATCGCGGAGAGGATAATCACCGGTATTGAAGCATTCGTCTTTTTTATACTCTCCAAAACCTCAATGCCATTAATGCCGGGCATGATGATATCGAGGACCACAAGCGAAGGTGCATAGCCGGTTGCGAGCCGTGCTACCGCTTGGTCGCCGGATTCGGCGCAGTCCACGGAATACCCGCACGAACTCAAGAAATCCGACAGATAGCTGCGCACACTTCGATCGTCGTCAACAACTAGTATCGACCGCTTACTCATTTTGGGGCCTACCTCCAACTTTCGTGGTAGTCGCGTGGACGGTGTATATGTGTGTACTTCACACGTCTTGCGTCTCGGACACGGAGTGCAATGAGAGTTCCAACAGGGTGAAGCGGGATGGACTTGGGGGCGCGAGAGACTGAATATCGACTAAATATCGATATCTAATAAGGTTATTTATCTCTTACCTTGAGGCCCTGCTCCACGGCGCGTGAAAAGATGATCCCCGGCCTCAGTTGGAAGTGGCCGTTCCGACACCACTTAGTGAATCCAGGGTGCCTCTTGCGCTCAATGTCACCGATCCGAAAACGTCCGAAGGGGCTTGTAAGACGGCCGTGTGAATTCCGCTTGGAGTGTGTCCATAAGTTCTTGATGGAGTGACCCATACGGGCTTTTGCTCGACCTGGATCGTATTACAGCCCGTTCGGTGCACTTGAGGGCGAGGTAGCACATGGAAAGGCGGCTTACTGGACTAAGAATGTTGAGGCAGCCAGCGTTGAATGGTTGAGAACAGGACGCCCATATCGAGAATGGGTTTGGCGACGTAGTCATTAAAACCAACTGAAAGATATTTTTCGCGATCGCCAACCATGGCGTGAGCGGTAAGCGCAATCACAGGTAAATCGCGCAACATTTCATCGTCGCGGATTCGCCTCAGAATCTCAGTGCCATCCATTTCAGGAAGGGAGATATCCAGAATCACCACATCCGGTTTGGATTTCTTAAAACCTGCAATGGCCTCGATGCCGTTTGAAAATTCCTGGATTTCATATTGATCCTCAAGGATGGTGCGGATAATCAAGCGGTTGTCCGCGTTGTCATCGACCACGGCTATTCTCGTCATCCGGCAAATCATACCATGTGAGCTTCGTCGAAAAGCCTGTCCGCAAGGCCAGAAAATGGAAATCTCTCATCCCGCAAGACTAGGTCGGGGGCTATTCAAAACATCTTGAAACCCTGTACAGAGCCTCTTATCCAGCGAGTGAGAAGGATGCGGCAACCTTAATAAAGG
The DNA here is from genome assembly GCA_964541075.1 of uncultured Solibacteraceae bacterium. Classification (GTDB taxonomy): domain Bacteria; phylum Acidobacteriota; class Terriglobia; order 20CM-2-55-15; family 20CM-2-55-15; genus CAZIPZ01. The sequence continues at coordinate 213 of CAZIPZ010000242.1, read as the reverse complement.
ATCTGGAAATAGACTTCGTCCCCGGATGCGACAGATCCTCGTGCTCAACAGAAATCACCAACTGGCAAGCGTCGTATTCACAGAAGAGACAGCCGTGAACGGGGCTTCAGTCTAAGCACGTCCCTGATTTCGCGGTCTAGGACAACCGAGGCGCTTTAAAGCAGTCCTTGACGTGGTCGTTCACCATGCCGATGGCCTGCATGAACGCGTAAC
>CAZIPZ010000241.1:0-5145 GCA_964541075.1 uncultured Solibacteraceae bacterium | reverse complement strand
CTTCGAAGATTTCTTCCAGGCCTTCGTGACCCACGGCGGGCTCAACTTGCATGTGAATCTCATGTATGGCCGTAACCCGCACCACATCATGGAAGCCCTCTTCAAAGGCCTCGCCAAGGCTCTCGATCAGGCCACCATGCCGGAAGAACGATTGGCCGGAAAGGTGCTGTCGACGAAGGGGATGCTGTAGACGGATAACACTGGTGAAAGAGCTTATCGGTTTTGAACGGGCAGGCTTCCGAAAAGGAGCCTGCCCGTTGTATTTCATCAGCCAAGGAAAACTTGTGGCTATGTGATCTTGCTCTGATTCGTTTTAAGGCAGAGGTCAATGTATATCGACGGAGTAGAGGTACACATGATGATTATTGAAGAGCCTGGCGGGTTAAAGAAATATCTTAAACAGGAAGAGAGATCGGTTCAAACCTCCTATTCCTTGTATGGGCAGGAATTTGAGCTGTTCTGCCAGTTGGCCGAACTTTATGAGCGGCTGGGCATGTTAACTAAAATACCGAAGGCGGAAGTCCCTATCTCCGCGAGCTCATTCAAGTTGTTCCTTGTCGTTATGAGTCAAATGTACGGGGTTGCGTCCCAGTTGCTCCGTCGCCGTGTAGTGGACGCAGAAGCCTTAAGTCGTCGTGCCATAGAGGCCACTGCAACAGCCTATCGGTTATGGAAGCATCCCGAGCTTTCGGAGGTGTTCAATGGAGCATATCCAAACGCCGCCGATGACTGTGACCCTAAGCAATGGCGCCCGTCGAGAGAGTATAGAGAGAAGTTCAAGACAGGTGAATTATTCAGTGAGCCAGGGGAGGTCTGGATCTACTTGAGATCCGTCTATGACATGTTCAGCGCCGGTTCTTCTCACGCTGGACCGGTAGCGACAGCATCCCTTCTGGAGCGCGATGATGCCGTCGAGATTCAATTTATTGAATCAGACAACCGCACCGTTCGCCTTGCATGGAATTATATGCTTGATGCGTATTGGGAGATGCTGAGGGTATTTCTCCAGGTCACTCGTGACTCTGCTGATCCAGCAGTAGTCACTGTATTTGAACAGGAACTGAGCGGGTGGAAGAAGAAAGCTGCCTGCGTTCTCAAACAGCGCGATGAAGAGGCAAGACGTCAGAGTACATGGGTATTCGGTCTCTTTGAGAGCTGTAAGGGGGCGTGGTCATCTTTGCATCTGGCCACGAATGCTTCTCGAATGGCGATGATGATTGGGAGTGGGCGGATTGACAAATCAGCCCGATGTCTGGGTTAGGGAAGCGCTTTGACGATGGTCGAGGAGAACGCACGGAAGTCTTCTAACTGCTTGGTGACAATGGCTTGAACCACTTCCAGATTCAGGCGGGTATATTCGTGCACGGCGATGTTGCGGAAGCCGACCATCCGTTGCATCCGATTCGCGAGGTCTGGCGGGAGAATGCCTGCGGTCTGTAAAATGGTAAACACATCACGGCTATCTTGCGGGACCCCCAGCTTGCGCTGACTGACCACATACATAGCCAGATCGATCGCTGTCTCACAGGCTCGCTGAAGATTGAGAACAATGGCGTCTTGCTTGGTCTGATTCGCCGCTAAGTTCTGGCTGTCTCCTGCATATTCTTCCTGAATGCGCTGAAGGCAGCGCTCGATGCTAGCGGCTTTATTGACCATGACGTCGTCAGCCATAGACCAACCCGCTTTCAGCGATTCTCTTTAAGATGTCCCGCCGTTCCTCGTTCAGCCTGGCATAGTCTGAATAGGCATACATTTCGAACTCTCGTCTGGCTGGCTCGTCCGGTGCATTGAGGCACGTACCCGTCGAGATGACCTGCATTCGCATGACCGTTGACGCGCTGCGCAAATCGACAAGATCGACATCGCGATGGAGTTGGATTGCCAGTTCCTGGGCCAGTTCGAAGCGGCGCATTACGGGGAGCGGGTCGCGGGCGAGCACGGCGAGATCCACGTCGCTGCCCGGACGAGCAGTCCCTTTCGCCTGAGAGCCGAAGCGATACAGCGCGATGAGTCCGGGGACCGACTTTCTGACCTGTTCGATAAGCGCGTGATCGTCCATGTTGTTCCTGCCCCTTCGTGTCGGATCAGGCTACTGGTTCAGTCTGGCCCTGTCAATCTTCTGTGGCTGATCTTCATGAGGGTTGGACGGGTTGCTCGTTATAGTTGGCTCTGGCGTTTGCTAGTGGCAGGATGCCGCTGGTTACGGTATTGTTACGCTTCTTTGGGATGGATGAATCTCTATGATCGCGATTATCGATTACGGCATGGGCAACCTGCGCAGTGTCTCCAAAGCTTTTGAGGCGGTGGGGTATCAGGCGGTGGTGACGCGCGATGTAGCGGCGATCAAAAACGCCAGTCATGTGGTGTTGCCGGGGGTCGGCGCGTTCGGCGACTGCATGGCGAATCTTGAACACTACGATCTCATTGATTCTGTTCGCGCCACGATTCAATCGGGTAAGCCGTTTCTTGGGATTTGCCTGGGGCTTCAACTGCTTTTCACCGAAAGCGAGGAGTTCGGCACCCATAAGGGGCTGGACATTATTCCCGGCAGGGTCCGGCGGTTTGCGGCTGATCCCGTGCTGAAAGTTCCGCATATGGGGTGGAATCAGGTGGATGTGCAGCGGGCCTGTCCCCTGTTCAAGGGGATCCCCAGCGGGGCCAATTGGTATTTCGTGCATTCCTACTTCGTCGAGCCGGTGAATAAAGAGATTGTCGCGACGACCACAACCTACGGCATTCCGTTTGTCTCAAGCATTTGGAAAGACAATGTCGTGGCCTGCCAGTTCCACCCGGAAAAGAGCCAGGCCGTCGGTTTGCAGCTGATCAAGAATTTTGGAGCGTGGCATGTGTAGCCGTCAGGGGTGTGTTGTGAGGAGAGAGCGGTGAAGAGACAAAAGACTGAACATGGTGCCGTCCCTCGCACGCTTCGCGCACTGATGGTAATGGTGCTCGTGGTCGCCGCTGTCGGGTGTAGTGGCGCGAAGGTCACGACGAAGTCGTCGAACGAACTCCCTCACTATAAGATTCAGACTCTTATAGTGGTTCCTTTTTCCTCTCTCAAGACGCCTCAAGTGCATGATCAGCGCGATTCGTATTTCTCAACTCCTTATGGGGTGCGAGGGTCGGACATTTCGGTCGCTATCCCGCCTGACGCCGAGGTGCCGTCGAGGCAGACGGAGACCGTTCCCGGCTATGCCGCGGATAAGGTGACACAGCTCTTCTGGAAGCGGCTGCAGTCGCATGAAGGACTGCATGTTCTGCCACCAGGGGATGCGGCCAAGGTGGCTCCTGCGACAGGGGAGGCCGCGAAGACTACTCCTGAAGTGGCTGCGGCGAACCTGGCGAAACGATTGAAGGCGGATGCGGCCTTCATCGGCGAGGTGCTGATGTTTCAAGAGCGGGTCGGCAGTCGAATGGGGGCGAACCCAACCGCGGCAGTGGGATTCGAGGTCAAAGTCGTGGCGGCCGATGGGCAGGTGCTATGGGTCGGTAATTACTATGAACGGCAGCGTCCGATGACGGAGGATTTCATGGGATTTATCCATCGGTGGGCGTTCGTCACGGCTGACGAATTGGCGCAGTACGGGGTTGAAGAAGTGTTGAAGGAATTTCCGTTTGGAACCACAGCGAAGTAGCGGAGAAAGGGCGGACGAATTTCCATGCTTGTTATTCCAGCAATTGATTTGAAAGACGGGCGCTGTGTGCGGCTTCGTCAAGGCGATATGGCGGCGGAGACGGTCTATTCCACTGATGTGCCGGCGATGGCGCGGCAATGGCAGCAGCAGGGGGCGGGGCTGATCCATGTCGTAGATCTCAACGGCGCCGTGGACGGCGAGCCGCGGAATCTCCGCGAGATTCAATCGGTGATTGCGACGGTCAGTGTGAAGGTACAGGTGGGTGGCGGAATTCGCAACATTGACACTGTCCGCCGGTATTTCGGGGCGGGGGTCTCGCGCGTGGTGTTGGGCACGGCGGCGCTCACGGATAGGGCGTTCCTCGAACAAGCCTGTCACGAATTTCCGCGGCGCATCCTGTTGGGGCTGGATGCGCGTGACGGCAAGGTGGCGGTGAAGGGGTGGACATCGGTGTCCGATACGAAGGCGATCGACTTACTGAAAGAGCTGTCCGGTTATGCTCTGGGTGCCGTGATCTACACCGACATTGCGCGCGATGGCATGCTGGATGGACCGAATGTACCGGCTCTGCGGCAGGTCGTCGAGCATTCATCGTTCCCGGTCATTGCTTCAGGCGGGATTTCGCGGGTGGAAGATCTACAGGTCATCAAATCGCTTGGCCTGCTCATTGAAGGGGCCATCGTCGGCAAAGCACTCTACGACGGTAAGCTGGACTATGCGACCGCCGTCAAGGCTCTTGGTTGACCATGTTGACGAAACGCATCATCCCCTGTCTCGACGTAAAAGACGGCCGAGTGGTGAAGGGCGTGAGCTTTGTCAATTTGCGCGATGCGGGTGATCCGGTCGAAGTTGCAGCGGTCTATGACCGTGAAGGCGCGGACGAGCTGTGCTTCCTGGACATCACGGCCTCCCATGAAGACAGGAAGACGATTCTCGATGTGGTCGAGCAGACGGCGACACGGGTCTTCATGCCCCTGACGGTGGGCGGGGGGGTGCGCACGCTCGATGATGTTCGCGCGTTGTTGAACGCGGGTGCCGACAAGGTCAGCATCAATACGGCGGCGGTGCAGCGGCCCGAATTTGTGCGTGAGGCGGCACAACGGTTCGGTACCCAATGCATTGTCGTGGCGATTGATGCGAAGCGGGCGAGCACGCCGGGTCACTGGGAAGTCTTTACGCACGGAGGCCGGAAATCGACCGGTCTTGATGCGATCGAGTGGGCGAGACGGATGGAAAGCTTCGGTGCGGGCGAGATTCTGCTCACGAGCATGGACCAGGACGGTCGGCAGACCGGCTATGACCTGGCGCTGACTGCGGCAGTGTCCGAGCAAGTCTCCGTTCCGGTTATAGCATCCGGCGGTGTGGGCACGTTGGAGCATTTGTATGACGGGTTTGTCACAGGCAAGGCTGATGCGGTGTTGGCGGCGTCGATTTTTCATTTCCGAACCTATACCATTCCGCAGGCCAAACAATTCTTGAAGGAGAAAGGGGTGCCGGTCCGGCTGGATCA
>CAZIPZ010000240.1:0-5188 GCA_964541075.1 uncultured Solibacteraceae bacterium | reverse complement strand
CGACCGTCGCGGTCAACTCGTTCACGTTCAAGGAGCCGGTGTCGATCGGCGACCTCGTCACGTTCTACGGCGACATCACGCGCGTCGGCCGCACGTCGGTGACGATCGACGTCGAGGTGTTCGCGCAACGCAACCCGGACGAGCGGCAAACGGGTGCGTGTGGCGCTTTCCCGATGAGAATTGGGGATGCTCAGCACCGACAAGTGTAGAAAGCTCAATCCAGCCATTGGACAGTCTTGAACTCACCGTGGAACGATGGTTCTCTATCGCTCCACGGTTCTCTCAGAAAAAGGTGAGTCCTGGACAGACCGCGAAGGGAACACGACTCAGCGAAGGTCGAGAAAAAACGATCTATTGTTGTCCATACCTCTCGCGGATCGTGTCTCGTATCTTCTCGACAGGCAGGCCTCTGGCGTGCATATCGCGTGCGTCGAGTGCAATGTCCTCGCAAATCGTGCATGCAGAGCCGTGTTCGTCCTTGAAACAGAACAGGTTGTTTTCGTGACCGTGGCTTGTCATGCACCCACAAAAGCAGGGTAGTTCCGCCAGAATTTCAGGTATATCTCGGGCCACCTGATATGCAGCACGCGCCTTCGGATCCGAACTGAAGAGGTTGGGAGACATTGTGGCCACCAATCTTGCTCCAGAGGCTGTGAACCGTTCACTGGACCCGCTGATCAGGAACCAACCGATCAAGACTGTTCCGCCGATCAGTCCAATTGCGAACCATGCACTGCCCTTCTTCTTGCCGGTCTTGCTAGTCTTGTTCGTTTTTTTTGGTTTCAAGCTGTCTCCTGCGTAGAGTGATGGATGCGTCTTCCGACCAGGCCTTATTGTGGACCATCCACACGTAGATATCACGTGAGACCATATAATGATCGAGCCAGGGCAGGATGACAACACAGAAAGAACTCTGCTAAGGCAAACCGGCCCCGTTGTTCCCCTCCAGTTCCCACGACCTATACCTTTGTTTATCGAAACATGGAAAGTCCCCAGCCAAAAGAAAACATTCCCCAAATTGCGGGCCGGCGCAAGCGCCGCTTATAGTCCGGCCGGGCGGAATATCACACCAACTCCCGATATTGCTCCAGCGCGATTCGAACGAGTTGGCTGCGGTTCCTCACGCCCATCTTATTGAACAATTGCTGTAGCACTGCCTTCACCGCGCTTTCTGAGATGTCAAGGCGTTGACCGATCTCCTTGTTGGAAAGCCCTTCTAGTACGCTGCGGACCACGACGCGTTCGCGTTCGGTAAAAGGCCTCTTTGGGGTTTCAAGGCTGCGGGACTGTGCTTGTGTGAGCAACTGAATGTACTTTGAGTCCAACCACGTTCCACCGTCAAGCACGCCGCGTATGCACTGAGTTAGGCGAGCAGGCGGATCGTGTTTTAAGAAGATGCCTGAAATTCCAAGAGGCAACAGTTCACAGGCTTCATCATCGCTCAGGCCTGCAGTTACGATGATGACCTTGCCGTCAAATCCGGAATCGCGAGCCTTTCGAAGGAAGTCCACTCCTTGCTCCTGATCCAGACGGTAGTCAAGCAGCACCAGATCCACCGACTTCTCTGTCAGAACCTGAAGCGCCTGTCGTACGGATTCGCAGCGTGAAACGATTTGAAAATCCGTCTCAGCCTCCAATAGGCGGCCAAGTCCCTCGCGAAAGAGCGCATGGTCATCGACAATGAGGATGCGTGTTTGAATCCGCTTCATGAGACAGGAGTCCTGGTATCCATCTTCTGCAACTCCAACGTGAAACAGCTGCCAAGCTGCTGAGGTTCGTGGCGTAATTCTCCGCCAAAGGTTCTCACTATTGCGCGGGAGATATACAGGCCAAGACCGGTGTTATCGGCGCCAGGCTGAAACGGCTGAAATAGACGTTCGGGATGCAATACCCCGGACCCGGTATCATAAATTCGGATCGAGACCTTCGAATCGTCCTCTGAGACAAGCAATGACAGACGTTTGTCGGTGCTGTGTTCCATCGCAGCACAACTGTTGTGAACCAAATTCAACATGACTTGCAACATGCCTTGGTGCTCTCCCCGAACCGGCTGCAATTGGTCTGGAACGTCCCAGATTACCCTGATTTCTGCCTCATGGCACAATGGATCAATAACGATCCGCAAGTCGTCCAGCACTTCCGCCAGCCTCACACTCGCGGAGGAGGACCGTGGAGTAAGAAGCCCAGCCGACGCAATCTGCCTCAACCCATCAGTGAGGCGACCGAGCGCAACAAAGTCCACATTGTCGGTAATCTCAGGCACTCGGATCAGATTTTCATACACCACGCCTATCGCTCCACACAGATTCCGCACCTCGTGCGAGACAGCCCCAACCAGAATCTTAGAATGCGACAACAGCTGATCCAATCCGGACTCCTCTCTGGTTCGAAAGTCCTCTGAAGCATCCTGAACTATGGCTGCCAGACGCCTTTCGGAACGCGACTGATACGTGGAGACCCAAAGCCTCGCGGCGAACCGCTCTCCATTCTTGCGGCGTCCCTTAGACTCAAGCCCCACACGCAAGAACTCGACCGGCTGTTCGCGTCCCTGTAAGGTTTGCAGAACGGGCAAGTACGGCCAAATGCAATCTCCCTCAAGAGGCGCCTCCTCAGAGGCCAGCAACTTAACAGCTGCGTCATTGGCTGCCAGCACTTTTCCTAGTTCGTTAACGATGAAAATCGCGGCGGGGCTGCTCGATATCAGGATGCGAACTTGCTCTTCTGCCTCCTCGCGGCGGCGCGCTTCCTCTTGGACCCTTTCAGCATGTTCGACGACGGCCTGACGGCTGCGGGCAAGCTCTCGAAAGAAGAGCCCGGTAATGCAAAAAGCGGCAGTGGCTGATGAAAGCCGTGGAATCGTCTCAAAGCCTTGCTCAAATGGCGAAAGCCACTCTCTCAACAAAGCGCACGAGCTCGCAAGCACCGCGACCTGCCATGGCTGGAGATAGGCCGCCGCCAGCAAAATTCCGACAACATAGAGAAAGCCCAGCCCCGCATTCGGCTGCACCAGCCAATCGGCAACAGCGACAGTGCCGATCCATACTGCCGCCGCGATCAGGAATTTCCTACGGTTATCGTTGGTGTAGAGATCCAGCAGATCAGTTAGCGTCATGCTATCCCAAGTGGAAAAGGAGTCCACGAATCGCTTCGGTTGGACGAGACATCAAGGGCGTCAAAAGAATCTCAACCCGTCCTTTCTATTAGATCTCCTCGGCAACGCGCCTGAGAGACTTTATTGCTAAACCGAAGGGCCCACTCAGAGCCCCCTTCAATGGAGTGTCGTAAAGAAATGTGACGTTGATCGCACCCAGTCATGCGGTAAGTGCGGCAACGCTTTCACACGAAATTAGTTAGCGGATTAATGAAGAAACGTAAAGAGGTCTTACAATCTGACGTCAAGTCCTCCTGCATCTATGGTTCAGAAACCGTTTTCGCATCTCGATGGTTTGGTAAGTTACTCATTTTACAAGCGATGAATTCAGGCCCAGTCATCCAATAGGTGCGGCAATTGAATTGCAGGAGCCTGAGAGTCTCAGGAGAGGTCCGCGAAAGCCAAGACTTGCGCGGGTTAACCCAGGAAGGAAATCGCAAGATGCGAAAGAATCTGCTCTCGATACTTTTTCTCGCCTTCGCAGTTTTATTTGTCACCGAAGCACGTGCGGCGAATGTCAATTATGGTCGCATTGTGAACATGGTCTATACGGGGCCTTACAATGGCGCCGATCAAATCCATATCCCGGATAACCCAAATCCAACCTACACAAACGTGGGAGTCGGACCTTATGGCCTCACTCTCGATGGTGACGCCATTCTGGGAATGTGTTTCAACGCTGCCGCTGAGATAGCGCCTCCGTTCACTTGGACAGGAATTGTTGTTAATGCCGAGGCCGTGCGGGATCTCTACTACCCTGGCATTAGCGGATCCCCAGCTATTTCAGCCGCTCGCGCCGGCGCTATCAACTATCTTACGAACTTATTTGGGACAACATCCTCTTCAACAGACCGCCGCCGAATCAACGAAGCGATGTGGGAAGTTTCGGCCGACCTCACGACAAGCAGTTCGAGCTTTCAGGTAGATGGTAACAACGCGCTGCGCGGGTCATTCTATCTCCTGAATAGCACCACGACAGATCAAAACGACATCAACGCCATCAATCAGCTTGGCGCCACGGCATTCACTCACATCAACGATTCTTTATCAAGTTCTGTGGCTGCCTTTGTCCTGCCAATTTCCAGTTGGGGAACGACTAGCGCTTCCGGCCCGCTTCATTTGGGAGGATATTTCTTTACGATCGACTACGAAGTCCAGCCGTTTGCGCTGGACCGGCCTTTAGTCCACGTTCCTGAACCCATGACTGCGATGACTGTGGCATTCGGACTTCTTGCACTGTCGGTCGGATATAGAAAAAGACACTAAGATCGATTGTCTTCTGTCTAGGTTGCCAACCTTTCGGCCTTCCTCAAGCTGGGGAAGGCCGATTTGCTTGTAGAAAAGATCCATCTTCGCACCTACGCTCAGACAACTTCGATCAGCCTGGAGAGATATCAAGGTTCGCTCCGTCCCAACTTTTTCAATAAGTCCATCCGCATGCGCTCGACCGCCGCACGCTCCTGACCTTGGGGATTTTCTTTGAGGTAGCTACTCAACTCGGCGAGCAAACTCTCATGCCGGCCAAGCTTGATGTAGACATTTGCGAGCATAAGCCGCGTTTGAGGTTTTTGGGGGGCGAGATCCAGCGCCTTCTTGAGCATGGTCTCAGATCGATCGAACTTCGCGGAATTGAATAACGCAATGCCAAGATTGAAAAACGCCGCAGCCGAAGTAGAGTCTGCTTTCACCGCCTGCTCGCCGATACGTATGGCTAGATCGAATCTCTTTGTTTCCACATACAGACCGGCCAAGTTCACGAGTGGTTCAGCGCTAGACTTGTTGAGCCGGTGCGCTGTGAGAAAATGGCGCTCCGCATCTTCGGCTTGCCCGGTCTGCTTGTAAAGGACTCCCAAATGGATATGTGCGGAGTAGAAGTCTGGCGCAATGCCGACGGCCTCTTGAGCCTGCCGAATGGCCTCCTCGACATTGTTCTTCTTACTGTCCAGAGCTTTTTTGTAAAGGGCGACAGCTTTCTTCGGATACGCAATCTGGAGCAGTGATTACCCCAGCGACGACCTGCCTTATGTGGTGCCGGTC
>CAZIPZ010000239.1:0-5223 GCA_964541075.1 uncultured Solibacteraceae bacterium | reverse complement strand
TGAGCAATTTCAAGTTTTTGAAATTGCTCACTGGCCCTTTTTTTGTCCCCCTGTCTGCAAGTTTTCGACTTCGTTTCCCGCAATAGGAAGTAAGGAGGAAAGAAGTCATGAAAACGAGACTGGCCGCCGTGGCGGCTGCGCTTGCTTTAATTGCTTTCAGTTCATCGTCTTTCGCGCAGCAGAACGTCCCGAAAACGATCGAGTATCGAAAATGGGATGTTGCTGGAAGCGTGGGGCTTCTGGGCGTCAACAGAGGCGACTTTGGGAAATCGCGCTATGACAACAACCCCCCGTTCGCCTTTAACCTAGACGCCGGCCGATATCTCACGACCCACTTGAAAGCTGACGCTGGTTTCATGGTCACGCCTGAACGGTCTTACTACGACCCGTCCCAATATCCCCAGTTATACAGCTATAGCTCCCGATATGTACGTCCTCTAAGTATGTCGGGCGCGGCCACATATCAATTTTTTGAGAATGTCTTTGCACATCCGTACGTGTCGGGTGGCGTGCGCCTGACAGCTGTGTACGAAGAGATTGAAACATACCTGTACGACCCTGCGCTGCGAGGCTCCAACGTTCAAATCATGCGGCGTAAAACGTATGTGGAGGCGCGGCCTTTTGTCGCTGCAGGGTGCAAGTCGTACTTCAACGAATGGTCTTTCATGAAGTCTGAGCTTCTCGTCGCGGTGGGTTCGCACGGTATTGCTCATTCAACACTTCGCGTCGGGTTCGGCGTGGATTTTTGAGAGAGGAGTCCTTATGAAATTTCCCAAAGCATTGATATTTGTACTCATCTTCCTGCTGGCCGTGAGTTCTGTGTTCGCCGGTCCGCCTCAGCAACAGCCGGAAGTATGGCGCGCGCTCGCTCAGCGCCTCGAGCCGGGCGCTTTTGTCCGCGTACGTCTACTCGATCGTGGCCAGATTAAAGGATATCTTCTCGCCGTCGAAGGCGACTCCTTTCAGATAAAACCCAAGACAAGAATAACCGTCCCGATCCGCGAAGTTCGGTTCAGTGAAGTCGAGTCGATCGAGCGGCAGAGAGACGGGTGGAGTCCCGGCCTGAAAGTCGTCACCGGCATCGGGGTGGCTGTTGCCGCAACATTCTTGCTCGCAATAGCGGCTCTGTATTCTTTGGACTGACGTGGACGAACGTTAGCCTTTCTGTAAGTGCGGCGCCGACGAATACTATCCTCGCGCGACGGTGCACTCGGGGAAAATCTTCGGTCGCGTCCACCATGTGTGATCCATAACGCCTTGAGCCTTAAAGGTCCCCGGATATGGCAGACGGTCTGCACTTTCGGAAATTAGCGATCTTTCGAAATCCGAGAGGAGATTCTCAAAATGCAATACGTCCAACGTGCCGTAGTTGTTCTATTTTGTGTTTGTGCACTCGCGCTGCTTCCGGTTCATGCTTCGGCGCAGTCCACGCAACCGTCGGCTCAGGATCAAATGAACCAGGACAATCTGAATCAGCAGGAACAGAACACGCAGCAGCAGAACCCGCAGTATCAGAATGAACAGGATCAGACCACCGAGGATCAGAACCTGAACCAATCAGGCGAGGAAAACCGAGATTTACCAAGAACCGCGGGCCAAACGCCGCTGCTGGTTCTTACGGGGCTTCTTTCTCTGCTTGGCGCTGCCGGGTTGCGACGAAGCGGTTTAAAAGGCTGAGTCGCGTCCGTATCACAATCTTCCAAACAAGAGGGCGGTTTGACCGCCCTCTTGTTCAAACTTCACCCTCAGTATTCACGAGGGCTTGGAAAACTTCCACGGTTCACGAACTCTTTGCCCAGCGAACGCTGTGTTTTTCAACACAGAGGGATGGCGCCGGATTTGCAACCATTGCTCGCTCGAAAGCGAGAGGAGGACGGTGATGAATCCAAGAGTGTTTGTGGGCTTGGACGTCAACAGGAGCGGCATTCGGGCCGCGGTTCGGCCAACAGGTCAAGAATGGATGGCGTGTAGCGATGATGGCGGAATAAACGAGACTGCCGACAGGCTTTTTACGGTCGAGCCTGCAATCGTCGTTATGGAGGCGCAGGGAGGCATTGAGCTGCCTGTTGCCGGAACGCTTGCCGCCGCCGGCCTGCCCGTCGCTCTCGTTCCGTCGCGGCATGTGAGGGATTTTGCTCGTTCGATACGCAGACCGCGGGATCACCAGAGCCAGGCTTCTCTCTTGGCTTGCTTCGCCGAGCTTGTCCAGCCCGAGGTGCGGGCAATGCCTGCCCACCTTGTTGAAACTCTCAAGATTTTGAAAGCGCGTCGGCGGGAGATTCTCGACGTGCTTGCGCTGGAACGGAGCCGTCAGGAAATTCCCTGTGCCGCCGTTCAGCGGGACATTCGGAACCACATCGGGTTTCTTGAGAAAGGCGTCGTCGCACTGGGTGAGGAAATCAATCGAGCGATACGCAGCAGTTCCATGTGGTTGTGAGCGTTGGCAGTTGCGATCGACCCTGCCGCGGACCCTGGCAATGCCGATGTGCGCCCCCGTCCTACATTCATCGTGAGCAGAACCGCGACAAGAGGGTCAAGCTGAGGGTGCGCGTAGAACGCGCTTTCCAATTCCTGGAATAGATAGGACAGCCGCTGCGCCAATCATGGATCAAGCCGGGTGGCGTAACGCGGCTGAGCGACGAATGAGGCGCGTGCACTCCATCTTTCACGGGCTGTCGCTTGGTATACTGAATGCACTGACTGTTTCGTGTTCGATACGCTCTCCGCGTTATCCGCGTACCGAAAACGTAGCAGATCTTCAATGTGCTGCTCAGTTCTCCTTCACGTTGGATCTGGTGTTCTCGTTTTCTGGTTCCAGTCCATTACGATTCTGCCACCTCGGTTCCACATCGTTCCAATACTCATCGAAGCCTTCGTGACGAAGGCGCGGAAGTCGGTTCCATTGTACGCGCCCGTTCTTGTTGGCTCCGTTGCGGAACTGAGTGCGAGCACATCATCTAGGAATCTTCTCCGCTATCGACGCAAGCAGGCAGACGTCGAGCAAACCGCATTGCCGTCCGTTGCAGGATCGCGGTCGACGCTTCAGGACATCTCCAGCTCTGGCACATCGGATTCGTCCATTCCGGAATTGGATGTCTTGGCGGCTACTCTCGGCTTTCCATCGGAAGACGCGGCGTCGGAGTTAGAGGAGCCGAGTGTAGACATTCGGATCCAACGTGACGAGGAAGAGTCACCCAATCAGGACATACCCGCTCAAGCAGTGCATGTGGAACCAGCACAGTCGCTCAGGCGGACGATTCCTGAATATCCGCAGCAGGCGAGAGCGGCCAGAGTGCAGGGATCAGTCACCCTCGATGCCATTATCAGTGCTGAAGGCGACGTTCACGAAATCAGGGTTGTTAGCGGTCACAGCCTATTGGTGAATGCCGCCGTTCGTTGCGTGGCCGCATGGAAATACCTTCCGGCAACAAGGAATGGTCTGCCAGTTTCTTCCAAGGCCACAATAGTCGTGAACTTTGTTCTTACAAGTCCGGATAAACTGTGATGAGAGCGGGCTTGTCGCTTGGGACAATTCCTATGAGAGGTTCAGTTCTTGTCCTGCGACTCTGTTTCCAAAAAAGCTGTCACTGGATCTCGTTGAATGCGCATGGAATCCGTAAGCCGGAGAAGCCTGCGGATTTTCCGGTATGATAAAGATCCATGATTGTCACCGAAAAGTGGGCCGCGTTTATTCAGAGCGGCGTTTCAGTTGTGGTCGGTACGCGTGATGGCAAAAACACTCCGCAGGTTGTACGAGGACTGGGCGCCCGTGTATCGGCGGATCGATCTCGCGTCACCATTATAGTCGCGAAGAGCCAGGCTGAGGGGTTTCTGACAGCCTTGCGCGGCACGCGCGCGATTGCAGTCGTTTTCAGCCAGCCCAGCACACATACAACGATTCAGCTGAAAGCGATGGATGCGGCTCTAGGCCGAGTCCTAGCGTCAGATGCATCGCTAGTGGATCGCCAACGGGATGGATTTGTCGCCGACGCGTGCTCCCTCGGTTATTCCGAGATGGGAATCCGGACGCTGTTATGGTGCGAGCCCGACGATCTGGCTGCAATTACATTCAGTCCTCAATCGGCGTTTCAGCAGACTCCTGGGCCGCATGCTGGAGAGCCTCTTGAGGATTGATGCGATCAGGGACTGCTTTGAAGGCGCCATACCGAGTGTTCTCGCCACTTGCGCTCCGGACGGCACTCCAAACGTGACTTACGTGTCCCAGGTTCATTTCGTCGACTCTTCCCATGTCGCAATGTCGTTTCAGTTCTTCAACAAGACGAGGCAGAACATCCTGGCGAATCCTTGCGCCTCGGCCATCGTCATCGATCCTTTCACTGCAGCTCAGTATCGACTGGATTTGGAGTACATCCGGACAGAGGACTCTGGTCCGCTGTTCGAAAACATGAAAGCCAAATTGGCGGGGATTGCTTCTCACACAGGTATGTCGGGTGTGTTTCGCCTGCTCGGTTCAGATGTCTATCGCGTCGTCAATCTGACGGCCATTCCATGCAAGGCGTTTCCGGCCGCGGCCCGATTCAACAGGTTGGCTGCTTTACGCGCTTGTATTGAGGCTCTGTCCGCCTCGCCCGACCTTGAGAACTTGCTTGAGGCGGCGTTAGCTGGGATCGAACGGCATTTCGGCATCGCCCATTCGATGATCCTCATCGCAGATCGCGACGGAAAGAAGCTTTACACACTAGCAAGCCGCGGCTACACCAATTCCGGCATTGGTTCGGAAATGGGAATCGGCTTCGGCATCATCGGTGTCGCCGCAGAGCAAAAGGCGCCAATACGCATTACTCACGCGGCAACGGAATACGGCTACGCGCGCGCAATTCGCGAAAGCATGCTGCGCGCTGGTTTTGGCGACCGATTTGAGCGAACCATTCCGTTCCCAGGCCTCGCAGACGCGCGGAGTCAATTGGCCGTTCCAATTCTTGCATCGGGACGGTTGCTCGGCATGCTTTACGTAGAGAGTTCCGAGGATTTGAGATTCAATTACGACGATGAGGATGCTTTAGTCTCGCTGACTGGTCAACTCGGCATCGCCATGAAACTGCTTCAGCATCACCCTGAGACGGCTGTGGAAATCGAGTCGAAGGCGTCCGGAAGCTTCTGCACCGTCAGGCATTATCCTGCCGATGACAGCATTTTCATTGACGAGGACTACCTGATCAAAGGAGTTGCAGGAGCGATCTTTTATAAGCTCCTTAGGGATCA
>CAZIPZ010000238.1:0-5410 GCA_964541075.1 uncultured Solibacteraceae bacterium | reverse complement strand
GATTGAAGACAAAGTCGTGAAGTTTCGGGACAAGGAGCGGCATCAGATCGTGTTGGAGCCGGAGGGCGTAGACACGCATGAAATCTACGTGAATGGAATGTCCACGAGCTTGCCGATCGATATCCAGCGCGAAATGCTGGCTGGCATGAAGGGCCTGGAAACGGCGCAAATGATCAGGCCGGGGTATGCGATTGAATACGATTTTGTTCAGCCGACAGAGCTTTATCCATGGCTCGAAACCAAGCGCGTCGAGGGCTTTTTCTTTGCCGGCCAGATCAACGGCACGACCGGTTATGAGGAGGCCGCAGCGCAGGGTTTGGTCGCTGGAATCAATGCAGCGCTGAAAATTAAGAAAGAAGCTCCTCTCGTTCTGGATCGATCGGAAGCATATATCGGGATCATGATCGATGATCTTGTGACAAAAGGAACGAACGAACCGTACAGGATGTTTACATCGCGGGCGGAATTTCGTTTGAACTTGCGCATCGACAATGCGGACCTTCGTTTGACGCCGACTGGCCGACGGATCGGGCTGGTGACGGAGGAGCATTGGGATTGCTATCGAGCGCGTGCGGCCCGGATCGAGCGTTTGCGTTCTCAAGTCGAGAATGCCAAGGTTGATGTCTCCCATCCGTTTCTAGTGTCTCGATCGCTCCAATTTCGTGACCGACCCACAGTATCGTCATTGTTGCGGCGGCCGGAAATTCATTTGATTGAGATGATTGAAGAAGGATTTTTCACGTTGGAAGGGCATCGTCGGGAGGATGTCATTTCTCTTGAAACGGACATCAAATATGACGGTTACCTCAAGCAGCAAGCGCGCGAGGTTGAGAAGCTGCGGAAGTCCGAAGCGAAGCGGCTGCCTGACGATCTGGACTATTCGGGAATGCCGGGATTGTCGCGGGAGATCGTCGAGAAACTGTCACGGATACGGCCGCAGTCGATTGGTCAGGCAAGTCGGATTCCCGGCGTAACACCTGCTTCCCTTTCTATTCTGCTCTTTCATCTGGAGATGCGTAACACCCGGACGAACTCGAAGAGCATGTAGTGTCCTACCTCGACACCCTCAACGCCGAACTGCGCGGATTTTCCCTTGAAGTTTCCCCGAGCAAGGCAGTACTGCTTAGCCGCTATTGTGGAGAGCTTGAGCGGTGGAACAAGAAAATCAACCTTACCGCACTTCGCGGCGCGGAAATGGTTCGACGCCTGGTGGTGGAGCCGGTTTGGTTGGCGCGGGAAATCGGATTGCGCGGTCGGCTTGCGGATATCGGATCCGGCAACGGCTCACCGGCGATTCCACTCCACATTGTTGCTGGTTTTTCGGCTGTTCATATGATCGAACCGCGCTCCAAGCGCGCGGCGTTTCTTCGGCACGTCGCAAGTGTATTGGAATTGCCGGAAGCGCGCGTCCACCGAGGTCGATTCGAGGAAATTGCTGCTGAATTGCCGCAAGTCGACTGGATCACGCTTCAAGGTCTGACGCTCACCCCGGAACTTCTAAATGCAATTAAAATAAGCGCCGCCCCTACGACAAATGTCGTGTGGATTACCTCTGGCGCCGCGAACCCCGGAATTGCAGCACAAAAGTTTGAAGTGCCTCAAGCCGGCGCCAAAGCGTTCGTTTTTCGGCTGGACCAGTCTTGACCGTCGAACGGCGAAGAATTGTTCCACGTGGAACGGTTCCAAATGTTCCGCGTGGAACGCTTCAAGAAGTTCCGATTAGGCGGACCAAGTATGGGCAAGATCATCGCCATAACTAACCAAAAGGGCGGAGTCGGGAAGACGACAACCGCAATTAATCTCGGGGCGTCCCTGGCGGCGGCCGAGATGAAAACTCTGATCGTCGATCTCGATCCTCAAGCGAATGCCGGCTCGGGACTAGGCATCCGCAAAGGCGCTTGTCCCGTCTCCACCTACGACGTTCTGGTTCACGGGCTTCCACTGGCGTCCGTAGTTCAACCGACTGCTCTTGAAGCGCTGTTTGTTGCGCCTGCCAGTCGGCAGCTCGTGGGGGCCACGATGGAGCTTTCCGCCGAGGGTGATCGTGACCAGCGGCTGCGGATGGCGCTAGGACCGGTGATTCCAGACTATGACTTTATTCTCGTGGACTGCCCGCCTTCACTGGACATCTTGACCGTTAACGCCCTCATCGCCGCGGACTCGCTACTGATTCCCATTCAGTGCGAATACTTCGCTCTCGAAGGCGTCTCTGAGTTGATCGAGACCATTAAGCAGATTCGTCGGCAACGGAATCCGCATCTTGAAATCGAAGGGGTTCTCATCACCATGTTCGATGAGCGAACAAACCTTTCACGACAGGTGATGGAGGATCTCAAGGGACACTTTGGCAAACGACTTTTTAACACTGTCATTCCCCGAAATATCCGGCTTGGAGAAGCGCCCAGCTACGGACAGCCGATTCTGCTTTACGACATCAAGTCCAAAGGCGCCGAGAGCTACATCCGTCTCGCGAAGGAGATCATCTATGGCCCAGAGAAGAGCATTGGGAAGGGGGCTGAGCGCCCTGTTGGGAACGCCTGAAATTGAAACCGAGCTTAAAGAAATTGAAGTGGATCGGATCCTGCCGAGTGCGGATCAACCCCGAAAAGATTTCGATGAAGAGTCCTTAAATGAACTTGCAAACTCCATGCGGGTGCATGGCGTAGTCCAGCCGGTAGTTGTGCGAAGCCTGGATGAAGGACTTTTTCAGTTGGTCGCTGGTGAGCGGCGCTGGCGGGCGGCCCGTATCGCCGGCATGTCCCGGCTGCCGGCCATCGTGCGGCAGGGAGATGAACGCTGGGCCCTTGAGATTGGCCTCATCGAAAACCTCCAGCGCGAAGACCTCAATCCTATCGACGAGGCGCATGCTTATGCACGCCTTATCGCTGAGTTCGATTTGACCCAGGACGAAATCGCGAGCCGAGTTGGTAAGAATCGCGCCACTATCGCCAATACCCTGCGATTACTTAAGCTCCCGGAGCAAGTGCAGCAATGGCTGCGTGAAAACAGGCTGACCACCGGTCATGCCAAGGCGCTCTTGTCCCTTGTTGATCCTGGCGCCATACTCGATTCTGCGGGGAAAATCATTCAAGGTCGTTATTCCGTGCGCCAATCTGAAGAGCTTGTTTCCAGCTACGCGCAACGGACCAAGCAAAAAGGTCCGAGGGGGGATGAAGGCCCAGATCCCAACGTCCAGGCGGCGCTTCATGCTCTCGAGCAGGCGCTTGGCACCAAGGTCTCGATTCATGGAACAAAAGGCAAAGGTCGCATCGAAATTCATTTTTATTCTTCGGATCAAATGAACCGCCTTTACGACGCTCTTTTGCACGTAAGCTTGTAAGTGCTCCTCTATTGGGGGCGCTGCCAGTTCGATGGCCAATTCAGCATCTGAATCTCTGCACAGCATCGTATCGGCGTGAACGCGTCAGAAAGGGGCTATGAGACTGACCAAGTTTGCCAGATCTGCCGGCTGAGCGGGCAAGCTCGGTCCGGGGTTCCTGGATCTCGCATTAAAAGCAATTCCATCGCTGCCTCGTCCTGAGGTGCTGGTTGGATATGAAACGTCCGACGACGCCGGAGTGTATCTGGTCCAACCTGGGTTGGCGCTTGTTCAAACCGTCGACTTCTTTGCTCCAATCGTGGATGATCCCCGGCATTACGGTCAAATCGCTGCAGCTAATGCACTTAGCGATATTTATGCCATGGGGGGGAAGCCGAAAACCGCACTGGCTGTGGCCGGTTTTCCAACAACTTTGGACATTGCAATATTGGGTGAGATCATGCGAGGGGGGCTTGAGAAGCTGAATGAAGCCGGAGTCGCGCTTCTCGGAGGTCATTCCATTCGCGATGACGAAATCAAATTTGGTTACTCTATTACTGGTGAAGTGAATCCTGGGGACCTCAAGCGAAATACGACGGCTCGAGCCGGCAATCGGATTATTTTGACCAAGCCGTTAGGGACCGGACTCATTACCACTGCGCTGAAAAAAGATAAAGCTCGGCCAGAATACGTAGATGCTGCTCTCGAATCGATGGCCCGACTAAATCGCGTTGCATCCGAAATTGCTGTCGAGTGTAAGGTTGATGCCATGACCGATGTCACGGGTTTTGGACTGATCGGGCATGCCTTGGCGGTTGCCAAGGCTTCCAGTGTGTCGATTGAAATCGACCATCGCAGACTCCCGCTGCTTCCCGGCGCGCTGGAATGCAGCCGTGAGGATTTCTGCGCGGGCGGCTTGGTCAGCAATCGCGACTACTTCAGTCCGATGGTGCGGGTAAAAGACGAGGTTTCCGCGGAAGTTGTCAACATTCTGTTCGATCCCCAGACCTCTGGAGGTCTTCTTATCTTCTGTGCAGAGAAGGACAGCGCGACCCTACTGCAGAAGTTGCTGGATCATGGAATAGACGCAGTGGAGATCGGAAGAGCGCTTGAGTCATCAACCGACCGGTTGACAGTGTATTAGCCCGATGCTACTTTCTCAATTTTCGCCAGTTGGGTGCGATCTACACTGAGGGGCCCCCGCCTTGTCGGGGCAAAAAATGATCACATTGGATCTTTCTGTTCTGGTGACGATCCTTTACTTGATCATCCTCTTTGTCTTCATGAATCGGGTTTTTTTCAAGCCAATCCTGCACATCCTTGCGGACCGCCGTTCGCGAATACAAGGACAATTGGAAGAGGCCCAAAAAAGAATAGAACTGGTCAATTTGAAAACAGGCGAATACGAACAAGCCTTGAAGCTCGCTCGGTCAGAAACCTACCAGAGGCAAGAATCGGTGCGGGAGCAGGCCTTGGCGGAAAAAGCCGACCTTGTGATGAAAGCCAGGCATGATGCGGAACGCGTCGTCCAAGAAGGAAAAGAGCGTCTCTCGCAGCAGGCCGAGGCCGCGCGGCAGAACCTCCATGGTGAAATCGATACCCTTGCAAGGCGACTCGCCACTGTCATTTTGCGAGATCCCGAATGAAAAAATTCTGTCGCGTCATCTTAGCTGCGGCGCTTATCCACGCATTCCATGCGACTGACGCCGATGCGCTGAATCTCCAGGAATCGGCTACCGAACATGCGGAACAGGCCGAGCATGCCGAAGGGGAGCATGAAGCAAGCGCCTTGGCCGTCGCTTTTCGCTGGGCGAATTTTATTATCCTTTTCGGCGGTCTTGGCTACCTTCTAAGGAAGCCAGCTCTCGAATTTTTCGAGTCGAGGCGAAGTCAGATACATCAAGGGCTGCAGCAGGCGAATGAAGCGCAATTCAAAGCAAAACAGCGTCTCGATGAGATTGAGGAACGCATGAATCGCCTATCGGCTGACATTGAAACGTTGCGTATATCAGCTGAAAAGGAGTCTCGGGTCGAAAAAGACAAGATCCTTTCGGAAGCCAAGTTGGAGGTGGAGCGCGCTGTCGACCAGTC
>CAZIPZ010000237.1:0-5436 GCA_964541075.1 uncultured Solibacteraceae bacterium | reverse complement strand
GAAAGCCCGCACCGATGGACCCCGCTCTCGCCGTTGCAAGCGATGTACTGAGATACGTTGGGAAAGTGTCGTTCTCCCGGCGCTGCGGCTCCAATTCCATTGAGATAATGGAACCGAAGGCCGGCACTTCTTTTGCCAGCGCAGGAGCCAACACACGACCCGTCTGGGTATGATACTGCCCGTTGAAATGCACCAGTTCGGGCGCGCGGAGCGAACGCACAAGCGCAACCTTGTCGAACTGGTCGATCATCTGCGGGAACAGCGTTTTCGACAGCTCAACCTCACTCGAAATCTTCCGGATTTCGAGATCCTTGGGCTGCAGCGGATGCGGCTTGAAGTCCCAGCAATCCTGTGGGCTGATACAACCGCCCATATCAATAAAGATAAGGTTCCGCGCGGTGCTCCTTGGCGTCACCTTTCCAGCCGCCTCAACCTTCAGCGGCCCAACAATCTGATCCACGTATGTGCCGGCCAGCGCCATTCCGCCCCACTTCAGTACATCTCTCCGGTTCGGCATCATGTCCATTACACGTCGTTCCATAAGTTTTGCCTCCGAAATCTCGTATCAATGATTAAGGACGAATTCCACGCCATTCAGCAACGCCCACTGAAGATCCTGCGCCGCCCTCTTGCGATCCTTCCCAAATTCAAAATCTCGCAATGATGATTCTTTTTCCGCTGCCGTAGGCCATCGCGATAGCGTCGATAGATACAACTCATCGACGACCTGGTCATCCGGAATCCCCGATTCCAGCAACTGCTGAACGCGGCTGCCGTTCTCAGCCAGTACGCGTCCGTTAACAACTCCCGCGCTCATCAACAACATCGCCTGCAATGACGTCGCCTTGTTTCCAGTTGGCACCGGCCCTTCTCGATTCGTTTCAAAGAAGGCGTTCGAAATACTGCTGATATCCAAGCCGTCTCGACTTCCCCCGCCGCGTCGGGCAGGAACATCGCCAAGGTAGGTCAACTGCTTGAACCGCCGAACTTTTTCACCAGAAAACGCAAACTCGTACGGCCTGTTGGTTGCCTGGGCCAAAGTATCCACAACTTCTGGTCCTGTCATCACGCGCAAGTACTTGCGGGCGTAATACGGAGTGTAGCCATCCTTCCACTCGCCGGCAAACTTGGAAGAGAGCTGATAAGCAGTGGACTTCATGATCACCTTCATCAAGTGATGCATGCTGTAATTGTTTGCCTTGAAGTCGTCAGTCATTGCCTCCATCAGCTCTGGATAAGTCGGCTGAATTCCCCACGGTTTCGGCGGAGGATTCTTGGGGTCGATGCGGGCGAGATCAAAACTATCCCACGGCTCGACGAAGCCCAACGTCATGAGCTTGCCCCAGATTAAATTCACGGTCGCCCGGCTGAACTGCCTATCAGAAGTAATCATGCGCGCAAATTCAAGACGGGGATTGATGCCCGGCCGCGGTTTCTCTCCAGTAAGGAGGAACGCGGGCTGATAAGTTTCGCCAGTCCGAGGGAAGCGACTTTCGCTCTCCGTAAAATAAGGAGCGTCATTACCGGTGTCGTATCCCTTCGCATCGTCGTCCATAACGTTTTCGTCGATGACGACATTGTAGATACCGACCATTCGGAACTTGCCCATGAATGCGGACTGACTTGCAAATTCCGTCCTCGTCTTCTCAGACAAATACAGATTGACGGATTCCAAATGTCCTGCGCCGTCGTGGCAAGAGATACAGTCGATATTGAGGCCCAGGAAAATTCGCGATGCCTCAACGTTCATCTCGTCGATTGCATCGAGCCGGTTCACCGTAGCAGCATAGTTGTTGGGATCGGTGAGATCGCGATTTTTCAATCCGCTGTTGCGGAGAATTCGGCCAAGGAATGCCAACTGTGGAACCAGACCGATGCTCTTCGTGCTACCCATCAAGAGGTCGGTGACAACCTTATTATAAGGACGGTCGACCTTCAGCCAATCCTTGGTCCACTGCTGGAAGGCGTTTCTTCCGTTGCCTGACAAACCGTTGAGCCGATAAAAATCGCCCCAGAACCAAGCCCACTGTTCCGCAAATTCCTCGGTGCCGATGAGCGAGTCAATTACCTTGTCCCGCTTGGCAGGATCTTTGCTAGCAACAAACTCTCTGACCTTTTCAGGCGGCGGAAGCAAACCAGTAGCGTCCAGGTAAACTCGTCTTAAGAACTCCGTGTCGCTGCTCAAAGCCGAATGGGGAATTCCATCCCGCTCAATTCGACCGAAAATAAATTCATCAATGTAATTGCTTCGGGGCATCTTCGCCATCGAGTCGGAGCTGCCTGGAAGGCCCTTCGACATCTGATCGGTGAATTGACTGACTTCTTTTGCTTTGTCGTTCTGGTTTGAAAACACTCCTCTGTGAGCGTCTTCAAACTGATCGACTCCCATTTTTTCTTTTTGCTCTTTTTGACTGGTGGTCTGAGCTAAAAGCGACAAGGATAATAAAGTTATCAGCACGAACGCCCATTTGATCCCGTAAAGCCGCATCTGACCTCCTCCGGATCCGCATGGATCTAAAATAAAGGTAATTGAGCCTGATATTCTCTTACAGATTTGTGGGATTGCAACAAAAAAAGGCATTTCTGTTACAAGCCGTGGTGAAAGGGTTAAGGCTCGCCCTTTCCGTTGGTTCCGACCGTGTTCGGCCCGACCGAGCTAAGCTCATTGAAAATGTCAATTAAACGTCGCAAACCCACCGGGTTCCGGTTCTCCCCGCTCTAGAATATACCACCAAGGCGCCCAGAGAACTCAAGTTCCTCTTGACTTTGGCGGAAGGGGTTGGCGCTGTACACGCGGCCGGGCCGGCCAGTCAATGAGATGCCTTGCCTTTCTGACCGGAGGTGCAAATTCCCATCGGCCGAAGTACCTTCCACTTTGTCGAAGTGCTATGATGCGGAGCGTTTTTTGGTCTACCAGCCAGACACGTAGACCAATTCGATTCCCTGAATTCCCAAACTAAGGAGCAACGAGCAATGAGAATAACGGCGATTCGATTCTCGCGTGCGATGCTGGCTGTAGTGGCGGTCTTGGCCATTTCTGTTTGCGCATCGGCCCAGGGACAAGACTTCAGCAAAGTCGAAATCAAGACGACAAAAATCAGCAACAACTTTTACACGCTTGAAAGCAACGGCGGTACGATTGGCGTTCTTGCAGGACCAGATGGGGTCCTCATGGTGGATGCCTCTTTCGCGCCGCTCACCGAAAAAATCCAAACTGCGATAAAGGCGATAAATCCGGGCCCAATACGGTTTCTGATCAGTTCACACATTCATGGCGACCATACCGGTGGAAATGAAAACGTCGCAAAGCTTGGCGCTACGCTATTGTCACGCGACCAACTGCGATGGAGACTTGGTCATCCAAACCCAGGCGCAAACGGTCAGCCGGGAACTCCCGCTCCCGCTGGGGCTCTTGCCAGAATCTCATACGACGGCCCGGTCACCATTCATATGAACGGTGAAGCGGTGCAGCTGATCCCCATTCGGGGCGCGCATACAGACGGCGACACGATGGTCTACTTCCCGGTTTCCGACGTCATCATGACTGGAGACTTCTATCGATCATTGGGCTATCCGAATATCGACCGAAACAACGGAGGCTCGCTTCAGGGAATGATTGATGGCCTCGCGGCCGTGATTGGACTCGCCGGCCCTAACACAAAGATCATTCCGGGACATGGGGCGACGGTGGACCGCAACGCGGTCGTCATGCATCGCGATATGATGCTTGTTGTGAAAGATCGCGTTGCACAGCTGGTGAAGCAGGGCAAAACCCAACAGGACGTGATGGCGGCAAAGCCCACCGCAGATTACGATGCAAAAGTTCCAAGCGCCAACACCACTACGGAACGGTTTCTGACACAGCTCTTCGCAGAACTCAAAGCTGCGCAGTAAGAAATCTCGTCGCGAAAAGGGCGGTTCCTCCGCCTTTTTCGCCTCCCATTCGGAAATCCTTCCCAACGTCTCTACGAAGAATGTAGTCATTCCTATATCCGAACGCCGTGATAGACTCCACCACCTAACCCCAAAAAAGGAGGGACCATCCTTATGAGACTAGTTGCGTTTTTGCTTTTGGCGACTGCCGTGATCCTGACGTGGACCTCTGTGATCTCAGCGCAAGAGAAAACACCTGCTGAAACGACCCTGACAGGATGCTTTAACAAGGCGGATACGGCCGGTTATTACGTCATTGCGGATGAAGCAAGCGGAAAGAAGATCACCGTCACCGGTGACAACGCCATGCTAGACCGACATGCCAACAACCACAAAGTGACCTTAACCGGCGCTAACTCCAAAGAGAAAGACAAGGAGGTATTCAAGGCTACGAAGCTTCAAATGCTGGCTGTTTGCAACTAGCTCGCATTATCCTGCACAGCTTTTGGTCTGCGTCATATCCGGGTTGGCGACGCAGACCACCCCACATCATCTTTGCCGTAATGTTTGGAGACCCAGGCGGAATCAGAAATCGATCTGAAACGGTCTCTATTGGGGCGCGGCGTTAATTACGTTCGAAACTGTCTGGATCACCTCGGCTGGATCGAACGGCTTTGCGAGGTAAGCATGAAAACCCGCGGTAAGGGCTCTGTCACGATCAGCCGGAGACACGAAAGCGGTCAGAGCGACTGCTGGAGTCACTTTTCCGCGCTTAGTATCCAGCTCACGAACGGACGCAATTAGCGCATACCCGTCGTACCCCGGCATGCTGATATCGGCAAGAAGCGCGTCAGGCGTCCACTGCTGAAAAACCTCCAGGGCTGCTTCCACGGAGTTGACAGCAACTACTTGGGCGCCCGTTTGCTGGAAAAGGAATCGTAAAATTTCGCAAGTATCCGCGTCGTCCTCGACGACAAGAATTTTGTTTTTACTCAACGAAGTCGTCATCATTTTGCCGCCTGTTGCGCCATTGCGTTGACGATGAATTGCTTCAAGCTGACTGCGAGGCTTTCTCCTTCGAGTGGCTTCTCTATAAATGTATACCCATGACGCGTCATTAAGCCAGCGATGCGCGGATTTCGAGATGTATAAGCAACGTTGAGACCAGGCCGGACCAACAAAAGTCGGCTGAACAATTCCGGACCATACATATCGGGCAAGTCCATCTCGATAACGACGTGGCTGATTTCTTTACCTGATTCGGCAAAGATTTCAAGCGCTTCTTCGGCGCTGGGCGCCGTGATAACGGAGCATCCTAGACTCTGAACTTCAGAAGCGATTCGCAAGGCCGACGTCTGATCGAAATCGACGAGAAGAATCGACGCACTTTCGCTCATGTTCCTCCTCTACTGGTAAATCGCCCTTTCAAGAGCAGCAATGTTGCCATTCAGGGCTCAGTCACGGCGTCCATCGCGGCCACGTCGCCAGAGCACCTCATTATCTCTGTTGCGATCCACTACTGTCGGGAAACCAGTAGGATAAATGGCAGAAAAATCGGTAGGT
>CAZIPZ010000236.1:928-5441 GCA_964541075.1 uncultured Solibacteraceae bacterium | reverse complement strand
AAACGGCTCAACACTAACGTAAGTGCCCTTAATGCCGCGCTTCAAGAGACTCCAGAAGTTCTCAATGCCGTTGGTGTGGACCGCTATCTGGACGAACAAACATTCCGATTCAATGAGCGCTTCGGTGACGACGGCGAACGATTCGAAACCGTCGTGAAACAAATTGTCGGAAAGCGTCTCATGTATAAAGATCTCACTGCGAATGCCGAAGGCTCTAAAACGTGTTAGAGCCATCATCCTCAGGAAGCGCCAGAAGCGCGGGAAGCGGAAGCGTTAGCGGGTTTCCGCTTTTTCTTTTTCGGATGGCCCCGTGGATCGGCAGCCAGACGGCGCTCCATTTCTTCCTTCGACACGGACAGTAGTTTCTTTATCGCGTTATCGAATCGTTCAAATTCCGTCCTGCCTTCAGCTTTAACCTTCATTGGGTTTTTCCTTTAAACATTGGCGGCAATCCCGGTTTACTCTCGAACCAGATCATGTATTGAAGTCGAGTTCCTGGATTGTCGGGATATATTCCGTTTTGGACTCTACCTGTTTGCTCTAGCCATTCTTTAAATTCTTCGCGGGTAGGGCCCTCATTCCGAGTAAGCGAATCTCTTGTGGCTTTCCAATCGCGACAAAATTCTTCACCGCGCTCCACAAAGGTGAATCGCTTAGTTTCGAGCAACGCCTCACATGACCTGCGCCGCTGCGGTGGTTGCCCGGTTATTTTTCGATCTAGTTCCTTCATGGCCTCACGAGCAACCAGATCGGCAATCTGAATTTTGGTGTTTGTCCGAGTATCAAAACTTATCTTGCTGCTGAAAATGGAGGCGTCGTCCCACTCTGGTAGATTGGCCAATAGCTGATAGAGGGTGCCTGCATTACCTGCGGTTTGTTTGCGATGGTCAAAGGTGAATTCAAGGTTCACCAATTCATTCGGATGCAATGAATTCCACTTATCAGCCTCGTTCATCATTATCGACAGTATGTCGGTCATACATTTGAAATAGCCTATTTCATCCATTCCTTGGCCGAGATACTTACGAAAGCTAGTAAGGTCTAGCGCTGCCGTAAATGCGCACACGCAGCTTCTAGCTAGTATTTGTGTCAGCGCCTTAATGTCATCCTTCCGACCATCACGCTCCCAGTCGGCCGCATGAAATATTTCGCCCTTTGTGTATTCGTTCCAAGGCCGAACTACCGTATCCCACTCCGAGTCAGTACCGAATACGCCAGAGACAGCAAAGACGCGCTCCTTTGCACTATCGTGACTTTCATCACCGAACACCGACAAAATCATAATGTCCCACCTTATAGGAGGCATGTTCACCTCCTATAAGGGGCAACAATATCCTGCGACATGTGATGCGTCAAGTATATTATTGCCCTAAATTGGAGTCGGCCCCATGCGGGCGGCGACGCGACGGTTAACCGGTTTTCATCGGAAACCTCCTCAGGCTAATCGAACCGGTGACCACGACTGTCAGATGTTCTGAAACTCAATCCGGATAAGGTTTCAGCGACTTAATGGACGAAAGGGTCTCGGTACAACGATCCCAGCAGGTATTGGCATTGGCTTTGTTCGCGGCGATGTGATCGGTCGAAAGGCCGGTAACGAGCGATGCGCGCGCAGCCGATGAAAAGAATAATCGCTGCTTACGAGTCCAGTAAACAGTTCATCGTTGGGTTTCTTTACACTTTGATCCGCAAAGCGCCCGTGTATGGCTTTGGGCCGAGAATCGACGGGGTTATCCGCCGGTAAGAAGTCGTGCCATGTCGCATCAAGCTGAAAAACTGTCGGAATCCTTTACATTCAGTGCGGATCGATCGAACCAGCCTGCCCACTAAGCCCTTCAAAATAGGGGAACAGTCCAAGGAACTTGGATGGTCTTGCATTTGCTAAACAGATAGGTTTCACGAACAACAATGGTCCGCGTTGTGATTTAGGGGAGGTGGTATGCGTCGCTCGGCGAAACAGGTTTTGTTCCGAACCTTGGGCGCGGCTTTCGGTCCTTCAAGAAATTTGGTGCAAGCCGGGCTGATTTGCGCATTGGCGCTCCTTGCGCTTCCGGGAACGGCTTTCGCCGACGCCGTGTTTAGTGTTTCAAGCGGCTATGGAGGTTCTCAATCGGATCCGGCGGGAGCTAGTGTTTCGGGGATTGCCCTCGGCGGCGCGATTCAGGACGGCGCCCTTGCCAATGCAGGTGGGCTCGGCGCATTCGCGCGAGTGAGTTGGGATGTCGCACGACCCGCTGGCCTTGGGGCCTACTCCCGTTCCACTTGGGCGACGGCGAGTTGGTTTTTCGACGACTTGATTATCACAGGAGCGGGAAGCAGCCCGACCGGCTCACTTAACTTGACCCTCAACGGCGTCTTCGGCGCCAACATCTTTAACCTGAGTAATCTCTTTACCGCAGGATTGACTTCGTCCGTTGGCTTCTCACTCACGGGCAACGTGGCTGGTCAGGGATTCGCTGGGTCGTTCAATCAGACACACACCATGTCGGTTGGGGGGCTGGCGTCTGGGGACTGCAATCCATGTGAATCGACGACTGTCACTACATCCGGAATCATTGGACAGGGACCCTTGCCGGTGAACCTGACGACTCAGGTCTTTAATCTCCCAGTGAACACGCCGTTTTCCATGGCTTTGCAACTCAACTCAAACGCATACCTAAGTTGGGCGGTCTTCGGATCGAGTTGCGACGACAGCGGATGTAGCAGCGCCTTTAACATCGATAGCCTGTCTGATTTCTCCCACACCCTCTCGTTTCCGACCTCCGGTCCAGTCTTCAATCTCTCTGACGGCTTCACCCTGAATTCCGCGCAGGCGAATATCGTCAACAACCATATACCGGCGGAATCTGTGCCGGAACCCGGTACATTGCCGCTGCTAGCGTTTGGACTGCCAGCGCTGGCTGCGATTCGGAAAAAACTCAGAGCGTTATTTCAAAGGGCATGAGGATAGGCGCTAGCGATGCCAGGCGGCCATTGGGGTGACCGACACCAAAGGTGCACAAAGCCCTGACGGCGAGAGTCGAAAATGAGCACTGAAAGGATTGGCATTTGATCTTACGGAATATCCTGGCTCGAAATCAGTTTGTTTTTGAGACAGGTTGAACGCCCTCGTCGCGCGATGCATTTTCATCATTCAACTTGCCACCATCGTGGGGATGGTTTTCGCGACAGGCTGGCATTGGCTACTTTCCGCGATGGCGGGTTTATCGGGCACTGCGGAGCGGGGCGGCAACTGTCAGCGCCTTAGCTACTCCGTTTTCCTCCGTTGCTTCCTCCGCGTCGGTCGCTGCACACTAGCATCGGCCCTTGCGGTTCGTGGCTGTGTGGTCACTTTCGATTGGACGATAGCCCGATCATGAGTTCGATTGGCAGCTGTGGGTTGGATGACAATCCTCAACGTGTCTCCGACTGAGGCTTCCGCAGCCTCGCGCAGTTCCCGGTCGATAATGATAAAGAACCGGCCCCAACGCTCGCCGATGTAGCCGTCGAATGGGACGCCATTTACGGTTCCCCGAATCAGCCATCCATGGCGTCGCTCGTGCAATCGCACCGGCTTTCGGGACCACCCTTCCTCCGGATCGAAAGGAACGAGTACAAGGGTCACACCCTTGTGGCCTTTGATCAATTCCGCATTGAATTCAGCCTTATCCACCCTGGCTCCAAATTGTAAGTCTTTCAGTGCCTGGCCCGAGTCCGATTCATGCCGGACTGGCGCTCAGTACTTTCACTCGCCTATAGTCGGCTACTCGGAAAACTGAGCTCCCGGGATTTTTAGGCCACCGAATTAGTACCGCATTAAAGACCGTGTTCAGGCGGGCATCCATCGACACATAACATTCCGAAGCATCGCGTCGTCGATAATGACGAGGTCGGTGTCTTCCCACTTTGGATCGAAGGAGCCACGGGTTATTTGATGTATTTTAGAGAAGAAAGATGAAGCCTCGAATTACTCTCATCACATTAGGCGTAGATGACCTCGAAAGATCGCTCGCGTTCTATCGCGACGGACTAGGTCTAGCGACAAAGGGCATTGTAGGCACGGAGTTTGAACACGGCGCAGTCGCTTTTTTCGATCTCCAAAACGGTTTGAAGCTCGCTCTTTGGCCGAGAAAGGACATCGCCCACGACGCGAAAATCTCCCAGACTCCGTCGAGCCCAACCGATTTGACCATCGGCCACAATGTTCGTAGTAAGGACGAGGTCGATGTCGTCATGGAGCAAGCGAGGAGGGCAGGAGCGCGAATCACCAAACCGGCCAGCGATACATTTTGGGGCGGCTACACCGGCTACTTCCAGGATCCCGATGGGCATCTCTGGGAGATTGCGTGGAATGCTCAAATGCTGCCAGAGGACTAGCCGCAAAAAGGACGTCCCTTTTCAAGGCTGCGAAATGAAAAGGCGTCGATCACAGCGTTGTGGTGAGCCTTGCTTTCCACATAATTTAGCATTTCGTTCCTAGCGTCCGAGGCGTCCGGCCCGCCGTCGATGATGATGTTCTTGCCCTCGAAACGGC
>CAZIPZ010000236.1:0-918 GCA_964541075.1 uncultured Solibacteraceae bacterium | reverse complement strand
GGCCGTTGGCGACTCCGTCATCGAACGTGTTGATCCAAATTCCATCGCCCTGGCCGACATCGATGAAATCAACCGAAAGGTAAGCGTATTAAGACAAAGAAGGAAACGAACACAGCAGTCGCGTCAGAAGTAACATCAGGCGAGAACATCTATCAGGTGTTCACCTCCAAAACTGGCTCTCATCGCGAGCTTTTCCGAATCAAGATCGGAGAGATTGTGGAATCTGAGCCGATCACATGGTGGAACTACGGCATAGCGTACGAAGGCGACCTCAATGGCGATGTAGTCATGGACTATGCCTGGTACGGCGGCGATGACACCGGACACGAAATGCTTTTGTTCCTGTCTTCAAAAAATAGCTACCGGCGTGTGGACATAATCGAGACCGTCGAGGCGGTATGGAAGGATCGATTTGAGACTGACGAAACTCCAGAGTTGAACAACGTGGACTCGTACTTGGCGAACATATACCTTGAGCGGTTGTCTTCCGAATTAGTCCTAGTGGTGAATATTGAGACCGGAAGGTCATTCGGGTCAGTTAAACAAAGCTACGGATTCCGCATTAAGGAAGCTGAGTTCAAACCTCGCCAAAGTGGAGAATTTCCGATTCAACAGGAAAATAATAGGCGGTGAAGCTGCTGCGGACGGTCGAGATTGTTTCGGTCGTTGAACTCGAAGTTACGTCCTCGATCTCAAGATGAAGGGCCAGCTCCCGCTGAAACACCGTTTTGGTTGCTCCCGTATCGAGCACCGCAAAACACTGTACCGGTATGGTTGTTTCCCGTGTGCAAGATTACTTACGTAAGCGGCATTGGCGACTCATAGCCGGGCAGGCTGCGGTAGGGAAAAGAGCCTTTGAATACGAAATCTGTACTGGTCTGACCTGGACGTGAAGAACAGGGTGCTTTTTGTTAGGCG
>CAZIPZ010000235.1:0-5477 GCA_964541075.1 uncultured Solibacteraceae bacterium | reverse complement strand
GGTGACGTGGGGCCATGAAGTCTCCGTCGGGTACTTCGCGCAGGATCACCGCGAGTCGATCCGTCCTGGCGTGAGCGTCATCGAATGGCTTCACGAATTCGATCGCAGCGCCTCGCAGGAAGAATTGCGCGGATTGCTTGGCCAAATGCTGTTCAGTGGGGATGATGCCTTGAAGCGAACCGACGCGCTCTCCGGAGGAGAAGCCGCGCGAATCATCTTCTGCCGTCTCATGCTGAAGAAACCGAACTTTCTCGTGCTCGACGAGCCGACGAACCATCTGGATCTCGAATCCATCAATGCACTCAACATCGCCTTGCAGAATTATCGCGGCACCGTTTTGTTCGTGACCCATGATCACGACGTCATCGACGAAGTGGCCACTCGCATCTGGTGCTTCGAGAAGGGTCGAATCGCAGACTTCCGGGGATCTTACGAGCAATTTCTGTCTCAGACGGCGCAACTGGTCTGAAGCTGAACCGGTGAATTCGCGCTAAAACTGATACACCAGAAAGGCGCCGCGCAGTTCCGCGTTCGTCGCTGGTTTCGTCATGACCGGAGCGCGACCGAACGCTTCCACAAAATAGGGGTTCGCCACGAAGCAGGCTGCACGCCAGCCGGGGAAACGCGCGAAGGCCCGTCCCATGTCCGAGTACAGGGAAAGCAGCTGCTTTTCGTTTTCGGCGCCCATGCGCACACCGTATGGCGGGTTGAAGCAGAAGACGCCCGGCTTCATGTCTCGCGCCGAGGGCAGCATGCGGTGGACGTACTGCGGGGTCAGCGTACGGACGTCCTGGCTGGCGATAACGATTGAATCCTCGTGCGAAGCGCCGGTGAGTCCGGCGGCCCGGAGATTCCCGACAATTGCGGGAATTCGCATCGAGTCTACATCGAGAGCCAGAATGCGGGGTGTAGTGCCGGGGAAGAGGTCAGGAGTTTGGATTCCCAGGTCCTCAAACGCAGCGAGATGACTGAGCGGAAGATCAACGGGTTTTCGAATGGCCGCACCCACGGCGAGACCGGCCGCTTCAATCGGAATCGTTCCGCCACCGGACATCGGATCGACGAGGGGTTCGGTTCGCGCATCCCAGCGCGACAGCATGATCAACTGGGCGGCCATCGTCTCGCGGAGCGGCGCCGGTCCCATCGCTACCCGCGCGCCGCGACGATGCCGCGCTCCACCACCGATGTCGATGCCAACGACGGTCCGGCGCGCTTCGGGAGTTCCCGACCGGCGCACGACGAACACGACGTCGGGCGAATTTGCATCGAGTTCTGCGGCGATTCCCCGCGATGTGAGAACATCGACCAACGCGTTCTTAACGACGCCGCGAAGCTGGAGCGGCGAAGCCTTGAAGTCGGACGCCGCACCGACCTCCACCGAGAAGCGCAGGATTTCGCCGGCGGGAAGCCTTTCGTCCGCGGAGAGCACAGGTACAAGGTCGGAAAAAAGTGGCTCCAGATATACCGCGTCGCTTGAGCAAAGGTCCCAGGTGATGCGCGACGACGTGCGGTGATAACACGCGGCAACCCATGCGACTCGCGGCTCGAACGGGTAGAGCAGCGTCGCATCTCCCTCACGCTGCGGCTTCTCTATTCGCACATCGAACGGCGACCGCATCACGAGCCGCTTGAACTCCGCCTCCATCACCCGGTTCGCGCCACCCGAGCCCGTCAGTCGAAGCTCGTCACAACGTTGCGCGCTCAACCCGCCCCCTCGACTTCCATGTTCTTCAACCGCACCAACCCGGCCTTAATGTCGACTTTGACGACGACCCAACCGGCGGCCATCCAGGCGAAGGCTTGCGACCGTTTGCCCGACTTCTGATTCGCCCACCAGTTTGGGAATTGCCGAGCTTCCGGAGGAAGGTGCGCATTGATGATCCTCTCCAACTCGGCAAACCGAAACTCCACTTCCCTGGTTGTCGAATCTACTTCAAGCAGGCGCCGGGTCAGCGGCAGATACTTTTCCTGGACGAGTAAAGTGTCGATCGCCTCGACGGGAGCAATAACTCCTTCCTGTGCACGACGCCAATGATCAATGCCCGGCGAGTAAGCCGAGCCTTCTGTTTCAAGAAAAAGCAGCGAAGTCTGCGACTTGTCCAGCCGCATAATGATCCGCTCTCCGGAGTCGACAGGAAAGGCATACACTCGTTTCGATCTGTCTATACACTCCAGATCGAAACGCCTGGTTCGCGGATTCCTCGAAAACACTTCGAGCTGAGATACGATTTCCTTGCGAACCATCATCGGCAAGTCAATGCAAGATCGGAGGAATGAAGCCTTGATCACAAAATCTTTCATAGCTCAGCCAATGTATCTCGCGCGATTGCGAACGGGTCACAATATAAAGGAAGAACGGCGGCCGTGTCGTCCTTCATGGTTCCCAACTATGCCTAGTCGCCGATATGGCCGGCTTTAGCCGAATCGAGCCGTTTTATGAGCTTCGACTCTGCATGAAAGCAGTGGAAGAGATGAGCCTCTACGATGCTGAATAAGTGACAGCGAGTCGGTTTTGGGCGACGACGCCGGCAACGGACTCTTTCAGTATTGGTTTGAGGTATTCCCGCGCAATCCATGCAATGACGGGAACACAGACACCGTCGCCAAAGGCCGAGAGTGCATCATTGCGCCGGGCGCCACCCAGATTAAAATCGGGCGCGCCTTGAAGCCGGGCGTATTCCATCGGGGTCATCCAGCGCACGCGCGTGTTGCCTTTGCCTGCCTCGATGAGAGCTTGCTTTCCCGAACCTCCCCTAGCTGTTCTCAGGCATCCACTGATGCCGTCGGCGCGGATTTCCCACATAGGCCTTCCATTCCGGGTTCTCCTGTAAGCAGTTGCCCAGGTCCGCTTGGGCATTGAGCGCAGTGTCGCAAGCCGCTCGGACTGGATTGACGAGAGTGAATTGAGGAACCTCTCCATGCGTTCACCCTCCCACCACATGGGATGGCTGGGGCCAAACCGTTCAACGCACTCTGAAAGCTGGAACTGTTGCTGCCTTGGCTGCTTCAGAGGCAGGAACTGCATGTTGAGTGTTCGATGGGAGCGCCTGAACTCGTGAATCCACGCCGGGCGGATCCACGAATCCTCTGTTTCCTGCTGTTCGATTTGCCGCTGTGTGCTGACGATAAAAAGCCTTGGTCTGCTTTGGGGAACGAACATGCGGGCATCGATTGTGAACATGTCACAGGAGTAACCAAGCTCGTTGAGCCTCTCGATTGCGGAAGCTACGTCGCGCCCGCCATGGGATGTTGCGAAACCGACCACATTCTCGAGAAGGATCACCTGGGGCCGCCGGAGATCGCCCATCTCGTCTATAACTCGAGCGAACTCCCAGAACACGCTCGACTCTTTGCCATTGAGGCCGGCGCGGTTGCCGGCAAGGGAAAGGTCGGTGCATGGAAAGGACGCCGTCGCCAAATCGATGTCCGGAATCGACTTGCCCTTGATGTCCCTCACATCGCCTAGCACGAAGTGTGACGCATCGAAGTTCTCGGCGTACATCCTCCGCTTGCTGTGCTCGATGTCATTCGCGAAGACGACATTGAATCCTTCCTGCTCCAGGGCAAGGCGAACAAGCCCGATGCCCGCGAAGAACTCAGCCACCCTGTAAACAGTCCGCCCCATTGTAGACGTTGATAATCTCCCTTCAGCCCAGATGTGGTCTACCTTGTTTTAACGGTTAGGGGGGACACCGCCCGGCCGTTGAAACCTTACCAGTTGCGGGTGGCCACGTGGCCACAGTGAGTTCGTGGTCGATCGCCTTGCACAGAGGGCCGTCGATGGCGGCCCGTGGGACTCCCACGGCGATTAAATGAAAATACTCGATTACCTACAATTACCTTGACAAGATCCGGTCCCTGCCGTCGAATAGCCCTGCTCCTCTCGAGTCTATCTCGCAGTCATCGCCGATGGGGGCAGCGACGGTGCGGGTCATTTTTGTTGGCGGCTCCACGTCAGCAGTCCAAGAGCATCGCGCGCATCGCGTCTATTAAATCTTCGCCCGGGCCTGCAACGATGTACCGCACAAAGATGGCGCAGCGGTTCGGCGATAGCGGTTGAAAGCGGCCGCACAACGACATGAACACGATCCTCAATTGGCTGGAAGCCCTGTTTGCGGGGATGCCGATACCGATCTTGGAAGTGTGGGGGCGGGTTTCTTACGTATCCGGCCTGATTCTCGCGATTTTCGCGTTCTGCGGGTTCACTTTTCGTCCTGGTCGACGCTGGGTCATTGGGCGACAGCGGCAGTCCTGGAATGCGAAGGCAGTGCTGAGCATTCCCGTGACGTTTCTGGCGGTTATTGTTGCGGGTTATCTCGGCTCGTTCGTCGTTTTGGTTCCGGGCGCGCAGACGCTGGAGTCGTTGAAAGACCTGATGGTCTTTCTTTGTATCGTTCTCTTTGGCTACCCGGCTCTCATCGCCGTTCCATTTGCCTATGGAATCTCGGATCTCATTGAAGGCGTGCCTCTGGAGTTTCTGCTGAACTGGCTGCCGGGGTACTTCATCAATCCTGCCTGTTTCTGGATCGCTTATCAGCTGATAGGAAAGAATCCCGATTTCCGGCGCGTTCGGACGTGGGGATTCTATGTTGGGTTTGTTGCGATATTCATGGGCATCGAGCCTGTTCTGTGGGGTTACATCTGCTCGGATACGTTTACGGCCGCACTGTCCTATCGGTTTGTCAGTTCGGCGCTGGTCTTCACCACTGGACTGACATGGATCATCGCCCCGGCGGCGATGCTCTTGGCTTTCCCACTGACCCGAACGCTCGGAATGTTCTGGGCGGACATTCCCGATCACGTTAAAGAACGGCCGTTGAGCCGCAAGGAATGGGTTTGGGAGGCCGGTTCGGAGGCAACGCGGGCGGGTGCATTAATGCCGGTTTGGCCCATCCGGATGGTTCTACTGGCGCCGTTCATCGCATTGGTGCTGTTGATGGTCGCTGTAACCGCGTACGTCACACTGCGAAGCGCCGACGAGGACGGACATCGCCTGGCTGGTCTATTGCAAGAAGAGATCTCCGCCAATATTCGATTTCAGCTTGACGAGCATCTGGCTCGGTCGCCGTCAAGTGGTTCCGGACCAATTGACGCGTTGCTGAAAGCGCTTCCGGTATCGGAGCGAGGCCGTGCTGTGATCGTCGATGGTACGAGGAAGATCGTTGCTTCCTCGACTCCCGCTGACGATCCTGTCACGGCCCTTGCCCTATCCGCACTGGAAAAGACGGCCGCCGGCAGCGGAAGGCTCAGTGCTGCGATCCAGTTCACTTTCGATCAGGTGACGACGAGGCCGCTGTCACGGGAGACGTGGTTGGTTCATGCAAGGGCCTACGACGGTCCAGGCAGTCAAGACTGGATTGTGCTGACGGTAATTCCGGAATCTTTTTATCTTGCGGGGGTGAAGGTTGCAAGCAGCCGTTCTGCGATGGTGTTTGCAGCGTCGTTGCTGCTCTCGATTGCGGTCGCTGCTGTTCTGG
>CAZIPZ010000234.1:0-5497 GCA_964541075.1 uncultured Solibacteraceae bacterium | reverse complement strand
CCGCAATCGAAACATTCGAATTTCAAACAGATCGCAAACGAGCAGCCGAGGACTTCCATTGGACATTGCTCAACGGAATCGAATTCGTTCTTAACCACTAATTTAGGGGAAGCGTTATGAACTCGAAGAGCAGTCTGGCCCGACGTAGAGACATTCTGAAGTTGGGTGGTTTCGCGGTTGCGGGCGGCCTGGCCGGCGCTGGTGCATGGCCTTTAGAGATGCGGGCGGCAGGACAGGCGAACCCTCGAGGTACGGCGAGAAACTGCATCTTTATCGAGATGGGCGGAGCGATCAGCCATGTCGATTGTTGGGATTATAAGGAGTACAAGAAGCAGCCCAAGGATCTCGACGTGAGGAAGATCCGCTCGGACCTTTATATGTCGAAGACGTTTTTCCCGCAGTTGTCGGACCGCATGGATCAAGTTTCCCTTGTTCGTTCGATGCGAGCTCCCGAATTGGTTCACTTCAATGGCCAGTATCACACTCAGACAGGTAGGACCTTGAACGTTGGAATTGCGAAGGAGATTCCGGCCTTTGGTTCGATTGTTGCATACGAACTGGATCATTTGCGCCGCGACTCCGACACTTTTCCTGGGTACGTGAGCACCAATCTTGCAAGTGGTCGAGCTGGCTCAATCGGAGCAGGGTTTCTCCCCACCAGATTCACGGGGCTCGATCTGGATGCAAAAACGATATTCAACACGTTCGGCGGCGACAACAGCGGAATCACCCACCTTCTGACTGAACGGTGGAATAGACTCGCCCGGTTTTCGGAAGTGACTGGAGGCGAGCGCTCAACGCTCGGGCAGAAGGCCGACGACTACTGGACGTTCTATCAGGACGCGTACCGGCTAATCAGCGACACGCGGTGGATTCAGGCGTTCAAAGCGTCCGAGGAAGAAATAAACAGATACGGTAAAGATGAATACGGACTGGGTTTAATTCTGGCCAAGAACCTCGTATCAGCAAATGCTGGAACGCGTTTTGTGTATATCTACGACGGCGATAAATGGGACCATCACGCCGGCATTTTCGATAAGAGTTCCAACGCAAATCACTATTACACGTGCAACAGGTTCGATAAAGGAATCGTCAGCCTGCTTAAGGACCTGGCTGCGCTGCCGGGAGTGCAGCCCAACAAAACGTTGCTCGATGAGACGATCATTGTCGCCACCAGTGAATTCGGGCGGTCCCCAACACTGAACGGTGGTGATGGACGGGACCATTACGGTGCTGTTTATACTGCGTTGTACGCCGGCGGCGGTACTAAGGGAGGCCGCATTATTGGTAAGAGCGACGACACGGGAGCGCGAATCGTTGAAACAGGATGGACGCATAGCGAGCAGCCGCACATGGATAACACCGTTGCCACCATCTATTCAGCGATGGGCATTGACTGGTTGAAGACAGTGCAAAATACGCCGTCCGGCCGGGCTTATCACTATGTTGAAACAGCTCCTCTGGGACAGTCAGAGTTCATCAGCAACGACGAGATAGCTGATCTGTTCGTTTGAACATCACCGGTGGAGGATATGCCGTCGAAGAAATTCAGCGTTGCTGCGACATTGGTCCTGTTGGTTGGAGTCTTGATGCCTGATCTATGCCAGGCATCCGCACTGCAGGATTCGAACGGCGACATGGCGCCGATTCCTGCCGGCGAGTTCTGGATGGGCCGAGTCCATTTGTGGGATCGCGATCTTCTGGATGTCACCGAGGCCGCACGCCTTGATGACAGACCTGCACATCTCGTCTATCTCGATGGTTTTTTCATGGACAAGCTTGAGGTGACGAACGCTCAGTATGAGCGGTTTTCGGAATCAACCGGGCACAGAAAGCCGTACCACTGGAAAGACGGAAAGATTCCATCGGGCAAGGAGCAGTGGCCTGTGTACAACGTCAGTTGGTTTGATGCAGAAGCGTATTGCAGATGGCAGAACAAACGGCTGCCGACTGAGGCTGAATGGGAAAAGGCTGCTCGTGGAGGACTTGATCGAAAGCTATACCCGTGGGGCGACAATCTTGAAGCCACGCAAGGCGGAAGCAATACGCCAAACGCGAAGATGGCTCTGTTCGGTGGCGCTTCAGGACCTGTGAACGTGGGATCCTATCCGCCAAATGGTCTGGGTCTTCACGACATGCTTGGCAATGTCCACGAATGGGTGTCGGATTGGTACGCGCGAGACTATTACAGCATTAGTCCATCGCGGAATCCTCGCGGCGTCGAAACCGGCCTGTATCGGATTTTTCGCGGTGGGAGTTGGGCCGACGATGACAACACGTCGGACCGCGTGCTGGGCGTCCAGTATAGAAACTTTACAGATCCCGCAATCCGAACGGTGACGATTGGAATTCGCTGCGCCCGCTCTATGGCCCAGTAGGCGCTGCCGAATGACAAATGAAATTGATTGATGAACAATGTTTATTGGCAGATAGCCATTGAGAAACAGGGGCCCCCTTTTCCGTTCCGTTTCTCATCCGGTCACTTGCTAATAGTCACTATTAAACGATCCATTTTCATTTGCCATCTTGGAGCGCTCATACCGACAGATTTTGGAGGTTATTCATGAAGCTGACGAGATGTGCTCTTTGGTCTTTGTTTTTGCTGGGTCTGGCTGCCCTTATTGTCGTTCCTTCTGTGAAGGTCATGAAGGCGCAAGAAAAAGGCGGCGCTGAGGTTGCCGGACCGTACAGTTACGTTCCGAATTGGCCCGATGACAGTTTCTTCGAGAAAGGGTGGACATGGGGATCCTCTCCGGCCATCTTTGCTCAGTCGCCGGATCGCGTCTATGTCTATATGCGCGGTGAATTTCCGAGCCTTTCAACGCCGGTGTCGCCGACCGCCTCCCATCTTGGCCTGATTTCAGCAGTCATGGAACAGTCCAGGCAAAAACCTCGCATGCAGCACATGCTCATGATCTTCGACAAGATGGGCAAATTGGTCGACTCCTGGGAGCAACACAACAAAGAATTTGTAAATGCGCATACAGTTTCTATCAGCCCTTACGATCCCGAAAAGAGCGTGTGGCTTATCGACCACAACGGCCACCAGGTTTTGAAGTTTTCAAACGACGGCAAGAAGCTGGTGATGCGGTTGGGTGAAAAGGGTATTGCCGGGACGGATAAGACCCATTTCGGGCGCCCCTCAGGAATCGCATTCATGCCGAATGGCGACTTCTTCATCACCGATGGATACGACAACACGCGGGTTGTGCGATTTTCCAAGGAAGGCAAATATCTTTACGAATTCGGTAAGAACGGAAAAGGAACCAACCCTGGACCAAACGAATTCAATACCGTCCATAGCATGGTGATTGACGCCAAACATCGGTTGTATGTGAGCGACCGCGACAATTCACGCGTCCAGGTATTCGACGAGCAGGGCAAATTCATCGAAATGTGGAAGGACATCCCGCTCCCGTACTTCCTCTATATGGACAAGAATCAGAATATCTGGATCGGCGACGGAACCGTTCACAAGATCATGAAGTACGATCTGAATGGGAAGCTCCTTTATCAATGGGGCACGTTTGGACGCAGGCCGGGCGAACTTTGGGGTCCTCATGCGATCAGCGTCGATAGCGAAGGCAGCCTCTACATTGCCAACGCTCAGGGAAACAACGTCGCCAAGTATCGTCCGAAGGCCGGGGCAGATCCTGCCAAGCTTGTCGCGGCGCCGTTTATTCTTCCGGCGACAACTTCCGGGGGACAATAAGCACAACTCGTTTCAGATCCGGACAATCGATCCGATTGTCCGGATCCCTCATAATGAACGCACCAACAAACCATGTTGATCCTGCTTGTTGGCCTTTGGCTGCAAACATCCGGTCTCTCTTCCAGCATTCGTTTTCCCAATTCGGGAGCTCAAGAGGCACAGACTTTCTTCCTCAATGGCGTTCTTGCACTGCATAACTTTTTCTACGAAGAGGCGATAAGAAATTTCCGCGAGGCTCAAAAGCTCGATCCCAACTTTGCGTTGGCATATTGGGGCGAAGCGATGAGCTGCAACGATCGGACCGGCAGGATCGATCTTCAGGCCGGTCGAGCCGCCTTGTCCAAGTTTGCAGCGACTCGTAGGGCGCGTTTGGAGAAGACTCCCACCCGACGGGAGAAGCTTTATATGGAGGCGGTTGAGGCCCTGTACGGCGAAGGTGATGCCTTGGTGCGCGATACCGCACATATGGAAGCGATGAAGCAGTTGTGGCAGGAGCATCCGAATGACATCGAGGCTGCGTCCTTCTACGCACTGTCCTTATTGGGGGTTGTGCGACCTGACGATTCCGGATTTCGTTGGCAGATGACGGCAGCTTCCATTCTTGAAAGGATTCTCAAACAGAGTCCGAATCATCCAGGGGCGGTGCACTATCTGATTCATGCCTACGACGATCCTCAACATGCCAGCCTTGGACTCGGTGCCGCCAAAACGTATTCCAAGATTGCGGCTAATGCTCCACATGCGCTTCACATGCCTGCACACATTTTCGTGCAACTCGGAATGTGGAAGGAGGCGGCAGAGTCAAATGCGGCTGCCTACAAAGCTTCCGAAACGTGGGCCAAAAGCAATCGTTTATCCGAATCGGAATATGATTTTCATAGCCTGATGTGGCTTCAATACGCGCATTTGCAGCAGGGCCAATATGCCGCCTCCAAGGAACTAATGGAGACCGTTCGCCGGATTGCTCAAAAGACAAAACATGCCGGCGTCAAGCAGATGGCAGCGTTAATGGCCGCAAGATACGTGGTCGAAACTCAGCGTTGGGACGAAGCGGTTGGTGATGGCGGAGAAGACGAACTGACTCTGACGGAGACCTTCATGCGAGGCTTGGCTGCCGCGAATAGGAAGGATTTGTCGTTGGCCGAAAGGATGTTGGTTCGAGTTCGGGCCGTGCGCATGCGAAGCGAACGTGAAGGGCGTTATGGGGCGAAGCAAGTTGCCATTATGGAAAAGGAGATGATGGCAGCCATTGCAGTATCAATGATGCGACAGGACGAAGCGCTGCAACTTGCCAAGGAGGCGGCGGCCATCGAGTCCACGCTGAATCCGCCGCAAGGTCCTCCAGAACCGATGAAGCCTGCCCACGAATTTTATGGAGAGCTTTTGCTTCAATTGAACAAACCGCGAGAAGCACTGGTGCAATTTCAAGAAACTCTAAGAAGGATGCCAAAGCGCGCGATGTCGCTTTCCGGCGCGAGCCGCGCCTATGCTGCAATCGGAGACAAGGTGAACTTCGAAAGAATGCGTTCGGCATTACGCACGGCATGGACCGCTGCCGATGCGGAACTCCTAAAGCAGTTCTAGGCAGCGAAACTTCATTGAGATCCTATGAGGTTAGGGCGAACTAAACGGACCTAATTACCGAGGAGTCGACCACCTTGCCAGCCTCACTGATAGCCTGAACGTTGATCTGTTGGTGGTTCACGTCGATCATCATGAAGTGATTATCCTGATCGTAGCTCACTTCATGGAAAGGGCTGTTGAGGTCTACGCCCCCGCGCCGGG
>CAZIPZ010000233.1:0-5501 GCA_964541075.1 uncultured Solibacteraceae bacterium | reverse complement strand
GATTCGAGAAAAACTGATCTCTTTGACTGAAGAAGAAGTGCCGTACTCCACCGCCGTCGTCATCGACCGTTTCGAAGAGGGTGAAGATCTCGACAGAATTTACGCGAGCATATTTGTGGAAAGAGAGTCGCAGAAGGCGATAGTGATCGGCAAGGGCGGCCAAAAGTTGAAGAAGATCGGCGTCGCAGCCCGGCAAGAACTGGAGGCCATGCTTGGAAGGAAAGTATTTCTCGAACTTCATGTGCGCGTGAAGAAACACTGGAGGGACGACGACGTGACGCTGAGATCCCTCGGGCTTCACGACTGAAAGGGAGCAGCGGAACAAGGGTCCCCGAATTCCCCCCTTTTACCAGGTATTGTAGGCTGTGCCCTCGCTGGAAATCGCTGTTGAGCCGCTCTTTACATCTACTATTCCGCTTTCGGTCTGATCCGGCGAACTGATGGAGGCGTCCGTCACTGTCTCCCAAGTTTCCCGTGAATCCGTGATGGGATCGATCGGAATCTCTCGGAAATATCCGGCATCGATCAGGTCTTGCAGGGCCTGAGGCGCTTTCTTTTTGTCGGCCGTGTATTGATCGATGACCGTGCGCAGCGAGCGCAGGTTATCTTTGAGCACTGTTTCCTTCGACCGCAGCACCACCGACTGATACATCGGGATAGCAATTGAGACGAGGATGGCGATGATCGTAAGCACGATCATCAACTCGAGGATGGTAAACCCTCTACCACTCTTTATACTTCGTGCCATCCAGCGCTGTTCCTTCCGATTTGGTGTAAACGTCGAACACGTTCTGTCCGCCCCAGGAACTCAGCTTGGGATCGTCCTGATAGGCGCGCAGTCCCCATTCGGATGAATTCGTCATTGGATCCGTGGGTATTTTTCTCAGAAACTTAAGCTTCTTATCGACGGCTCCGTTCATGGGCACACCCTCAACAAGAACATCAAGGTTTT
The DNA here is from genome assembly GCA_964541075.1 of uncultured Solibacteraceae bacterium. Lineage (GTDB taxonomy): Bacteria > Acidobacteriota > Terriglobia > 20CM-2-55-15 > 20CM-2-55-15 > CAZIPZ01. The sequence continues at coordinate 4,549 of CAZIPZ010000233.1, read as the reverse complement.
CCGGATAACCTTCCGTCCCGAGTTTTATGTTGATCAAGCCTCTGTCAGAGGCGTCCTTGTATTTGTCGATCGCAGTACGCAACTCTCGCAGAGCCTGTCGAAGTGCGACTTCTTTTTCTCTTTTTACGGAATTCCGAGCCAACGGCATCGCCAAACCGACGAGTACGGCGATGATCGTCACGGTGAGGATCAACTCGACAAGAGTGAAGCCCCTGCTTCGAGACATTTTCATGGAACAACGACGCGAACTTCCGCAGGCGGACCCTGCTGCACGGCCTGCTGCGGATCGCGGATCTTGAAATCCGCAACCTTAAACAGAGTCTCCGAAGGGCGGTTTCCCCGTGAGAGCAGCAAAGTAAGCAGACTGCCTGTTCCGGAGATGGGCGCAGCGCCTGGCGGTCTTTCCAAAGTAATTCTTGCGACTCCGGTCTGACTATCCACGCGTTGGACAAGAGCGACGGCCTGTCCGTCACGGCTGAGAAGGCCGGCCTCGCGAATTTCGGCGATCGAAACCGACCCCGGATCAAATGTCAGTGTGAGGTCGACAGCGGACACATTGTCTCCCGTCAGCGCGATGTTCAGCGGAGTAGGAGCGTCCGACAAGATGACGGTCGCCGGCGCCAGCGTCAGCCTGGCGTTTGATGGACGGGGTGCAAGGGGGGCAGTGGACTGGATTGCGCTCACGGCTGGAGTAATTGGAGCGGGCCCGGCGACTTTCGAGGCCGCTGCTGCGGCATCCACGCGCATGCGAGGATTCAGCTCTGTGCCAGTGTAGACTCCACGCATGTTCGCGACCGAAATATTCGGCATGCGAACAATGTGAGGCGTGAGCATGATGATGATCTCGGTTTGGTCCCGGGTCTTTCGTTCCTGCCCGAACAGGTATCTCAGAATCGGAATTTCTTTCAAGCCCGGAATGCCGCTCATAGAACTCAATTCAGAGTCCGTAATGATTCCACCCAGAATGTTGGTTTCGCCCTCAACCAGGCGAATTTCGTGAGTAATGGATCGATTGGTGAAGACCGGCAGGATCGCGCCGCCGACGTTGCGATCTCCCGCCAGCGCCGCCACCACGACCGCAACTGTCATCGAGATCTCGCGGTTCAATAGAACTCTTGGTGTGATGTCCAGGTTTACACCGATGTCGAGGTATTGGAACTGAACGACTGGCGTCCCGGTCGCGCCCACAAAAGCGGGTTGAAAACTTCCTGATGGAACTGGAACCTTGGATCCAATTCGAATTTGCGCAAGTTTCCCGTCGGTCGCGCGAACCCGCGGATTTTGAACCAGCTTTGCGTTCGATGAACTCGCCAGGAAGTGAGCCACCGAATCCGGGATATTAATTGAAAAGTTTTGCGTGTTGATGGCTTCGAGATCTCTCAGAGGAACCGAATTGTTTGTTTGTCCCGCGGGCGTTTCAGGCGTCCGATAAGCCAGTGTACTGGTTTGCGGAGGCAATATTCCGAGCTCCCTGAGTTGATTCCGGTCGACTTCAAGTACAGTCGCTTCAACGATGACTTCAGCCTTGCTCTTGTCCAGGTCCTCAATAATCTTTTCAGCGATAGCGATGCGATCTGGAGTATCGCGCACAATAATCGCGTTCATCGAGGTGCTCTGCGCCAGAAACCGCATGTTCAAAAGCGTTCGAAGCGCCGTAATAGCCTCTGTGATTTCCGTGGAGGTGACGCTATTGCTGAGGTAGATCGTTTTCAAGATCATCTCCTCATATTCACGCCGTTTCGTCGTATTTTCGGGAACAACAACAATTGTGCTTTTGTTTACCGGTTTCCAGAACGATCGCGTCTGCATTGCGAGAATGTCGAGCGCCTCGTAAATATTGACATTGTTAAGTTCAATTGGAATGCGGGACGAACGAAAATCCGGATCGAAGATGACATTAATGCCTGCGAGCTCGGCAAGGGTTTCAAAAGCGACGCGACTGTCCTGCGTCATTACAATGTCGATCGGGCCGGTGACCCGCGGTTCCAGCTGAGCGCCTACGTCCGGATTTGTCCGGGTCGCGTCCTTCATTTGTTCCAGCATGATTTCGGGAGGCGGTTCGTTGCGCGTGCGGGTCTGAAGAGCTTCTTTGACCTTGGCGAGTTCCTGTGCAGCCAAAACGTGGGTAGGATCAAGTTCTACGGTTCGGCTGAACTCCGTTTGAGCGCGCTCAAGATCTCCAGCCTCGAGAGCTCGACGGCCTCTTTCAAAGTGGTCAAAAGCGGCAGCAAACCGGGCCTGCTCGTACTTCAAGCGGTACTGAGGGTCACCGGGTTTGCGCTCAAGGGCCGCCCGATACTCCGACATTGCCGTTTCGTAGTCTTGTGTGACTTCGGCCCGCACACCACGGTTGAAAGCCTGCCGTCCGGCGCCGCAACCTGCAAGAACCAGGGATAGGGCGGCCGTAACAGCTGCTAACCTGGTTAGCGGTTTAAGTCTATAATTCGCATTCATCTGTGTTTTTGAACGTAAGTTCAGAGCCCGCATGATTCATCAACGCAAAAGAATTTTCGCAGTAAACCTCTGGTTGCTCGATCTGGCCTTGACGGCCGCAAGCTTCTTTCTCGCTTACCGCATTCGGTTGTTGTTTGAACTGGAAGGCCACCTTCTCATGCCGGTTCAGGTGTACCTTTGGTTGTTGGCAATTATCCTTCCAACATGGGCGATGCTGCTGCCCCTGTTTCGAGTATATTCGGCGCCCACGTCGTCGCGCGCCGAGCAAGTGCTGCGCCTGTCTAAAGCAATTTTGTGCGCCTGGCTCGTAATGGCGACGATTCAGTTTTTCGTGAATCAGGACGCCTCCAGTCGATCGATCGTCCTGCTCACACTCGTCATCAATTACATTCTCCTGATTTCCTATCGTGCTGTCCTTTTTAAAATCAAAAAACACAGCGCGCTCGACGTGCGGCACGTCGCCGTAGTCGGCAAAACCGATACGGCGATCGAGTTCGCACGTACGATTGAAAGTCATAGGGAGTGGGGCCTGAAGTTGATCGGAGTTTACGATCCAGGCGACATTCAACGCATACTTGAACAAGGCGGTGTTGACGAGTTGATTTTGGTGGCGGATCGCGAGGAACTTCACGAGTTCACGGACACCTTTCTGCATTGTGAAGAGCTGGGCGTGACCGCAAGAGTCGTCTTGAACTTCTTTCCTCATTCCATCGCTCGAATCGAATTGGACGAGTTGGACGGATTTCCACTACTGACCTTTTCGACGACTCCCAGCAACGAAGCTTTAATGTTCGTCCGCAGAATTCTCGACGTAGTTCTAGCCGCAATACTGGGTTTAGTCACCCTTCCCCTCACTCTGCTTACTGCTCTCCTTATCAGATTAAGCTCCCCTGGGTCTGTGATTTTCCAGCAGGAGCGATGCGGCCTGAATGGCCGGTTGTTTCAAATGTATAAATTCAGGTCCATGGTCGACAGCGCCGAACAGCTCCGGTATGAACTTGAAGGCCTGAATGAAATGGATGGCCCCGTTTTCAAGTCTTCGCGTGACCCAAGAATTACGCCAATTGGCAAGATTATCAGGCGATTCAGCATTGATGAGCTTCCTCAGTTGTATAACGTCCTTCGAGGCGACATGAGTCTTGTGGGCCCCCGCCCCCCGATCCCGCAAGAAGTCGCCCGTTATGAGCGTTGGCAGCGCCGACGCCTGAGTATGAAGCCTGGCATGACGTGCCTGTGGCAAATCAGCGGCCGCAACGAAGTCAGCTTCGAAGACTGGATGAAGCTGGACCTCATCTACATTGACAACTGGTCTCTCTTTTTGGATTTAAAAATTCTACTGAAGACAGTGCCTGTCGTGTTGCTTGGCCGCGGCGCGAAATAGCTTAAGGCCGACCAGTTCCTGAAAAGAGCCGGCCTCGGAAGGGCAATAATATAGTTGACTCACCCGGCTTTACCACGTATAGTTCTCTGCATGAATAAGAAAGCCTTTCCGGAAACACTTCAAGAAGCAGTTCTTTACTTCTCTGACGAAGACATTTGCATCAACTTCTTCGCGGATCTGCGTTGGCCTGATGGTCAACCGGCTTGTCCGAATTGCGGACAGAAGCGCACGAGCTATCTGAGTACTCGCCGCGTGTGGAAGTGCCTTGAGTGTAAAAAACAGTTTTCGGTAAAGGTTGGCTCCATTTTCGAAGAAAGCCCTATACCGCTTTCGAAGTGGCTGCCTGCCGTTTGGCTGATCGGCTGTGCCAAGAACGGGATCAGTTCTTATGAACTCCACCGCGCCTTGGGCGTCACCCAAAAGAGCGCTTGGTTCATGCTTCACCGAATCCGACTCGCGATGCAGTGCCAGTCCTTCGAAAAGATGGGCGGGCAAGGCGAAACAGTCGAGGCCGACGAAACCTATATCGGCGGTCTGGCGCGGAACATGCACAAGTCGCGGCGCGATGCCAGAGCGAAGCTGCACGGCCGCACTGGATACGGCGGGAAGACTGCCGTATTCGGACTCTTGGATCGTAAGGACGGCAAGTCTCGTATTAAGGCCCAAGTCATGCCGAACGTCTGGAGCCAGCCAGAAGCGCGAAAGATCATCAAG
>CAZIPZ010000232.1:0-5654 GCA_964541075.1 uncultured Solibacteraceae bacterium | reverse complement strand
CGGCCATCATAGTTGCGACTCCGGGCAATGGCGAATACATCACGTTGTTGAAGATGTTTCGGCGGTTCATAAAAATCAGCGTCGCACTGACGAAAGGAATCAGGATAATTTGTGACGCGTACTTCGTTTCCGTGTCCATTGCAATACGAACCACTTCCCTAAGCGGTTGCGCCATGAAAACCACGAGAACCAAAGAGAACCCAATAAAGAGAGCTGACCTTTGCGAAACCTTCATAGATCGCTACCGGTTGGACTCCATCTCATAAACAATCCCATCGCCATCCAGGCGGGCATGTGCTACCCGTGCGCGCTCGCTGCCAACGCCTTCGATCTTCCAATTGCGCCCATCAGCCACTAACTTCATCTTGCTTCTCTGCCTCCACCAACGGTCGACTTCACCGGGGAGAGTGATCCAGACGCCGCGGTCGGATTGGAGGTGCGAAAGTTCATTCAGCAGCGATTTGTAGACGTCCTGCGAGCGGCTCGACACCAAATAATCAGGATGGACAATGAAGCTGATGAAGCCGTGCCCCTGCAAAATCATGTCGATTTGTTGTTTCCAAACTCGCGGCGAATAATCATCGAGAATGTGAAGCAACGTGTAGTCCTCAATAGTAGTGAGGGGAAGCTCCAATGTTCCGCCGGGAAGAAAATATGGCATGACCGTGCAACATCCACCGCGTTGGGCGTGCAATCGGGCGACATTGGGCACGGACATGTCGTAAGAAAAATTCAGTTCCTGCAACCAGTCGAGATTGCGATACAGAATGGGGGATCGGAATCCTCGAGAACCAAAGAGCTCGCCGTAATGGTTAATTTTTTTTGCGCACTCCAGGAAGGCTTCACGATTCTCGAAAAGGTTCCCGTCATGATCCAGGCCATGGACATTGATCTCGCAACCCCGCGAGCGAATCATTTCGAGATAGGAAGTCGGAACGTCGTACCGCTTCTCCGGAACGATTTGAAACGATGCCTTGATCCCAAATGCATCATCAATGTCCATCAAACGATGACTGAAGTCCCGGCCGGCCTTAGTCTCCACATCATGGGTCATGATGGCGCAGCCCTTGTGACTTTCGGGCCAGAACCAGATGAAGGGAACCTGATCAATCTGAAGAACCCGCATTGCGAGCGCCAGCAACCGTTCAAAAAGAATGTCTACGCTTCGATCAACCGGCCACGCGGGGAATGCGATGGCATCCCAATCCCTGAGATAAAGCTTCTGCAGATGCTTCCGAAGGGAAATTGGAAGCATGGGCCGCAGTCGGTAATAAATGTCCTTGGCCCAAGATTGCTCCAACCAACGTAGATTCTTAGGCTGCTGCACGTACCTTTCGTATCTAAGATTGTCAAGGACCTGACTGACATCGAAAGGAAGCAATATGCTGCTCCGGCTGCACTGAACCTGCTGGGATGCGTCAAACAGGGGTTCGTCAAACGTAGGCTGCGTCAGGCCAGCGGCCTGGCCGTAGCAGACGGTCTTCCCGAATCTGAAGAATCCGTTCTCTTCCCGCAGTCCCCCTGAAACATCCAAGGACGGTAATCCAGGAGAACATCTGTAATGATCCGAAATTGGCCCCCAGTGACTTGGGGAAATTTGAGCCATGACTACCATTTCAAGAGGTGGGGGCAGGGGCTAATGCAATGCAAAGAATAGCACTGCGTAAACGTACGCAATGCCTTCCCAGAAAACGTCACGAAATCCTTTTGTCGTGCGCCACCAGTGATCCGAATCATAAGTCGGATCCTTCAGCGACACGATGCCGATCTCAGCTGAACTGCCGAATGCAGCGCGATAAGTAAGCCAGGATCGCCTTGCGTGGGGCCCAACAGTCACGACATCAAATGACTTCACATGCAAGTCATTTTTCTCGAGCCATTCCTTGACTCCCAGAGCAGCCTGATAGGTTCTGTCTTTTTCACCTACAAAGCAGTGGAGCGTGTCGAGCGACTGCCGCGGCACTCCCTGCTTCATCAAGGTATATGCCGTATAGTCCTCGTCGCTATTGATGGTCGTGCAAGAACTTTTCAGGTCCAGGCGGCTGCCAACGAGAACGACCTTCTTATATTGTCCGCGGTGATACTCCGCAGCCGCCTGATTCATCATGTAGAAAGGGATCCACCCTTCGACAACCAGGAGGTCCCCGTTCGTCGGCTTATTCACCGACAAAAACGAGAACGCTCCCCAACGAATCAGGCCCGCGAAGACGAGCAACAGAGCAAGGACCCCAATCCTTCCCCGGAAGGAGAGCGCCCAACACTCTTTGCGGACGAACAGGCCCAGCTTCACAGAGTGACTTCGGAAGGAATCGGACGAGTTCGTGTGGAATTGACGTAGACCATCTTGCCCTTCTGGGACATGGATTGATCAATCGCCTCGAGCATCTGGACAACGCGAAGACCCGCATATCCGTCATTGAACGGCGTCTGGGAGTTGAGAACACAATCAACGAAGTATTGTGCTTCAAGGGTCAACGCTTCGACCTGCTCCACGCGGGGCACCCAGAGATCACCGGCGCGATAACTGACGCGTAGGTCGTAACCGTTGCCGTTCGACCGCTCGACTCCCTTGTCGTACACCTTGATTTTTTCGTCAGCCTCAAGGTCATTCCAGACAAGCATTTGTTTTTCACCGCCGATGAGCGTCGTGCGCACTTTGACCGGCGAGAGCCAATTTACGTTGAGGTGCGCGATCACTTTGCCCGGAAAGTAGACGGTGATGAAAGCCATGTCCTCCTCGCTGCTGACGTGCTTTTCACCGGTCGCAACGATCGCTTCCGGCCCATCCGCAATGAGGTGATCGATGATCGAGAGATCATGCGGCGCCAAGTCCCAAACGACATTGGCGTCATGCTGGAACAATCCCAAATTCACGCGCGTTGAATCGTAGTAGTACAGATTCCCCAACGTGCCGTTATCAATGAGTTCGCGGATTTTGCGAACGGCGCCGCTGAATAGGAACGTGTGATCCACCATGATCCGCAAATTCTTCCGCTCTGCAAGCTCGACGAGCTCTTCTGCTTCTGCAACGTTGGCGGTGAATGGTTTTTCGACGAAGACATGTTTCCCGTTTTCCAATGCCTTCTTTGCCAACGGAAAATGATGGGAGATCGGGGTGACAATCGCCACCGCGTCGATATCCGGGCTGGTCAGGATGTCGGCGGGATTGTTGGTCACTGTCATTGAAGGGTATGTCTTGCGCACCCGCTGCAACGACTTGACGTTGAGATCACATACGGACACGACCGAAGCATTGGGTGTGTTGTAGAAATTGCGCACAACGTTAGGTCCCCAATAGCCGTAGCCGATGACACCGATTTTTAAGATGGAAGAGCTTCTCGTGTTATTCATTATTCACCTGCGCGGAAAAAGGATTGGAAGTCACAACGCTCCGTCGCCGCTAAGCACAGCGCCGGGAGTTTTTAGAAGAATTTTCAGATCGAGCCAAAACGATTGATTTTCGATGTAACGCAGATCCATTCGAACCATTTCATCAAATGTCGTACGGCTGCGTCCTTCGACCTGCCAGGCGCCGGTAATTCCAGGCTTGGCTTCTACGATTCGTCGCCGATGCCAAAGTGAGTAGCTTTCGAATTCATAAGGAATCGGCGGCCTCGGCCCGACAAGGGACATTTCCCCTTTGAGGACGTTGATGAACTGAGGCAATTCATCAAGGCTCGTTTTTCGAATGAAGTTCCCAAAGGGAGTGATTCGCGGATCATTCTTGAGTTTGAAGGTGCCGGTGGCGCTCCCGACCTGGTTTTCGATGAGCTTTCGGATGTATTCGCGATGAATCGCGTTGTCGTTGTTCACGTACATTGAGCGAAACTTCAGTATCTTGAACTTCTGGCCGAATTGCCCCACTCGTTCCTGTCTGAAGAACACCGGCCCCTTCGATGTGAGCTTGATGAGAACCGGAACAATGAGAAACAGTGGAGATAAAAGGATCAGAGCGGCAAGACTTCCGACGACGTCCACCGCTCTCTTGATGGCGGCAGGCCGTTTGCTCTTAAAGTCTTCCCTTTCACAATCCGAGTAAACCTTCCGATCAGGCGCGCCCTCCAGGACGCCTGCGTTGTCCTCCGGGAAGAAGTGAAATGAGATCCAGACGTGCCGCAATTGCTCTGCATCGAGGTGCAAAGCCAGCACGTTTCTGGTCCTCTCCATGACCGCCGACTCCAGCGTGCATCGGTCTGCGCCGTTCAGCGTCGTCAGAATGATTCCGATGACAGACGCGTGTCGCTGCCATCCCGTGATGTCTGTCTCACGCATCGAGGCGCCGATGGCGTTTGCGATATTCGACATCACGGCTGTGCTGAAAAACTGGCTGACTTCTTCCAGGTCGATGAGCATCAATGCAAAACGCGCTCCCGTGCGCTCTGCACGCCGGCGTTCGAGCCGAAGCATTCGCCTGAAGAGAAGTTCGTCAGCAATTGGAGGATCGTAACTAGCTTTCACGTTTGAATTGTTTTTCCAGTCCATTGGATTTTGGGTTGATGGACGCTACGTCCATTAGGATTCAAGATAGTTTTTGGGCTTTTTTCTGGCGCTCTCCCCTGCGGAATAGAGGCGCGCTTCGCTGCCGTATTCATAGTAGGCGGGGTGGTAGTCCGTATTGAACAACATGGGCTTCACGTCGTTGAATACAACGCCCAGAAGCTTGTTTCTGTCGATCGCCTTGAAGGCGCGGTCGGTGCTGCCATAAGACGTTCTTCCACGGCGGATCACCATGATCAGCCCGTCGCTCAGCCCCGTTACGATTCGTGCGTCAGCAATCGGAGAATAGGGAGGCGCATCCAGAATAATCGTGTCGAAGTCGTTTCGAAGGCTCTCGATCAACTCTCTCATCTTGTCCATGGAGAGAATCTCTATCGGATTCGGAACCACGCCGCCGACCGTCATGAAATACAGGTTCTCAATGCGTCGCACGTAACAGTAAGGGCTGGCGTGACCGTTGGCCAAATACTGCATCAGGCCCGGTTCCGAGGGTACTCCTAGATACTTTCCCAGCGCCGGGCTGCGCAGATCGCAATCAACAATAATTACGCGCCGGCCTGGATCGTTCGCGTAGGAAAACGCTAGTGCGGTGCTGATCAGGGACTTTCCATCTTGCGCATCCGGACTCGAAATCGTCAGGACCTTTAGAGGCGCCGTTATATGGTTCGAACTCAGATGAACCTTCAAACTCCTGAACTGCTCACCCGTAAAGCTCGCTGCGCTGCGGGCCACGACGAGCCTCTCGTCCAACACAGCATTGGTTATCACGGGAATTAGCTTTTCAAAAGCAAAGTCGGACTTTTTGACGACAGCCGAATTCTCCGAAGCCGCGACGGCTTGCGTCTCGATGACTCCAAGCTTCTGAAAAACGCCGATGATCTTCTTTAAGCTCTCTTCAGGAAGTCCTGTCGCAGACTGAACACCCTCAAACGTGTTCGGCCGTTTAAGCTGGTCGAGAACAGACAATTCTTCGGGATACCACGGAAAAGCGGACAAGTCGATCCCGTCGCGAAGGACAATGCTGGCGCCATGATCAAGACTATACGGCGCAAGATTGTGTCGGGACAGTTCCAGCAGAACCTGTGAATAGCTGATCCTCGCGGGAACGTAATAGGAACGAAGGCAGTCGGTAAACGAATCGACTGAAAACTGATTGT
>CAZIPZ010000231.1:0-5658 GCA_964541075.1 uncultured Solibacteraceae bacterium | reverse complement strand
CCTTGGCCCTTTCCTATCTCAGGTCCTTTTTGCAGAAGACTCGGAACATAACCGTCGAAATCATAAAAGGATAATTGCGGCCCAGCGTCGCGAGAATCAGATAGGCCAGGTTGCTGATGGCTTGAAGCGCCCCGAACACCCACAGTGATTTATATATCCCGACACGACTGATTATTTCGCCGCCCGCCAGGACTCCCACTATCGTCGAGACCAAACCCAACCCGCCTTGGATTGTTCCAACATCCGTCTGAGTGAATCCGGTTTGAAGGAGGAAGGGCGTGCTCATATTTGAGATGAGCGAGTCACCCAGCCTGTACAAAACGACAAACGCTAGAACTACACCGGAGCGGAAGGCCCTGCCTCGATGGAAAAATTCCATGAATGGAAGCTGCACGGCTTCAGCTAGGGACAGCGGAGGTGCATCGCGGAGTTTAGGCTCGGGGGCTTGAATAGTGGTTGCGAGAGCCGTCAACATCACACCCGCCAGCAGTAAGTAAACGACCGGCCACGACGCGTAGTCCGCGAGTATCAACGCCGCAGATCCAGCCACAATCAACGCGATGCGATATCCCAAAACAGCCACTCCAGCGCCTGCTCCCATTTCATGGTGGTGGAGCACGTCGGTTCTGTATGCATCTATAGCAATATCCTGAGTGGCGCTGAGGAACGCGATGACGACCGCATTCAAAGCCAATAATTCGAGAGCTTGGGCGGGACGTGCGAAAGCCATCGTTGCGATGGAAATAGTCAGCGCGGCCTGGGTAATCAGGAGCCACCCTCTTCGCCGTCCTAGCGAGGCAAAAGAAAACCGGTCTATTAGTGGAGACCACAAGAATTTAAAGGAATAGGGAAGACTCACAAGACTGAAAAGCCCGATGGCTGTGATGTTCACACCTTCCACCGCCATCCATGCCTGGAGCGTGCGGCTTGTGAGGTACAGGGGTAAACCCGAAGCGAACCCCATCAATGCTAGTGTCGCCATCTTCCGATTTCGAAAGACTTCCAACATAGACGTCAATTGATTTCAGGCGAAAAGCCCAATTGGAAAACCGATTGCATTACTCGGTTTGTGACGGTTATGAGACTGGGCAGAGTCAACAAAATCCTCGCGTCTCTCCCGCAATCAGCGCAGAAATGGACTCAATTATTGGAGCCCGTGACACTGCGATCCGGAATGATTCTAAGCGAACCGGATGTGCCAATCGATCATGTTTACTTTCTCGGCGACGCATTAGTCTCCCTGATTTCCACAAGCGCTGAAGGGTCGACGATCGAAATCGGCGTTATCGGTCATGAAGGAATGGTCGGTGTGCCTTCGATCCTGGGTGGTGTGTCGCCGTATCAAGCCGTTGTTCAAATCGGCGGCCATGCGCAGCGTTTGCAGCGACATTTGATGGATGCAGAGTTTCGAAAGAATCCGGTGCTTCGCGATCTCTTGTTGAAGTATACGAACTCCTTCCTGATCCAGGTCGCTCAATCAAGTATTTGCAATTGTTATCATCCGCTTCAAGAGCGACTCTGTCGTTGGATTCTCGTTGCACGGGATGCTGCACAGTCTGACCGGCTTGAGGTCACACACGATCTTATGGCCCGGCTGCTCGGCACGCGTAGAGCCAGCGTAACGGTTGCTGCAGGCCTCCTTCAGCGAGCCGGTCTTATCAAAACCGGCCGCGGCCAACTCACCGTTACCGACCGTCCGGGGCTTGAGGCAATGTCATGCGAATGTTATTCCATTGTCCGGGAAGCCGTCAGGCGCATTCAATCCACATAAAACTTCGTACGCTGCCGTACCGACACACAGTGCCTTCGTAGGTTAAGGTCCTGGCGCCTTCGTAACCGAGGATCATGTACACGATCGCAATAGTTGAGGACGCCGAGGACAATCGAGACTTTTTGTATTACCTCTTGAGGGACGAGTATGAGGTCATTTGTTGCGCGAGCGGGGAAGAGGCTCTCAGCCGTTTCCGGAAGCAACGGCCGGATGTCATCGTCATGGACATTGCCCTCGGGGATATCAACGGCATCGATGTCCTGTCCAGAATCCGGAAGGACGAATCATTGAGGAACATTCCGGTTATTGCTTTGACCGCACACGCGATGTCGGGCGACAAGGAGCGATATCTCGCAGCGGGATTTGACGAGTATGTTCCGAAGCCTATCCTTGACCTGCAGATGCTTATTTTCGCGATTCGACGCTGCTTGCCCCGCTAGTCCTATTGTTCTCCGAATGCGTTCGTTCACGGCAACGTGTGAGATGGTTTCAGGTGCATCCGCAATTCAGCCGACCAACCGCTTTTTACGGAATTCGCATGTCTGCAGGCTGAAGAAGCCGCCCTCGCCCTCTGTGGAAGCGAAGGTCTGGCGGAGGATTTGCGACCAGGTCTTTGGCTGGCGCCGGAGAACTAAACGCCGCGCGCGATTGGCGTGAAATCGCGCCGGCGTCTGATGGGTCAGCCTGCGGTTATTACGGAATGATTGATCGGGGCGCTAAGATGCGCGCTTCTTGGGAGAACGGGTTCCGCCGGACTGACGCGCATCGCCTTTCAACGGAATGGGCCTTGCCTCGCTGATTCGAAGGTTGTTGCCCTCCAATCTTTGCCCATTGAGTACGCCTATGGCTTCGTTGACATCAAGGACTTCTGGCAGTTCGACAAAGGCAAACCCTCGTGAAGCACCTGTATCGAGATCGCGGATCACTTGAACAGAATCGACCTTGAAGCCTTGCTGTTCGATCCATGCCTGGACTTCGTGCTCAGCGGTCGAATGTGGAAGATTGCCGATATAGAGCCTTGCCATTTTGAATACACCTCGGTGCTCATTGGCCGCAATTGGGGCGCCAAGCGAAATGATGCGGGAGGGTCGAGAGTAATACCCGCTGTTTCAAAGGAACGCGAACGTAACCCCCGTTCAGGCGATCACGGATTTTTAGTCAAAGCTGTGTACCATAGGCATATGGATGCCGTGTATAGAAGCACTATTAACCGCGACGTTCCTCTTGCCGGCAACGGTGAATTCCAACCAGTAAAGATTGGAACCCTTACGGTCTGGCCGCCTGTAGTACTCGCTCCCATGGCAGGTGTGACGAACTATCCATTTCGATCTGTTTGCCGCGGGTTTGGTGCAGGTTTGTACGTTAGCGAGATGATCAACGCCCGTCCGCTTGTCGATGGACGAGATAAGACTCTCAAGCTTGCAGATTTCGGTCCCGATGAGTCACCGCGAAGCCTGCAGCTCTACGGGAGCGATCCCTATTACATTGCGGAGGCCGTCAAGCGGCTTGTGAATGAGGGAAGGATCGACCATCTCGACATGAACTTCGGCTGTCCTGTCCCCAAAGTAACGCGGAAGGGCGGCGGTGCGGCAATCCCGGTGAAGCCAAACCTCCTGCGCAACATTGTTCGGGCGGCAGTCCGCAGCGCTGGTCGCATTCCTGTCACAATCAAGTTTCGTCTTGGCATTAATGCTTCATATCTGACTTTCTTGACGTCCGGCCGGATCGCACAAGAGGAGGGATGCGCTGCCGTTGGCCTCCACGCGAGGACGGCGGCACAGCTCTATCATGGCCAAGCCGAATGGGATGCGATCGCAGAGTTAAAGCAAGCAGTGAGAATCCCTGTGCTGGGTAACGGTGATATTTGGGAAGCTGAAGATGCCTTGCGAATGATGCGGCAAACGGGATGCGATGGAGTTATCGTCGGACGCGGATGTCTTGGACGGCCATGGCTCTTCCGGGATCTGGCGGACGTATTTAATGGCAGGGCCCCGTTAAATCCGCCCAATCTGGATGAGGTTCTCGCCATCATGTTTGACCACGCCGGCAAGCTTGCCGAATGGTTTGGCGAGCGCCTGGCAATGCACTCCTTCAGGCGACACGCTTCCTGGTATACCAAGGGATTCCGCATTCCATCCGAGATCCGGGCGGACCTCATGCGTATTGAAACACTGTCGGGACTTATTGAGCTCTTTTCGAAGGTCGACCGATGCCAGCCTTTCCCGCCTTCGGCGATGCGTGTCCCGAGAGGAAAGTCGACCGGAATACAAAAGGTCTCTCTTCCTGCCGGATATCTAAACAACCTTGGTGATGCAACTCCGCCAGACGGCGCCGATGAGGTCACCGACGGCGGCTGACCTGAACTCATAGTTCGTTCATTCGCTCTCCACGCCTTTCACCGACGGCTTTCAATGTGTAGTTCCCATTCCTCGATACTCTTTGGCCAATCACTCTTCAACAGGCGCGACATTGCACGGTCTGCCAGCAACCGGCCTCCGGTTTGACATGTTGAGCAGTAGTTGCATTCGTTTTCGGCATACACGATTCGCTGAACCGCAGAGCCGCAGTCGGGACAGGGTTCACCAAATCGGCCGTGAACCGCCATGCCCTCGCGAAAAGCCGTGACCTTCGATGGGAAGCTGGACCCACATTCACTGCGAAGCCTCTGCGTCCATTCTGTAAGGGTCGTGCGCACGGAGTTATAAAGGTCGACAATCTCTTGAGGGTGAAGTCGAGAGGTCAGCTTTAGAGGTGACAGTCGAGCACGGTGCAGAATCTCATCGGAATATGCATTGCCGATGCCGCTGAACAGACGGGGATCCGTAAGAGAACGCTTCAATGTATGATTCTCGCGAAGCAAGACCTTTTGAAACTGACCCAGCGTGGCCTCAAGCACCTCCAAGCCTCCACGGTCGAATGCCGCGAGACTATTAACGCCTTGGACCAAATGAAGGGACGCTCGCTTTTTGGAGCCGGCCTCGGTTAGCAGCAGCGTTCCCGACGTGAACTCAAAAGCCGCGAGACCGATCTTGCCCGGAATTTTTGCGCCGGGCTCCTTCCACTGGAAGCGCCCGGCAATCATCAAGTGAATGACAAGAAAGAAATCCTCTTCAAAGGCCACCAGTATTTGTTTTCCAAGCCTCCGAATGTTTTCAACCGTTCGACCTTCAATGGCAGCGATTGGGGGCTGAACTGAACGAAGCAGGAAAGGACTCGCGATTCGGACGCAAACCAGTTTGCAGCTGACAATGCGCGACCTCAAACTTTCAACGTAGAGAACGACGTCCGGCAATTCAGGCACAAGAAACCATCCCTCTGTTGTGCAAAAAATGATAAGGGCAAGAAAATACAAACCCCAATCCCGGACAGCAGAATTGGGGTTTGTCTTTTCTTGCCCTCAGTGTCCCTGTCCGTGATCGTCGTGACCGTCTGATTTTTGTGGGGTGAGAGGCCGCAATTGATCCGGCGTTGGGGGGATAAACATTCCGCAGACGGCGGCGGCGACAATAAAAACAACTGCGATGATGGCTTGACTCATAAGAGCACGCTCCCAATATGGGGACATGGAAGCGATCTCCCATGTCCCTAAGGGCTATTCCATCGCCTGCATGTCGGGCGTGTCGGCCTTGGATTGATTGACCGCCCAAACGATGGCGGCCAACGCCAGAATCGATATCACCACGGCAATTCCGAAAGGCGATTGACCGCTGGATTCGAGTCCTTCGACCTTGTGAAATTTAAGGACGATCGGCAACAACAGCAGACTCACCATGTTCATCACCTTGATGAGCGGGTTGATCGCCGGACCTGCTGTGTCCTTCAGAGGATCGCCAACCGTGTCTCCAGTAACACTTGCCTTGTGAGCTTCACTGCCTTTGCCTCCGTAC
>CAZIPZ010000230.1:0-5672 GCA_964541075.1 uncultured Solibacteraceae bacterium | reverse complement strand
CAAGCCAGGTGACGGCGCAACCTGGAGGGTATCTGATCGAGCTTCAGGGGTTTACCGATAGCCAAGGTGGGGAAACCTACAATATCAACCTGAGTCAGCGCCGGGCGGAAAGCGTGCTGCGGTACTTGGTTAGCAAGAATATTCCGCTTTATCGCGTCTCAATCGTTGGTCTCGGCGAAGCGAATCCCGTTGCGCCGAACAACACTCGTCAGGGTCGTGAACAGAATCGGCGGGTCGAAGTAAGAGTCCTTCGCAGCGCAGGCGCTCGGACGACCAACTAGTATCAAGAAAAAATCTGTTCTGTGAGCTCGAACGCAGGAGTTGGGGGCCGCTTAAGCGGCCCCGCTCCTGTGCTATTCTGACTCTAATCGCGATAGTAACCGACTCGTGATTGCATTATGCGCAATCGGTCATTTCTCGTCTTTACTTCTATTTTTCGATAAGTCTTAGTCTGCGTCCGCCCTGTTGGTGCATAACCCAAGCTGTAAGCTACGCCAAGCTCTCGCCCGATTTCCTCGTATAGCGGCACGATGTCGCCGATTTCCTTAGGAAACAGTATTCTTCCACCAGACACCTCAGCAACCTCTTCCATGCGCCTTCGAACTTGAAATAGATAATCGTCTGCCGCTGTTGATTCAGGAAAAATGATCCCAAGATTTCGATACTCGTCGCTACGATTTGGGCTGATATCGAGGTTTTTGTCGGTATTCAAAGCCACAAAGTAAATTGGAATCCGCTGCTCCCGAACGGCTTTCAGCATTTTCCGGTACTCGGGTTCTTCCGCAGCTCCTCGAAGTACATTCGTTGTGACAAGCTGGCGGTAAAGAGATGTGTCCCGCCCATCCGTAAGAACGACGAGTACGCGTCTTCCAAGGGGAGCCTTTCGGAACTCCCGACGCACCGCGCGCTCAAGAGCTCGATAAAACACGGTTCCGCCTGCATTGTGTGGGCGGATCAGATCTGCGAGCGCAAGCACGGCGTCCGAACGAGGGTCAGTCCACGTGATTAACATCCGAAATTCGGCATCGAACGTTCCGATTGCGACCTGATCTTGTGGTCTCAAATTGTTGATGAATCCGGCAGCCGCCTGCTGCATGAAAGCCCACTTGTTCGCTGTGCTGCCGCTTCGGTCGAATAAAAGGAGGATGTTATACGGGGCCGAAACAGGGCTAAAGAAATGGATTTCTTGTTGCGCGCCATCCTCATAAACAGCGAAATCCTCGCGAGACAAACTGTTCACCCAGTTTCCAAGGCCGTCCATCACAGACACATCCACAAGAACAAGAGGAACCTCAACCTTGATAGTGAAACTCGGATCCTGGGAGTAGGCCCACCCAAGACTGACAAAACACAGCGCGAGCAGTCTAACGAGGTTGGAATGCATGCGTATGTTATCCTACCACCATGAGCCATAAGGAGAACAAGTTGCGCAATATCTTACGAGCTCTGGCTATTTTGGCAGGTGTCACGATCCTCTTCTCCCCCTTTGCCGTCAGCACGCCCGAGATCGCCAAGAAAGAGCAAAAGCAATGTCAGGTATGTCATACGGCTATGGGAAAGCCCGATCTAAACGACGCTGGGAAGTACTACAAGGAAAAAAGAACGTTGGACGGCTACCAGGGTAGACCTTAAAGCTCTCTCTACGACCTTTCCCCTCTATAATCTCTCTGATCCAAGCCATGACGTACGGAGAGGTGTATGAGGATCTTCATCACGGGTTCAAGCGGCCTCGTAGGTTCGGCGCTGATTCCATTTCTGACGGCGGCCGGGCATCAACCAAGGTCTATTGTTCGGAAGAAGACGCGGCCAACGGACGTGCAGTGGGATCCGGAGTCCGGCGTTCTGGACCACTATGCTCTGGAGGGCGCGGATGCCGTTGTACATCTCGCTGGTGAAAACATTGCGGCACGCCGGTGGAGTGCAGCACAGAAATCGAGAATCCGCGATAGCCGTGTTAGAGGAACGCGCCTGATTAGTGAGGCGCTCACTAGACTGAGTACACCTCCTTCCGTGTTAGTCAGCGCATCGGCCGTTGGCTTTTATGGGAACAGAGGGACTGAACTGCTTCGCGAAGAAGCGAATTCGGGCCAAGGATTCCTTGCGGATGTTTGCCGTCAGTGGGAAGGCGCTACGGATTCAGCCACTCGCAAGGGAATTCGAGTAGTTCATCTTCGAACTGGACTGGTGCTCAGCGCCAAAGGCGGAGCGCTGGCTAAGATGATCACACCGTTCAAGTTTGGTGTTGGCGGCAGGGTGGGGTCTGGGCAACAGTACTGGAGCTGGATCACTCTCGATGACCTGTGCGGCGCCATCCTTCATTCCATCCAGGCTAGTACGCTGCACGGCGCTGTGAACGCGGTTTCCCCCCGGCCTGTCACAAATATCGAGTTTACGCAGACGTTAGGCCGTGTCCTTTCTCGCCCAACTATTTTCCCGTTGCCTTCGTTCGTCGCACGACTTGTTCTTGGTGAAATGGCCGACGAACTTCTTCTCTCAAGCGCGCGAGTCGAGCCCGCGAAACTTGTGGCAACCCGCTACAGCTTCCGACAAAAAGAACTGGAGCCTGCTCTTCGCCAATTGGTCGGTCAGTGAAACCTAACGATGATCTAAACAACCCCACATTTCGTCGGTGACGGCTATTCGCGGCTCGGCGCCAGAACTGATTGAATGGCAGCGTCCAGCGTCGACTTCTCCTGGAAGTTCACGAAGTGTTTCGTCACGAGCCCTGTACGATCAACAAAGAACAGGGTTGGAAAAACGCTGACGCCGCCGTATGCCTGCTGCATTTGTGGGCTAAGGTGGGCTGTACTGAATTTGATGCCCAGCGTCCTTACATAATCTGCGCGAATCTTATCTTCGTATGGAAGTTCCAAAACACGGTCCGCATTGACCGCCACAATTTTAAAGCCTTTGGCAGAGTATTGGTTGTGAAGTTCGACAAGCAACGGAGACGTCTTTATACACGGAGGGCAATTTGTAAACCAAAAGTAGATCAGATAGGGTTGCCCGGACAGTTGCTCGGATGTTATCGAACCGCCGTCGTAGGTTGAAACTGCAAACGGGGGACTCGGACGTCCCTCCCAACCTGTAATACTCCTTTCTAATGCCCTGCCGAACTGAGGGTTGGCTTGGATCTTCGGAATGTCGATGGCCGTTATTTCACCCGTCTTGGCGTCGCGACTCAAAAACTTCGGTACGCGCGGATCCGATTCCATGATGCGAAGCATGACATCCGCCTGACCTGCGACCTTGAAGCTGAATTGCTCTGAGATCTCCTGCAGCGTCGGAATTTTCTTGCTCGATGTGTTGTATTGAACAATGAACATCGGAATCTTGAAAAACGTGTTGAACAAGCGATCCAGGACCTTTCTTTCTTCTGGAGCTGTGAAAACCTTATTGTAAAGATCGGAGACGATCACCGGAGTTCCGGGCTTAACGTTGCTCTTGAGGTACTCGATAATACCTGTCTCGGCATCTGAGTTTTGTAGCAAAAGCGAGAGAAGCATTATTCCCACCCAACTGTGCATAGATCCTCCATTTATCTGTCAGGAACAGTTCAAGATCACCGATTTCGGCTCAAACGGATGTCTCGGTCACGTCCGAGAAGATTCTTTTCAAACAACGCGTCCATAGCCTCGAGTGCAATCCGAAGGTTGCCTGGGCGCCAATTTCGCCATCCTTCGGATTCATTCTCGAAAACGCGATAGTCGTACCACTTTCCTTTTACTTCAGCCTGCACGGCGAATTGCTGAATCTGTGAGAAAGGAGCGGAGACGTCGTCGCCCGCGTAAAGAAAAATAATCGGAGTTCGCAGCTTGTCGACGAAATTCACAAGCGAACGTTCGTAGTAGGGAAGCGGATTGGTCATCGGCGTCGCGCCGATCATATAGCGGGACCAGGTGCTCATTCCTGGATTCGATGCGGCTGTGACCGCGTCAACGATGCCATAGAGACACACTGCGGCCTTGAAACGTGCTTCATCTTTGATGAGTGAACTTGTTGCTAAAAAACCTCCAATGCCGGCTCCAAAGACCCCCAATCGCGTTGTATCGATAAGGCCTTCAGAGGAAAGCTTATCGAGGCCGATGAAAGCGTCTCTTATGTCCTGGTCGCCGCCCTTCTCAAAAACAAGCTGACGGAAATCCTTGCCGCGGCCGCCGGAGCCACGGACATTCGGTGCAAATACGAGGTATCCATCGCTTACGAAAAACTGAATGAACGGATCCCACGCAAGAGCATGCTGTCCATCCATGACATCGCGAAATACGAGCAGCGCGGGATGACCATTCTTAGGCCGGATCCCCCGAGGTTTATACACAAGCGCTCGAATCTCCGAACCATCAAAGCTTTTGTATGCGATCTTGTCCGGCCATACGAACCGGTTTTCGCGGCGCAATTCGGAAGGCATTGAGTTCGTCAGCTGAATCGAACGACTCCCGTCGAGACTAGAAATCCACAGGTCCGAAGTGCGGCTCGGGTCCGAATGTGTAAACGCGATTCGTTTACCGTCCGGCGACCATTGGAACGCCCCCCGCCGGTTAAGGTCGTCCGATTCCAGTCCGCCATTCAGACCGTCGCGATCCGTTACTCGGAGAGCCTGGCCACCCTGAGCCGGGACAACCCAAATGTGTGTTTGTGAGTCGTCGTTTTGTAGGTATGCGACAGAACTGCCGTCGGGTGACCACTGAGGCGCGGTCCGTTCCACCGTTCCTGAACTGAGCGACCGTCTAGATCCATTCTGCGGATCCATAACAAAGATGTTGCTGAATCCTGTGTTGTCAGAAGCAAACAGGATTTGTCGAGAATCCGGAGACCATGAAGGGCTTACATCGCGAAAACGCGGCGTACCGGATGTCAGTAGACGCGCGGCGCCTTGTCCGCCGCCAACCGAAACCATGAAAATGTCCTGATTGTCACGACGATCATCACTTGGAAATAAGGGGTCGGAAACAAAGACGATCCATTGTCCATCCGGAGACCAGCTCAGATTCGACGCCGGTCCCTGAGTCAGTCGTCGAACGACTCGGCTCTCCAAATCAATGACGCAAATTCGAGTTGCTCTTCCAATCGTTTCGATGTACGCGAGATGGCGGCTATCCGGAGACCATGTAGGTTCGCGTTCATCGGCGGGACCCTCTACCAACGAAGTGCTGGTCTGTCCGTCAGGGCTGACCAGGTGGATATCCCCTGCCCGTCCGGATTGCATGGCGACATAGGCGATCCATTGCCCGTCCTTCGACCACCGAGGTTGAAGTTTCGCTCCACCATTGGTTGTGACACGACGCGTCGTTCCGCCACTTGAGGGGACGATCCAAAGATCGGTTCCCGCGCCTTGTCCGGTCAGATAGCCGATCGACTTTCCATCCGGGGACCATGTGAACTCGTACACACCAGCTGTGGTTGAGACCTGGTCTGCCAACAAAGGTACGCGGCCGCCTTCCTGGGTGACGAGAACACCGACGCCGGTCGACAGCAAAAAGATAGCGGTCACCACAAAAAGCCGGCCGAAGTATTGACGCATGCGGTGATTGTACCAAGCGTTGTGTATATTCGCCGAGCACGAAACACCACGTCCGTCGGCCATTCCAGCCAACCTTAGGCGGCCGCCGGCGAGTCGTTTCGTCATTTGGACGATAAAGTCGCTTGAAAGTCGAAATTCAGAAAAGGTACCC